>JBGYPP010000049.1:0-43016 GCA_041838515.1 Acetatifactor sp. | reverse complement strand
GATTCTTTATCCCATCCGGAGTTTCTGGCCACTTCCCTTCCCTGTATAGTTCGACGCATTTCCGCTTGTACTTGTAACTATAACGCATAAAAAAATACCCTCCTTACTGGTTGTCCAGTAAAGAGGGTACATATCATTAGCACGATGCCCTTTTTCTTTACACAAAGTTAAGGGGGTGTTGCAGTACTGATTAAAAATCGTTACTGCAACACCCCCTTCTCTCCCATCGTTATGATATTCGCTTTTACCAGGTTTGCGCCAAAAGGCCAGTTACACACTCAGTTTTTTTCCTATCGAAAAAGCGTTTTCCAGGTCTATAGGAAACTGCTTTAGATGCACGGCTTTCTTCCTCTCCTCATCAAAGCTTCCCATATTGAATTTAGAATAATCTGACACCTGCAGCGTGTCATAACATGGGTATAGACATACCTCCCCATTCAACATTTCAAACTCTTTTGCATATTCCTCAAACCTTTCTCTATAAGCTTTTTCATAAAACTCTTCTGTGGCATTCATAGTGACAAACATTCCAACATTCACGCTGCCGGTAAAATAATTACTGTAATCGTCATACGGCAGGGCGGAAAAATGCAGCCTTTCCAAAAGCGCAAAGTAATGGCTGGTAGGCCGTCCGAGATAAATGGAGGTTCCAATCAGCAAGGTGTTTGCCGAAAAAATTTTGTCTAAGACCGGCGACAGATCATCTTTCCAATAGCAACAGCACCTCTTGACATCTTTTCTTTTACAGAGCATACAGCTTCTGCATCCGGTAAAATGCAAATCATACAAATCTATATACTCTACTTCAGCTCCGGAATCCAAGGCTCCCTCAGCGGCTGATTTTAATAATTTTGCCGTATTCCATTGTTTTCTTGGACTGGTATTGATCACAACTGTTTTCAAACTATTCTCCTCCTCAGATAGGCCGGCCTGCCAAAATGCCTCGGCGGAAAGCAGCCGGCCCGGCTCCGCCTCCCTTTCCCTATCATCCTCTGGAAAAGAATTCCCGGAGATACCACTTGTTTCCCGGGAGATGATATGCCCCGAGCTGCCGGTGCCGGAGATTTTCCCAGTTTAAAGAACCTTGGAGAGAAACTCCTGCAATCTAGGGCTTTGAGGATGGGAAAAAAACTGATCCGGTGTGTTTTCCTCTATAAGCCGACCCTCGTCCATAAACCAAATCCGGGTACCCACCTCCTTGGCAAATCCCATCTCATGGGTGACCACCACCATAGTCATACCGCTGTCAGCCAGCTCCTTCATCACCTCCAGCACCTCGCCCACCATTTCAGGATCCAGAGCGGAGGTGGGTTCGTCAAATAACATGACCTTGGGATTCATGGCCAGGGAACGCACTATGGCTATGCGCTGTTTCTGTCCTCCGCTGAGGGAGGCGGGGTAAGCCATGGCTTTTTCCTCCAGACCCACTCTCTGCAAAAGAGCCCGGGCCTTTTGTTCTGCCTCCTCCCTGCTCATTTTTCCCAAGAGTATGGGAGCCAGCGTAATATTCTCCAAAACAGTCAGATTGGAAAACAGATTGAAATGCTGGAACACCATGCCCATCTGTTCACGTATCTTGTTGATGTCTGCGGACTTGGCAGTAACCTCCTGTCCGTCAAACCATATCTCCCCTCCCGTAGGCTCCTCCAGGCGGTTCAGACAGCGCAAAAAGGTGCTCTTTCCGGAGCCGGACGGGCCTACGACCACGATCTTCTCCCCTTTTTTGATATGCGCATCCACGCCCTGCAGCACGGAATGACTTCCAAAGGATTTTTGCAAGTTTTTAACGATGATCACTGGCGCGCAGCCTCCTTTCCAGGGCAGATAAGAGCAGGGTGAGAATTTTTATCAATATAAAGTATATGATGGCCGCTCCCACCAAAGGCACAAATGCTTCATAGGTCTTGGAGGAGATCTGATTGGCCACTCTGGTCAAATCGCTCATGCCCACATAACCTACAATGGCCGTTTCCTTTATCAGTACGATAAACTCGTTGCCCAAAGGCGGCAGTACATTTTTAAAGGCCTGGGGCAAAACGATAAAACGCATGGTGGCGAAGCCGGATAGGCCCAATGCGCGGCCGGCCTCTGTCTGCCCCTTATCCACAGCCAATATGCCGGCCCGAACTATCTCCGCCACATATGCTCCGGAGTTGATGCCAAAAGCCAGGGAGGCCACCAGTATGGCATTTTTGCAAGAGGCCAGCACTACGAACCACATAATCATCAATTGGAGTACAGAGGGCGTCCCCCGGATAATGTCTATATAGATGCCGGCGATGGCCGACAAAACCCCCGGCTTGCCCTGCTTATTGACCGCCATGCGCATAAAGGCCAGCACCGTACCTATGGCCACGCCCAAAAAGGCGGCAAATACGGCCACCTGCAGGGTGATGCCCAAACCCTTCATATACAAAATCCATCTGTCGCCCACAAGAAAAGCCGCTTGGATCTTTTCCCAAAGGACTGCCCAATCTCCCATACCAAAGCCTCCTGCCTGTATTTTGCCGCCCGGGCCAAAGCAAAGAGGGCATAAGCAGCCGCTTATGCCCTTGCTTTTATCTTTATTCCACTTCCTCTATATACTGTTTTACCAAGGCATCATAGGTGCCGTCAGCCTTCAAATCGGCCAGGGCCTGATTGACCAGAGCAGTCATCTCACTGCCCTTGGGCAATACTATGCCATAATTCTCAGCGGCAAAGCCAAAATCCTGGCCTGGCAGAGCAGTAACCTTGTCTGCCATATTGGAGGCAAATACCATAGCCGGGTTCTTATCCACTATCACCGCATCCACACGGCCATTGACCAAATCATTGACAGCATCCACAGCCTTATTATAGGTCTGCACTGTGGCGCCAGCTATCTCCTCCGCCAGATAACCGCCGGTCGTACCCAATTGCACGCCTATGGTCTTGCCCTCCAGATCCGCAGCTGCCGCTATGGCAGAGTCCTTGCCCACAATCACATATTGCACAGCCTCATAGTAGGGATCGGAGAAGTCCACAGCCTGCTTCCTCTCCTCAGTGATGGTCATGCCAGAGATAGAAGCATCAATCTTGGTGCCTATGGAGGAGATAATGGAATTGAACTCCATATTCTCTATCTGCACCTCCATGCCCAGCTTCTCACCTATCTTCTTGATCAAAGCTATATCAAAGCCGTCCGGTTCCCCATTGTCCGCCACATACTCAAAAGGAGGGAACTCCGCATTGGTGCCTACTATCCACACCTTGTCCTCCTGAGCCGCAGCCGTTTCCCCGCCAGCGGCAGACTCTGCTGCAACGCTTGCCTGACCGGCGGCGCTCTCCGCCTCAGCGGAGCCGGAGCTGCCAGAGCCGGAACAGCCTCCCAGAGCCAATACAAATGCCATAGCCATAGCTGAGATGTACATCCACTTTTTCATACACTTACCTCCTCATTGAAAAAACTTATGCGAATCGGGCTTCCCATTTGCCCGACTCCATATCACGGCCTCCCGGCCCACTGCCAAGAACAGGATGTGGTCTTTTCCCTTGGCCTCACCTGCCCTTTGCATACTTATACCACCCCTCAACATAAAATGCAAGTATTTTTTCGTAAAAAAGAATATTTTTATTTTTTATGTATAAAACCATGCAATAATGGCGATTTCCACCCAAAATCCTGCATAAATATACGGTATAAATGGATTGCCCTCCCCCTCTCCGCTTAAAGCTCTGTCCTGTGCCCATCTCCAGCGCCTGCCAGAGGACAAGAGCTGCCTCCTAAGCGTGCTAAAGCTTTTGCCAAGCAGACCCAGAAACCGGGCGGCCAGCAGCTTGATAACCAGAAACAGCCATGCCCAGAGCATATGTCTAAGACAGGACTCCAGCCCGTGTCCCATGGCCAAAAGCAGACAGCCGCTCAGGGAAAAAACATACACGTCCGCCAGTCCATACCAAGGGCGGAACAAAAACCATTGCGCCCCCAGCCAAAAAATCCAGTATATCCATGCGCTCCCATTCCCATAAATGACCAGCCAGCCTCCCAGAGCAGCCAAGCCCAGGCCATGCCAAACATTGCAAACCCAGGTGGTCTGGCTGTCCATCCAGGCGCAGCCCAACAGATAAACGCCAAATACCCCCAGCAGAACCCAAGGTCCGCCATCCCCAGCGGCCGGACCGGCTAAGGCTGCCCCGCCTGCCTCTCCAGCCAGCGCCTGCCACAGGCCTTCCCTCTGCCCTTGGAAAGAATATCCCCAAAGCCCCTCCACCCGGGCCAGCAGGGCATTGCCTTCCCCTCCACAGCCCTCCCGGCCGCGCATCAGCCCTAGGGCCAGGCATAGGCCTGCCCAGAGGGCGCTGCCGCCCAGAAATACGGCTGCATATATGTCAAAGCGGTAATATCCCCTGCTCAGCCTGGACAAAAAAATTAGGGATAAGCCGCCGCCAAAGATTAAGAAGATCATCATTTGCAGAGGTTGCCAAACCACGGCCTCAATCCCCCATATCTTTGACTACACACAACTCTCCCTGCAAAATTGCTTCATAAAACAGCGGGGCATCCCGCTTCTCCAGCAGTATATTGATACGGCCGGCCGGCTTACCCCCATCGGCATCCAAGATTTCCTTACCCTGCTGATCAAAAACCTGACATACATACACATTCTCCCATACGCCTTGTTCTATGCCGCTCTCCCTATCCAGGGCATAGATATGTACCCTATCCCCGCTGCGAAGCACTCCTCCCACAGCCTGGTACAGATCCTCCGCCCGAAATCCCGCCAGAACAGGATGCTCCATGCCAGCCGTCATATCCTCTCCATCCAACAGGCATTCATGCCCCACCACCATACCCTCACCCAGATCCCAGGCCAGTATGCGCCCCTCCAAATCAGACTTTTCCCGCACTGCCCCCTTGGGTATCATGGATGCCTCCATCCGGACCTCCCGCACCCAGTCCTCCAAGTAGGGGCTGGACAGCCGGCTGCCCCTGGGTATGGGCCGGGCGGCTACCCATACAGCCTCCCTGGCATAAGGAGCCAGGGCCTGTCTTTCTAAATACAGTAATATACCATAGACAGCCGCAGCCGCCACAAAAGCCGCCAAAGCGGCCAAGGCCAAAGCCCTGCCTCTCTTATTCTCCATACTCCCCCTATCCTATGCCAAACTTGTGCCAGACCACAGCCATATGCCTTGTTGCCGCCACATCTTTGCCGCAGCTATAGCTTTTCCCGCAGACTGTTTTACCCTCCGCATCTTTTGCCCCCTATGCTTTGCCGTAGCCGCAACGCTTACCGCCTCCACATCTTTGCCGCAGCTATCCCTTGTGCCTCTGCCAGCCCTTGTGCCACCGCCCTAGCCCCCAGCCTCCTCCCCATCCCAGGGAGGCAGGGCCGACAATACATCTATGCTGTTCTCCTTTACCCCCCGCAGGGATAGACCAAATATAGCCTCCAGCGCGAACTCCGCCTTGCTGTATACAGTCAGGCTTTCCACCCTCTTTCCATTAGGCGTATACACCTCCCCCAAAGCGGCTTTGGAATACTCCCACACACCGCCCCGGGTATAGTAAAAAATCTCCACTCCCTCCCTTAGAGGCTGGTATATGGCAAATTCCAGCAACTGACCGCTGCCCGGCTGCAAACCACCCACAGATTCCAGATTTTTTTCTAAGGCCTTACTGTACAAATCCAGACACTGTTTGGCATCCCATATGCGCAGCCTTCCTGTCCGGCCATAAGCCTCCATATCCGCCACTGCAGCCGCCAAATTGGACATGGCCAGGGCATCCTCCACCCTTTGGGATACCAGTGCCGCCTCTCTGCACTGTGCCTGATACAACAAAAGCACAGCCAAAACAAAGACAAAATAGGGCGGAACAAACAAACCGACCTTTCCCGGCCTGGCTCCACCCGGAATTTCATCAATTCTTGGCCGTGGACACCAATTCCTGGAATACAACAAACTCCTCCTCCCCTATAGCCGCTCTGCTGATGCCCCCTACGGCTACCACCTGCCCCCGAAGGCTTCCCTGTATGCGCAGGCAAATGCCTTCTCCATATCCTGCCGCCTCCATCGTACTGCCCTCCAAAGACAGGTTTTCCACACCCATGGCCTCCAATTCCCCGGCCAGGCGTTCCGCCTCCTCAGCCGGCAGATACCCCTTGGTTTCCATGATCAGCATATATCTGCGGCCTAATAAGGATACGCCACTTCTGATCTCCAAAAGACGGATATAGGACAAAAAGGCCCACATCAGCAAACTCATGCCCAAGATAGCCATAAACACGGGCATTACATCCAGCACGCTGCCCCGGGAGAAGCTTCCGGCCCCCTGTCCCCATTTCTTCAATTTCCATCCCCCCTCCTAAGGCCCCTGCAATATGGCCGTAGCCTTATTATTCATGGACTGTATGACATTTTCCAACAATAGGGCCATTTTGTCCTTCATCACCACACAGAGCAGCAGGGCGATAATGCACAGGCCCACGGTCACCAATATGCCGTCTATGCCCCGGCTGTATCCCCATGCCCAGGCCTTGGCTCTGGCCAGGCCCATCTCCACCCCCTCAGCCAGAGCCGGCCCTCCAAAAGCTCCGATACGGGCTTTTCCACCGTTACAGCTCTTTCCGCAGGCACATCCCTTTCCTCCACAGCGGCCCCCATCTCCATACATTCTTCTCTCTGCCATATCTTCCTCCTTTTCCCCCTTGACGGCAGGCAGTGCCGTCAGCTAAAACACCATGCCCGTGCGGAGCAGCTCCACAACGCAGGCATATAACACCATCACCAAAACGGCGGCCAGCATGGCCAGTTGATAAAAAGTAAACTTTCTGTCCAAAGCCGCCTTTTTTCTCTCCAATAAGGCCCATTCCAAGTCCTTGACCTGATCCGCCAAATCCTGCAACAGCTCCACAGCCTGGCCTGAATCCAGCGCCTGCAATAGGGTAATGCACAACGCATCTACATGAGGATTGTCAAACCGGCTTTGAAATCGGGCCAGAGCCTCTTCCATCTTGCCTTTCATAACCAAATCCCCTGACAGATCCATCAATGCCTCCCGCAATCGCCTATGCTCCACACAACCATAGATTTCCATCAAGGAATCCAGTACATAAACCCCGGCTTTCATCTGTATAGACAGGGTGTGATACACCATTTTTATGTCCGGCAGCATCTCCTCATTGTCCTTTTTATTTCCCCACTCCACCATACAGCCAGGCAAGGCCAACAGGATCAGCGCCAACAAAACTCCCACACCCATCCCCCAGGGACTGCCCAGAACCAGACCGGCCGCCGCCATGGCCAAGTGCAGCAGCACATATCCATGGGCGTGCAGCCAGGCGCCAAAGTGGTAGGCAGCCCCCTTTTTACGCAGATAGGCTCCTATGGCTCCGGCTTCCGAGAGCCTGCTCCTCCTCTCCAATCCCTGCCCCAGCCTGCCGAGAAAAAAATCTCCGGCCCCCTCTCCCCCTCTCTCTGCCCCCAGCCAGGCCGCTACAGCCAGCCCAAAGAGCCCTGCGGCCGCTACCCCAGCCCAAAACCGCATATCCCCTCCTTTCCCATGGGAATGCCTTGGATATCCCCATCTCATTTACAGCTTGTACAAATCCCCCAACATCATCAATGCGATACAAAGCAGGGCAACGGTTCCCCCCTTGCCTGGCAGACTGCCCCAGGCCACCTGCCAAAAATCCAGTCCGGTCAAATTTGCCGTTGCAGCAATAATCACCAGGGCCATGGCAAACAAAATGGCCATCTGCGCCAAGGCCTCCCCATACAGCCCCCTCCTCTCCTGCCTTCCCCGCAGATAATCCCGCAGATCCCTGCGACTGTGCCTGACCAGCTCTTTAAAATCCGCCGCATATCTGGAGCTTATCTCCAGATTCCTTATCAAATCCTTAAACTTGGGATGCTCAATCTTCTCCGCCAGCGCCAAAAGGGCCAGCGAGGCATCCCCAGAGGTAGCCGCCTCATAGTAACAGGCATTCAGGGCGCTGCGCAGAGGTTCCTGCATATATTTTCCTATCTGGTGGAATATCCCCGTAATCTCCCCTGAGGTCAGGCTGTAATTCCCCAAAAAATCTAAAAATTTCAGCAAATCCTCATTGACCCTGGCAAATTGCCTGGCGCACATCCAGACCTCTGCCAGGCGGCCCAAAGCCAGCCACAGAGCCACCCCCAGGAAGCCATAGGCCGGGCCGCCTCCCAAAATCGCTCCAGCCAGCATACACAGCCCAGCTACCGCCCCCTGTATGGCCAGCCACAGCTCCACTCCCATAAAGGGTATGCGCTGATACAGGCCGCTGTAGATAAGCATACGCTCAATTCTGCCATACCAACCCCCTTTTTCCTTGGATAAGAGCAGCAAGCGCCTTCTATGCTTCAGGCTGTTGCGCCTGGCCTGGTCCATATATTTATAGGTATTTTGCAGAATCTGCCGCAAAAGGCTGCGGCTGCCGGCATACCAAAACAGGGCAAAAAATCCCCCAAAAAGGGCAATCGCTATAACTGTCCGCAAACCTAGGCGCATGTATCCCCTCCTCCAAACAGTTTTTTATACTCCAATTCCTTTTTCTCCTCATTCCAACCCAAAATCTCATACACCTCCGCCACTTTATACGAACGCATAAATACCAGGGTCTGGAAACAATCCAGCATGCGCATCAGTTCATTTCGCGCATACCGGCTCTCGTGCAGACAGTAGTCCACCAGCTTGTCCGTGGCTTTTCTGGCGGAGGGCGCGTGTATAGTGCCTGCGCACAGCTGCCCCGTATATGCCGCATTCAACAGATACAAGGCCTCCCCGCCCTTGATTTCACCTACGATAAAAAAATCCACATCCATGGTCAGACCGGCTATGCTGATGCTCTTTAGGTCATAGTGTACCTGGCTTTCCCCGCTGCCCGGCAGGGAGTGGAGGAACATCATATCCGGATGGCTCTTGGTAGTCAGCTCATCCGCCTGCTGCGCCACCAGTACGGCCATATCGTTGGGCAGGGTTTCCTTCAGTGCGTTGAGCAGTGTGGTCTTACCGGAGGAATTGCCCCCACATATCAGAGTGGAGCCCTGGCGAAATCTGCGAATCAGCATTTTGGCCATGGACAGATCCAGCATCTGCCTCTCTATCAGATTTCCCATGGAGGGAAATTTTCTAGGCACCTTACGTATGGCCAGATAAGGCACGGGATAAGTGTTGACCAGGGGCATGGACAGGGTAAAACGGAGAATAAAATCCGGATGGCTCTCATGATCGGTAAATCTCTGTATGGCATTCAGATTGGAAATATTGACTTGATTTTTCGTGGCCAGATACTCAATAAAACGGCGGTATTCCTGATCGCTGGCAAAACATATGCCAGAATTTCGCCTTTTTCCCAGGCGTTTTATCCGGATATTGTCATAGGACAGCACCCGTATATCCGATATGTCCGGATCGTCTATCAAAACGCTCAACTCGGCATAGCCAAATATGTATTGGACAAAGGCCTCCAGCAACGCTCTCTCCTCCTCATCTCCCGAGGGGTAATACGCGCGTATGTGCTGCCTGGCCTCCTCCAAAAAAGCCTCCTTGGCCATAAGCCCCTTTTTCATCTGTATCAAAGACTGCTGCTTTTGTGTACTGTAATCCTGCAGCAAGCCGGCCAATCGCTCCTGTCCGTACGGCTTTTTGCCCGCCTCCATCCTCCCCTCCCCATCAAAAAAGACAAACAAAGGAAAAGCTCCATTCCCGACCTTATACCAGGCCAGGACGCTCTAACAAAAACCCCAATGCACAAATTTTCAAAAAAAGGGAATACTTGCAGAAAACATGAAATAACAGAATGAAATAGAATAATCTGACCGGCGCCGCCTCAGCGGTCTAACCTATGGAACATCGCCATATCAACACACTATACCCTGGAAGAGCAAAAGTCAATACATATACCCCTGGGCTTTTTTCACAAACTTTCCATGGTAAATCCCCCCCTCCCCTGGGCCAGAATGGCCATTCCAGGCCAAATTTCGGCCAAATTTGCCCCTGGGCATTTTTTTGCGGCGGGTCAGCCGCCTGGAGGGCAGGACATTTTCTCCGGCCGCTTGCATTTCCCCCGGATACACCCTATAATAATATAAATAAATAGTCATTTTTTGTGTATAAAGGAGGAATACTATGGCATTTCCTATTTTGGCTGGCGGATTTTTGATCGTGCTCTTTGCTGTTATTGTCGCCGTAGTCAGCACCATAGCCAGCGCCGTGGCCGCCGATGCCGACGAAAGCGAATAAGCCAGACATTCTTTATATCTTCCTTATGGCTTTCAGAAATCCTTTATGAATTGCCCACATTTTGTTCACATTTGTTTGCTAGAATAAAAAGCGTAGAAAGAAATCTCCCCCAAAGATACTTTCTACTGTACAAATTACTCCCCCTCTTAATGTACTGGATGCCGGGCTTTCGGGCCTGGCGCCAAAAAAATGGCAGCCTGTTGGCTGCCATTTTTTTGCGAAAATATCAAATGCTGTAATCCATAGCTGCTATGCGCCTCTGCCTTTGTTCTACCAAGTCAGCCAGGGTAACGCCGTCCACCACCGACTCTATGGCCTGGTGCAATTGCTGCCAGACGGCCAGGGTTTCACAAGTGTCATACCTTGCACACTCCCCATATCCATCCTCCAGACAGGCCACCGGAGCCAAAGAACCCTCAGTCAGCCGCAGGATCTGCCCCACCGTGCAGTCCACCGGCTCCTTGGCCAGCCTGTACCCTCCCTGGGCGCCGCGCACACTGTGCACATATCCCCCCTTGTTGAGGACAGCGATAATCTGCTCCAGGTATTTCTCACTGATGCCCTCCCTGGCCGCAATCTCCTTGACCTTGATACACTCACCGCTGTTGTGCAAGGCCAGATCCAGCATAATGCGGACGGCATATCTGCCCTTGGTAGAAATTTTCATACCCTCACCCCTTACAGCGCGCTAGGGAAGGGCATCTGCCCTTCCCCGCCGCAAAAATACTATTAGTTGCCATAAGGCAGCACGCTGCCCTGGTACTTCTCCAGGATGAAATCCCGAATTTCCTGAGATTGCAACACATCGATCAAGGCCAAAATCTTATCCGCGCTCTCATTGCCCTTCTTCACAGCCACAATATTCACATAGGTGGAAGCCGCCTCAGAATCGCTCTGCTCATAAGCCAAAGCATCCGACACGGACAAGCCTGCCTCCAGCGCATAGTTGCCGTTGAGTACGCCAAAGGATACATCCGGCAGCGTCCTGGCCACCTGAGCGGCCTCCAACTCCACAAACTCTATGCCGTGGGGATTTTCCACTATGTCATTGACCGTCGCCGTAATATCCACATTGTCCGCCAGTTTGATCAAACCATTGTCCTGCAGCAGCAGCAAGGCTCTGGCCTCATTGGTGGTGTCATTGGGTATGGCTATGGTAGCACCCTCGCCTATGGCCGCCAAATCCGACACCTTGCCGGCGTAGAGGCCCAGGGGCTCATAATGTATGCCTGCCACGCTGACCACCTCCGTGCCCTGCTCCTCATTAAAACTGTTCAGATAGGGAGTGTGCTGGAAATAATTGGCATCCATATCACCGGCATCCACCACCTTGTTGGGCTGTACATAATCGTCAAATACCGTCACCTCCAGCGTATACCCCTTGGCCTCCAACAGGGGTGCGGCCGCCTCAAGAATCTCAGCATGGGGTACAGCTGTGGCCGCTATGGTGATCAAGGTATCCGCCGACGTCTGGGCCGCCTCGGTCTGCGCTGCTGCCTCTGTCTGGGCTGCCGAGCTCTCCTGCGCCGGCGCCGCCTGACCGCAGCCGGCCAGAGTTCCCAGGACCAAAACAGATGCCAACACTGTGCCTACAATCCTTTTTTTCATACGCTCCTCACTTTCTTTGTGCAAAACCTGGTTTTCCCATCAACTTTCCTGCATATACTAAACATCCGCCCGGCAGCCGCTCCCGGCCCAAGGGTTCCCATTCCCCGGAGGAAAAATCCACTGTGTCCACTTTTCCCCGAAGCCCCTTGGCGTAAATACGGCCCGTAGACAGATGGAACATCACCCGCTTCGCCGCTTGTCCAGAGCCATGGCCACATATCCGCCTATCCATTGCATGCCCTGCACCAACAAAACCAAAATACCCACAGTGACCAGCATAATATCCACCTGATACCTGTGATAACCATAGCGTATGGCCACATCGCCCAGGCCGCCTCCTCCCATGGCTCCGGCCATAGCCGAATATCCCAAAATGGTGCCCAGCGCTATGGTGCCATTGGCAATCAGGGAGGACCGGGCCTCCACCAGCATTACCCGGCTGACTATGGTCCAAGTGCCTGCGCCCATGCTCTGCGCCGCCTCTATCACCCCCTTGTCCACCTCCTGCAGGGAGGCTTGTACCAGCCTGGCGATAAAGGGCGCCGCCGCCAATGTCAGCGGCACTATGGTGGCCCCCGGGCCATAGGAGCGGCCGGCTATCCACCTGGTCAGGGGGATCACGCAGATCATCAAAATCAAAAAGGGTACGCTTCGCAACAGATTGACGGCTATATCCAGTATTTTATACACCCATCCCAAGGGCTTTAACCCCCCCGGCGCCGTCAGCACCAGCAATACGCCCACGGGCAGGCCCAGAAGATAGGCCACAAAAGCCGAGGTCAAGGTCATATACAGTGTGGCCAACAATTCCTTGCCCAGCATGCCCCAAACAGCATCACTCCACATATTCCGCCAACTCCTCCACTTCCAGCCCCTGGCTGCCCAGATACGCTATCATCCTATCAGCCACATCCTCATCCACCGGCAGCTGCAACACCATCTGCCCATAGGCCTTACCGCCTATGTCCTTGGTATTGGCCAACAGTATGTTAACCGGTTCCTTGTGCAAAAGCACCATATTGGCCACCACCGGCTGGAATGAGGACTCGCCGTCAAACACCACCCGTATACAGCGCTTGCCCTCCATCACCTCCCGGCTCTGGTTGGCCATAAACACCAATTTTTTGGCCGCCATGCTCTTGGGCTTGGCAAAGACCTCCGCCACCTGGCCGCTCTCTGCCAGCACGCCCGCATCCACTATGGCCACATGGCTGCAAATCTCCTGTACAACGGACATCTCATGGGTAATGATGACTATGGTAATGCCAAAATCCCTGTTGATCTGCTGCAGCAGCGCCAGAATGGACTTGGTAGTGGCCGGATCCAGCGCGCTGGTGGCCTCATCGCAGAGCAGCACCTTGGGATTGTTGGCCAAGGCCCTGGCTATAGCCACTCTCTGTTTTTGGCCTCCGGACAGCTGCGCCGGATAAGCGCCGGCCTTGTCCGACAGGCCCACGGTTTCCAGCAGCTCCAAGGCTCTGGCCCTGGCCTCCCTGCGGCCCTTTCCCGCTATTTCCATAGGAAAACAAACATTGTCCAGCACGGTCCTTTGCATCAGCAGGTGAAAATGCTGGAATATCATAGACACATCCCGCCTCAGGGCCCGCAGCTGCCGTCCGTTGAGCAGGGATAAATCCTGCCCATCCACCAACACACGGCCCGATGTGGGTTTTTCCAAATAATTCAGACAGCGGACCAGCGTAGATTTGCCCGCGCCGCTCATGCCTATTATGCCGCAAATCTGCCCCCTGCCTATCTCCAGACATATGTCCTTTAGGGCCTCCACCCGGCCCTCCTTGCCCACAAAAGTCTTGGATACATGGATAAGTTCTATCATCGCGCTTTCTCCCGGGATCTTATTCTTCTTGGAACATGGCCGTGGACAGATACCTATCTCCGGAATCCGGCAACACCACGACAATGGACTTGCCGGCAAATCTCTCCTCCCTGGCCAGAACCGCGGCTGCCGCCAATGCGGCACCGGAGCTGATGCCGGCCAGTATGCCCTCGCTTCTGGCCAGCAGACGGCCATGCTCCATGGCCTCTTCATTGCCTATGGGCAAAATCTGATCATAGACCTCTGTATCCAGCGTGGCCGGCACAAATCCCGCACCTATGCCCTGTATCTTGTGAGGGCCGGCAGCCCCTCCAGAGAGCACTGGCGAATCCTTAGGTTCTACAGCAGCCACCCACAGGCGGGGATTCCTTTCCTTTAAGTATTTCCCCGCTCCAGATATGGTTCCACCGGTGCCCACACCTGCCACCAGCACATCCACTTGGCCCTGGGCATCCTCCCAGATCTCCGGTCCGGTATGCCTATAGTGGGCCTCGGGATTGGCCCCATTGTCAAATTGCCCCAGTATCAAAGATCCCGGCGTTTCGGCCTGTATCTCCCGGGCCCTCTCTATGGCGCCCCGCATCCCCTTGGCCCCCTCAGTCAGCTCCAGCCGGGCCCCATAGGCCTTCAGCAGATTGCGCCTCTCCACACTCATGGTATCCGGCAGGGTCAGCAAAATCTTATACCCCTTGATGGCGGCCACTGCCGCCAGTCCTATACCTGTATTGCCCGACGTTGGTTCTATAATCGTTGCCCCCGGGACCAACAGTCCCCTGTTCTCCGCATCCTCTATCATGGCCAGCGCTATTCTGTCTTTGACGCTGCCCGCCGGATTGAGATATTCCAGCTTGCCAAAAATCCGCGCCTTGTCCAGCCCTTGGGTCCTGGCGTAATTGGACAGCCTTAGCAGGGGGGTTCTTCCTATCAGTTGGGTGGCATTTTCCAATATTCTTCCCATGTCCAAACCTCCTCGCTGTTTAATTCATATAATTTTAGTATGAATACTATGTTTTGCATTTTACGATGGGCAAGCCCCCTTGTCAATGGCATTTTTGTATTTTTATCCAAACAAAGGCGGGGCTGACTCTGTCCCGCCTCTAGAATATAAAAAGGCCTGAGAAGGCAATATGCCTCCCCAGACCTTGCAAAGCCGCCACGGCCTGCACATGGGTATATCCCATCCCCTCCGTCAGCCGGCGGTTTCCTTATGGATATACGGCGCCACCAGCCCGTCCAGCACAGAGAAAAATCCCTCAAAACTCTTTTTGCAGCAATCCGGATCCTCTATGATCACGCCCGGAGTGCGCAGGCCTGCCAGAGCAAATCCCATAGCCAGCCTATGGTCATCCCGGGTAGGCAGGCCTGCTCCCTTGGCCCGGCCTGGATATATGGTCAGATTATGCTCAGACTGCTTGGTCAATATGCCCATACGCCCCAAATTGTCACATATCGCCTCCATGCGATCGGATTCCTGCCGGCGTATGTGGGCAATATTGCGTATGAGGGTGGGCGTAGTTCCATATGCCGCCAAAACGGCCATGGTGATGGCCTGGTCCGACATGGAAGCCATCTCCACATCTATGCCGGGGTAATGCTCCGACTCCGGGGGCAGCAGCAATATGCCCTCAGCGTGATCCTCCTGGCGGCAGCCCAGTCGCTCCAGCACATCCAAAAATTCCACATCCCCCTGCAAGGAGGGTCTGTGTATGCCCCTCACCTGCACCTCCACACCCAGCAAAGGCGACATGGCATAAAAATAGGCCGCCGCCGACATATCCGGCTCCACCTTATACAGCCTGGGCCGGTATTTTTGCCCTCCGGGTATGAGAATATCCCCATTTTCCAGCCTCTGGGATGACACGCCAAATTCTTCCATCATGCGCAGGGTCATATTTACATAGGCCATGCCGTGGCTGCCTGCTATGGTAAATACCATATCCCGGCCGGAGAGTGGCGCCGCCATCAGCAGACCGCTCAAATATTGGCTGCTGGCATCCACATTGACCTCCACATGGCCTTTGGCAAACCCACGGCCCTCCAACACAAAGGGAAAATGCCCCGGCTGGTCCAGACAGCGTATGCCGCAGCCCAAATCCTGCAGCGAATCCAGCAAATCCGCCATGGGCCTCCGCCGCATCTGCTCAGAGGAATCCAGCGTATAACTCCCCTGGGATATGCCCAACCAGGCCGTGAGAAATCTGGCCGCCGTGCCTGCGCTTCCCACATATACCAAAGCCCGATCCAGGGGCAGAACGCCTCCCAGCCCCCTTATGCGGGTTTCCCCCTTGGCCTCATCCACCTCCATGGCAAATCCCAGGCTCTCCAAGGCTCCCAGCAGGCTTCGCGAATCTCCGCCGAAAAGCATGCCCTGAATCACCGAATCCCCGCCGGCCATGGCCGCCAATATCAAGGCCCTGTTGGTAATGCTCTTAGATCCCGGAACATTTGCGCGCAGCCTCTCCATTGAGGCATCCCTAATGGGGTAAATGCACGGAACAGAATATTTGTTGCCTTCCATCTCCCTATGTCCTCCCTGAGCTGATGATTTTTCCCTATTGTATCATATTCCGATAATTTTTTGTCTATTGCAATGTATAAAATCGAGAACTTTCCCCTCAGCCCAACGCTTGTAAGCCACCCCCCCTTGTGATAGTATTATATTATTCCCTTTTTGGGAGCAAAATCATCCACAGAATGGAGCTTTGTATGGAAAAATATCAATTGCTGGTTTCTCTGGGCAGGGAAGCCCTGGGCGCCACCCCCGCCAAACAATGGGAATCGAAGAATAAGACTGCCAAGGCCTTGGCCGATCTGGCCGGACTCTCCTCCCACATGGCCATAAGCTATGGGGCCGGGATGCAGGTGAGCATGATACACAAGGCCATGACCGAATTACGCCGCATATACATAGATTACAACCCCACTCCCATGTGCATATGCTCCGCCATGGGGCAGGGATATCTGGGCTTTGACCTGCAAAATGCGCTGAAAAGCGAATTGCTGCAAAGAGGCATATCCACTCCGGTGGCCAGTGTGCTGACCCAGGTGGTGGTGGATGCCTATGACGAAGCATTCTATGCACCCTCCAAGCCCGTGGGCCGCTTTATGTCCAAAGAGGATGCGCAGTTGGAAACCAGCAAGGGCAACCATGTGCAGGAGTTTCCCGGCAAGGGATACCGCCGCATTGTCGCCCAACCCGCCCCCTTGGAAATCGTGGAATTGGACAGCATTAAGCTCCTCTTTAAAGCCGGACAAATTGTTATCGCAGCCGGTGGCGGCGGCATACCCGTAATCGAACAGCAGGGCCAGCTCAAAGGGGCCAGCGCCTTGATAGACAAGGATGCCATTGCCGGCAAGCTGGCCGGGGATTTGGCCGTTGACCGGCTTTTGATCTTGACGGATGTGGACAATGTCTACCTAGATTACAAGGGCAAATCCCCCAAACCCCTATCCCAGGCAAATATCGCCCAAGCCAAGGCCTGGATACAGGAGGGCCAGTTCGAGGCCGGCACCATGCTGCCCAAAATACAGGCCGCCATATCCTACCTGGAACGCTGCCCGGAGGGCGTGGCCATTATCACCTCCCCGGAGAATGCCACCGAGGCATTAAAAGGCCGCGCCGGCACCCACTTCCGGGCTATTTAGGGCGCAAGCCCGGGCAGCTGATACCGGGCAAAAGATCTGCGGCTGCCGCAATATGGATACAATAAAGCGAACCCCTTTTATCAGACCGGTTCTTGTCTGAAAAGGGGTTCTTTTTTGTACTTAGGGCAATTTCATAGCGGAAATTAGCTCTGATACAAGAAAAAAATTACCTAACTTGATTCTTAAAAAATCGGCCTATCGCCTCTCCCATTTCCAGGGGATTGTCCGTATTGACTTCATGTCCTGCGCCTGGAATCATCTCCAATGCAGAGCGGGATAAGCGGGCATCCAATTCTCTGGAAGCCCTGAGATTGACCCTGTCTTTTTCTCCACAGAGCAGCAAAACCGGACAAGAAATCTCCCTCAATCCCCTGGAAAAATCCAAATCCATCATGGATTTTGTCAGGGAAATCACATCCTTCTTGGTCATGCCCAGGGACAAAAAAGCCTTTTGGGGCATAAGCTGAAAAATCAAATTCTGCACAGCCATCCAGTGTTTTGGCATTTGATACTGCGTGCCTATCAGAACCAGAGAAGCTATCTTTTGGGGGTGTTCGATAGCATAATGCAGGCCCAATACCCCGCCCAAGGACAAGCCGCAAATGGCAATATGCCCCTCCCGCTGATCACAATACGCCGAAAAAGCCTTATACAAATTCCGGTAATCCATCTCCCCGGCGCACAGGGCAAAGATATTTGGCGTCTCCACCTCCACATCCATATGCAGCGCACTGATCACCTGGCCCCAGCTGTCGGCATTCTGTCCCAGACCATGTACAAAGATATAATGCAAGTCACGCCCCCTCCCCGTATCCGCTGAGCCGAGAACCCAGCAGCCACAGACTCGTACCGGCAAATATCAAAATATCCGATAAATTCCACACTATACGCCTAAGCCGGGCAGGGCCTCTGCGGAAGCGAAGATAATCGATAACATACCCTTTTGACAGCCTATCCTCCACATTTCCCAGCGCGCCCGCAGCCAAAAAAGCATAACCCGCGCCCTGCAAATTCTCCCAGGCGGAGGGTTTCTCCTTGCCTACCCAAGAGAGAAATCCCAGCTTGATCCCTACCAGCAGGGCCATAGAAAGCGCCAGAACCAAGGCCGGCCTCCTCTGCCCCAAGTGAAGAAAAGCTCCGGTATTTTCCAGATAATCCCTCTCCAACCAGGCGGAAAAAGGCTGCCGTCTCCCATCTACCCCAGGCTGCGGGAAGGCCTTAGCCCTGGTTTTTGCCCCAGCCTTGGCATCCCTATCCGCCGCCCATACAAAGGCGGCAAAAGCCGTACACAAACACTTTCCCCACATAGCGCCTCCGCTCTATGCCCAACCGACGGACAGCTCCCGAACCAATTCCTCCACTGGCACTATGGCCTTTATCCTGCCCACCTTGGCTCCGCAAAACACCAATCCGCCCTGCGCATCCCCTTTTACGGCATCTATCAGGGCCTTGCTGATACAATACGGCGTGGTGGCCGGCTGACAGGTCTTGATACATTGGTAACAATGCCTTACCGGTATCCTCTCCAGCGCCGCCTTTTCCACAAATGCGTTGCGCAGGGCCCGGCCCGGCATGCCTACAGGACTTTTAATGATGGCGACATCCCCCTCCCCGGCATCTACAAAGGCCTGTTTATAGGACGGATGGGCATCACATTCCTCTGTGGCCACAAAGCGGGTGCCTATCTGCACTCCGTCTGCGCCCAGGGCCAGGGCTTTGCGTATGTCCTCCGCATCAAAAATACCGCCGGCCAAGAAAACCGGTATGGCGCTGCCCTTTCTGCCGGCGAAATCCCGTACTGCTTCCAAGATCTCACCCACCCTGTCGACAAAGGCCTCTCCAGCCCCTATCTCCTCCGGCGAAAAGCCCAAATGCCCTCCGGCCAAAGGCCCCTCTATCACCACAAAATCCGGCCAGCGCCGATAGCGCTTTTCCCAATATTTACAAACCACGGAAGCGGATTTGGCGCTGGACACTATGGGCGCCAAGGCCACATCAGACCCTGCGGCCAACTCCGGCAGGGCCGTAGGCAGGCCCGCGCCGGAGATAATGGCATCGGCGCCAGCCTCCACTGCCGCAGCCACATATTCCTCGTACCCCTGGGTGGCGCACATAATATTGACTCCCACCATGCCCCGGCCTCCGGCCAAGGCCTTGGCCTTATGTATCTCCCTCGCCAGAACCCGCAAATTGGCCTTTCTGGCATTTTGGGCAAAATCCTCCTCCATAAACCCTATTTGGGCCGCAGATATTACGCCCATACCCCCCTGCCCAGCTACAGAGCCGGCCAAATTGGACATGCTCACGCCTACGCCCATGCCCCCTTGTATCAGAGGAATGGACAGACATCTGCCCCCTATCTTTATCTCTGCCATATGTTTACCCCTTATATTTTTCTCTCTCCTCAAGGCCGAACTGCCAGCCATAATTTAGATACTATCCCCCCTGTACAAGCTTTGTCAAGGCAAGCCCCCTTAAATTTAGCAAAATTTAAGCAAACATTTTCCTCTTGTCCTGGCTGTCTCCTTTTGCTATACTGGGCAAGGCTGGGGAGCAGGCAAACTCCCTGCGGTCAGTTCGAAACCATCCTGACCTAAAACAAAACTAAGGAGAAAAATATGAAAAAATCTATCACCACCCATCTCACCCAGGGGGCTGCCATAGCCGCTCTGTATGTAGCCCTGACCTTTCTCGCCCATTTGCTGGGCCTCTCCAGCGGAGCCATCCAAATCCGTTTTTCCGAAAGCCTGACCATACTGCCGTATTTCACGCCTGTGGCCGTGCCGGGCCTGTTCGCCGGATGCCTCCTGGCCAACCTGCTCACCGGGGCCGCGCCGCTGGATATCCTCTTTGGCTCTCTGGCTACACTATTGGGCGCCTGGGGAACCCATATGCTTTGCCGAAATAAAAAAAGGCGCCTTTTGGCGCCACTGCCCCCCATATTGGCCAATACTCTGATCATCCCTCTGCTGCTCATCCACGTTTACGGCCTGGAGCCGGCGTATATTCCTCTGGCCATAAGCGTGGCCATAGGCGAAGCCCTCTCCTGCGGCCTGCTGGGCTTAGGTCTGCTCTCCGCCCTGGAGAAAACCGGACTGCGCTTTTAACTGTGGCACATCCAAATCATGTATATTGGGACAGTCGGGATTTTCCCGGCTGTTTTCCCCGGGGCGATTTGCACTTCCCCCTAGATATACCGGCAAGCTTTCTCCCTATCCATGCTTTTCTATGGCCTTAACGATACGACCTCGCACCGTATCCGCCAGTTCCTTGCTGCTCATATGCCCATATTCTTCAAAATACAACGGCGGCAAATACACCAGCCGCACCTTAACCGGCTCTATACTCCCTTGATCAAAGGGCTTGAATGCATCGATCAGCGCGCAGGGTACTATGGGACATCTCGCCGACATAGCGCTCTTAAAGCTGCCCCCCTTGAATTCTAGGGGCACATTTCCCTTCTTGGAACGGGTGCCCTCGGCAAAGATCAAAAAATTCTTCCCTCCCTGCACCTCCTTGCCCACCTTTTGAATCACTTTTAGGGATTGACGTAAATCCTCCCTATCAATGGGATGAGCGCCCAAGGCCTCCACCACCTGCTTGAGCAGGATGATCCTGGCCGCCTCCTGTTTGATCACAAAGGAAAAGGGCCTGGGGCAGGTATCCACTATGGCTATGACATCATACAAACCCTGGTGGTTGGGAAAAAACATAAACCCATCCTCCTTGGGCAGATTTTCCAGGCCTATGGCCTCCACCTCTATGCTGCCCGCCAGATTGATCTTGCGGGCTATCTCCTGCACCAGGGCATAGGCTTCCAGGTAATTTGCCTTTGCCTTGATACGGGCCTGGGCATCCTCTGGAAATTTGCGCAAGCGCCGTGCCAGCCTCAGCGTCTTTTTCCCATGCCAAGCCAGCCTGGCCACATAGATGGGGGCTTGAAAGAAGTAGCGCTTAATGATTTTTTCTATTCGTATATGTTTTTTCATTGCCCTTTCCCTAATTGGCTGCCAACCTGCGCATACCAATCCCCTCCCCAGCTGTCGCCAACGACAAAGACGGGAAAATCCTCCACCTCCAGCCAGCGTATGGCCTCTGTTCCCAAATCTGCATAAGCCACCACCCGGGAGTCCCTTATGCACTTGGACAGCAAGGCTCCGGCGCCCCCCACAGCTGCAAAATACACGGCTCCATTGCGCTGCAGTCCTTCCATCACCGGACGGCTCCTCTGCCCCTTGCCTATCATTCCCAAAAGGCCTAAATCCAACAGCTGAGGAGTATACTTATCCATACGGCCGGAGGTAGTGGGTCCGGCTGATCCTATTACCTGACCCTCCCTGGCCGGAGATGGCCCCATATAATAAAGCAGCTGTCCCTCCAGGTCAAAGGGCAGCTTCCCGCCCTCTGCCAAAGCCTGCGCCATTCTGGCGTGGGCGGCATCCCTGGCCGTATATAGGCTGCCGGTCAAATATACATAATCCCCTATTTGCAGATCCAAGGCCTCCTCCCGGGAAAACGGCACTGAAAGGCGCTTGGGAAGCAAGGCGCTCCCCGCCGCCGTCCGCCCGGTCTTCTTACCCTTTTCCATCTCTGCCTCCATGCCAGTTTCCATACCCATATCCATACTATGATAACAGCGAATGATCTATCTTTTTTGCTCCCAGAGAAATGTCTGTGCAAACAAGCTTACAGACGGCAAACCCCATGGCGATTGGCATGACAACACATATTGACAGCCAACGGCAGACCTGCTATATGGGTGGCATAACTCTCTATATGTACAGCCAAGGCCGTACAATCCCCGCCCAGCCCTCCAGGGCCTATGCCCAGGGAATTAGCCCTATCCAGTATCTCCCTCTCCATCTGCGCAATATGCTCCAAAGGCGATCTGACTCCCACCGGACGCAACAGAGCTTTTTTTGCCAAAAGCGCAGCTTTCTCAAAGGTGCCGCCCACACCCACACCCACCACCAAGGGCGGACAGGCATTGGCGCCAGCTTCTCGAATGGCCTCCAAAACAGCCTCCTTAGCCCCCTCTATGCCATCGGCCGGCTTCAACATACAAATGCGGCTCATATTCTCACTGCCAAATCCCTTGGGCGCCAGTGTCAGCTCCAGCCCATCCCCAGCCACCAGCTCATAATGTATGACTGCCGGCGTATTGTCCCCAGTATTCTGCCGCAAAAAGGGATCTGAAACCACGGATTTGCGCAGATAGGCCCGGCTATATCCCCGCCGTATGCCCTCATGTATAGCCTCCTCCAGCATTCCCCCCACTATATGCGCATCCTGCCCCAGGCGGACAAAGACCACGGCCATGCCCGTATCCTGGCATATGGGTATATGCTCCTGCCTGGCTATCTGCAAATTCTCCTGCAATTGCTCCAATACCCTGGCTCCTACGGCATTGCTCTCCCGGGCCAGGGCAGACTCCAAGGCCTGCTCCATATCCGGCCCCAATTGGCAGCATACCTCCTGGCATATATCCGCCAAGGCCTGGCTGATGCTCTCTGTCTGTATCTCCCTCATGTCCGGGCCTCCTCGGGCCAGGCCAGCAGTGCCGCCAGCCTCTCCTGCTCTATGGAATCTGCCTTTCGGGGCTTCCACAGCCCCATCTCCCCCTCCTGTCCATATTGGGGCAGCAGATGCAAATGAAAATGGAAGATGGTCTGGCCGGCCGCCGCCCCATTATTTTGCACCAGATTCAAACCGGAAGCCCCCAGTTTCTCCATCATAGGCCCGGCCAGTTTCTTTGCTACCTGCATACAATGAGCCGCCACCTCTTCTGGCAACTCCATCAAATCCCGGCTATGCGCTTTGGGCAGGATCAGGGCATGGCCTCTGGTGCCGGGAAAGGCATCCAGGATCACCCTGCAAATCCCATCCTCGTAAATGGTATGGCTGGGCAGCTCTCCCTGGGCCAGCTGACAAAACAAACACTTCTCCTCCATGGAAACCTCCTATTCGGCTCTTATACCTGGGCAGCAAAGGGGAATAACTCATCCAGCAGCCTCAACAGCCTAAACTCTCCTTTCATGCGCATATTGCCGGACATAAATGCCCTCTGAAAAGTCATGCGCCCCTTGGTAATATCTTCCAAGGTAGATTTTGGCAGGCTAATCGTTCCATCCGCCGGCGCCGATCCCGCCTTATTGTCCTCATAATAACAATCCAAATCCTGCTCCCGAATGCCCAGCCGCAGCACCCTGGTCCATCCATCCACCACCAGCGTATAGGAGGCTTGAAATCCCCTCTGAGGTACAAAACGGCGGCGAAAGGCGCTCAAATACTCCTCATCCGCCCCCTTATCCTCTTTCAACCTGTCCCGGAACATATTGGACAACTCCAGTATATCCTCCTTTTGCTGCTGCACATATTCCTCATTGGCCACAAAACGGGACAATTCCTCCGTTTCCTGGGGGGAGAGATCCATGCGCGGGGTAGTGGATATCTGTTGCTTTACCGCCTGGTTGCTGGCGGGAAAAGAGGCTTGCTTTTGATTAACCGTCCTGTAGAGGTTCTCCGCCTTTCTCTCCACTATACTGTGATAGGTTTCATGCAGCTCCAAAGCCACATTCTCCCCTATGTATCCGCACAGTCCGCTGCAGGGCCGGCCGCCCAGAATCTCCCAGGCCGTGATCAGATTTAGCTCCGCCTCCCTCTCTCCATAGGTAGTGGACATGACTATGGGGCACATATAGATGGAGGGTATCTTCTCCCTATCCCCATATAACCAACAGGCATCCAGGAACTGCTGCATGGCGCCGCCTATGCCATACCATTCTACAGTTGTGGCCAACACTATGCCATCTGCATCCTTGAGGGTGCTTGGCAGTGTGCTCAAATTCTTGTGCTCATAGAGATTATACCTCTCCACCTGCACCCGCAATTCCTCCAGTACTTCCGTAAATTTTTCTATGACCCACAGAGTGGGATCCGTTACAAATCCCCTGCCGCCGTAATAAATATGGATTCTCAAGACTTTCCCCTCCCTCAGGCCTTATTTCACACTCTCCTTTCTACTCTATCAGAAAAAAAAGCCCATTTCAACTTGAATACCCCTGCTGCTTATCTGTAGAATAACAAAACCTTGCCCAGGCGGATCTCATCCCCTATCTCCAATCTCTTCCTCTCATAGGGCAAAAGCCGCAGGCCATTTTGAAAAGTGCCGTTTGTAGAATTTAAGTCCTCCAAATACAATATCTCCCCCTCCCTGCATATGCGGGCATGGGTACGGCTCACTGACAAATCCGGCAAAACACAGCCCGCCGCCTCCCGGCTCTTGCCCAAAACCAGAGGAAAAGTGTCCATCCTGGCCAAGATATGTCCCTCCCGGGAGTACAGCCTCCCCTCCTCCCCATCCTCCATATCCAAATACTGGGTCTTGCCATATTCCTCCACAGTCAGAGGCATATGCTCCGCCCATTCTCCTACGGACGCATAGGCCTCCTCCTTGAAAGGAACCTCATCCGGAGCCTTCTCTCTCCCAGACTCCCGTAAAACCGCCTTGTCCTTCCTGGCCTTTTTCTGCCACCTAGACCAAAATCCCTCCCCGGACTTGGGCTTCTCCAGATGAAAAACAGCCTCCTGCCGGCGCAATGCCCCCTCCATATCCCCAGATATGGAAGCGGCCTCCTGCTGGACTCTGCCTCTTTTTCTTCCCTGGCCATGGGCTGCCTCCGCCCTGGCGGGCATGGCTATGGCCAAAGAGTCCTCTGCTACGGCATAGGCCGGCAGGGCATCCCCGGAAACAGCCCCGGAGGCTGGGGCAAAACGCGATGTGGGCAGCACCTTATCCAGCAGCTTCTCATCGACAAAAATCTGCTCCTCCAGATACAAGCTCCCCAAAAGCTCAAACTGCTCATGGGCCTTATATACAAACTCCACCAAGGCCTCATCCTCGTAATCTATATGCTCTACCCAAAACTCCACCAGACGCAAAAATCCGCATTCCCCTCCGTAGTAAGGCACATACATAAAATAAAAGTCGTTCTTCTCCACCTCCTGGAATATATACTCTGGGCTCCAGAGCACATTTCTGTCGTCCAACAAAAAACGCCGCAATTCCAAATGCAACTGCTTCATATTCCACAAAAAATCCTTCATCCACCGCCTATCCACCACTCCGTGGAAGTATTTCTTACAGACATTTTGCATAGACGAAATATCATAATATAAATATGCGTTTCCATCCAAAATCCGCAGGGAGCAGGGCAGGAGATAATGTATACCCCCCCTGCCTAAGATACAATACTGATACCTGTCCTGATCCGGCTTTTCCTCCAGCTTGAGCCTTTCATAATTGCAATGCAAACTGCGTATATATTCCATCTGCAACATACTCACTCCTCACTCTCCTCCATCCAGGCTATGCCCAGGTGCATCCATCGAGAGGGTTGGTATAAATGCGCTGCCGCCCTCTCCTCCAAAGCCCATGCCCCATAGGCCCCCAACCCCAAAAACTCCGCCCCCCAGGGAAAGGACCCCTGACGGGTTCCACCCTTGGCTGCCCACCGGCTCCGATTCCATGACAACGCCGGCGTTTCTTCGGCAAAGGCCACATAGGCTCCCCGCCCCATAGAACTATAGTACGAGGCCAGATATGCCTCCCTCTCCCGGGGCTTCTCCGCCGGAGAGATAGCCGCCTCTAGAACCAAGACAGACAGCCTCTGACCCTGTATACAGCGGTTATACTGGTATAACATCATAGAGAGGGCAAAAAACAGGCCGAAAATAATAACCGGAAATACCAGTGCCGCCTCCAAGCTCATATATCCACCATTGGATGCCCCCTGGGTAAATCGCCTATTCTCCCGCATTCTATCCCCCTTTCCCGCATCTGGAGCAAGGGGGCAGGCCGCCGGCCTGGGATTTTCCCAGACTGTACACCCTGCGGCTCAGACCCTGGCAGGTAAGCCTGTTGTGAAATTTATCCCCCTCCTTGGTGATATACACCTCTGCCCCCTCCTCTTCCTTACAGAGCTTGCAAGGCTTGTACCGGCCTCCCTGGGCATTACGCATACCTCCCACTGCGCTCCTGGCCGCTATCTCCACCGACAGATCCAGGTGGCTGCATCCGGCATCTGTATGGTATACCCGCCCATGCTCGGCCACATACACCAACTGCTCCCGGCCATCTCCCCCCTCTCCAGGACCCAGACTGTAGCCGGTCCAGATCTTACCATAGTAATGGTTGCTCATGCGAAAGGAGAAGGGAGCAAACCAGGACTGGGGCAGTCCCACCGCATAAGTCAAATGCAAATCCACACAGTCCTCCCCATTCCGCAATTGGGATTCCCAGAGCATCAAAGAAGCTTCCCCGTCTCTCAGAGGAGAGTTCTCCAGATACTCCCTGCCCGCCCCCTCCGCCACCCAGGCTTTGAGGCCCAATTGGGAGATTGCCGCCTCCAGCGGTCGGCCCACATCCCCCTTCTCGCCCAACGCCATCTGCGCCCCAGCCGCTCTGTTTCCCGCATCCCACAGAGCCAGCTGCAAATTCCCATGCAAACGCAGTATTTCCACCGGCACGGTCAGAGCCATGCAAAAGAATAAGACAAAGGGCAGTATAGCAGCAGCCTCCACCGCCATAGACCCCAGGGCAGCAGCCGGCTTCCGGCCATCACGGCTGGGCAGCGCCCTTTTTTGCGTCTGCCCGAATACGCAAAATACCCATTGGAGAAGGCCGCAAGTAAATCTGTATTTTTCATACAGGCGTAAAAGAAAAAAAGGCGCTGCCCAGGCTTGATCATGTCTAATACTCCATAGTCCTCTCCATCTCATAACTGTACCCAAAACCGCTTTCTATCACCAATGGGGATATAAATGCGTCTATGCAGCCATCCAGACAGAAGTCTTTATTATATGGCGTGGCTCTGATATCCATCTCCACTATGTCCATAAAGCGGAATGTCAATTCCTCCTCCCCTCCCAGCAGGAAAAAGATGCGCAGATAGTCCAAATAACATAATCCGCTGTCTTCCCCATGCCTTTCTTCTCCGCCTCCGCCCAAGACGGCATCCAAATCGCTCCGCCATTGCTCCTCTGTCTTGATCAAGGGCACCCTGCCTCCGGAAAAGAGCTGCTTCAGATCCAAGACACTCTCCCAAGAAGCCCAGCTGAGCAATATCACCGACTCCAGTACCGGCGCAGCCTCAGGCACTTGCAACAGGGCACAGATGGCCTGGGATACCTCACGCGCCAACCCCCGCTTCTTCTCCTCCCCATATAGATGGGCCAGATTGGCCGCCTCCCGCAGAGCCATCAGTCTGGATGCCGTTATGCGTAAGTTTTCCTCATCTCCTCCGCCTCCCCACAGCACATATTCCATTTGGTATTTCAGTTGATTTTTCTCATTGATATGGCCGTAATGCCCGCTGTAAAAAACCACATACTCCATAAAAAGCCATTTCTCACCCAGACCCCCAGCCACGGCCTGCCTCTGGGGTCTGGGCATATTTCCCTGCCACAAATCCTGTCTGCCCCGCCGGGCATGGATCAAATTTTCCAGCTCTGCCCGGTTTTTGGAATACTCCCCCGGTTGTGGCAGAGCCAGAGCCAATATGCCCTGGCCCAAGCGCCCCTCCAGCCACTGACAGGGATTGGGTATGGGCAGGGGATCCAGCTTCTTTTTGGGTTTATTCGCCGCCGGCTTACGGCCCTCCCCCGACTTGTCTCCCTCCCCGTCTGGCACATCCTCTTCCACAGCATCCTCCCGGGGCGTATAACGATAGCGCCCCAAAGCCTCTAAGGCCGCCCGCCTCTGTCCGGCCACATCCTGTCTGTCTAAAGCGCGGTCTGTCACAGTGGAAAAGGCCTCCTCCAAATAGGCGGGATAAGTAAAGCCCCAACGGTTTTCCATAACCCTGGCCGCCCTCTGCCGGAAAACGGCGCCTCCCCAATCCGAAGCCAGAGATATGCCCCGCAGAGGAGCCGCACGCACGGACAGGCGCAGCCAGTCCTTATACACCCAGGGAATCTCCTGCAAGAAAACCCCATCCCTGGGCAGGTTTTTGTCCAAATACCACTGTATCCTCCCTTGCACCGCCTCCTTTGCCGCTTTCTCCCCCCCATAAGCCGCATCCAAAAACAGCAAGTGATACTGTTTCCACAACTCCCTGTGGTATTCCCCAAGAGCGGAATGCAAAGCGGTCTGCCCCACAATCTGCCCCTCCATCCGCACACAGCCGCTACGGGCCCCCTCCACCAGAGCTAGAGCCAAAAGCGCCAAGGCTCCGGCGCACAGAGCCATATATACGGTGGCATATCCCCCATGTCTTAGACTTTTCTCGCCTGGCTTCCAATTTTCTTGAAGATGGTTTCCACCACCTCTGTGATATTGTCCTTGAAAAAAAGAACCAAACCTATCAGAACCACGATGATCAATATCATCTCCACCGTACCCATACCGTCCTCTTCCTGCCAAAACGCCTTCCATCCCTTCATCTCTTCCTCCTTTTTTCTTTTCCGCCACGTCTTGCGCCGACTAACCCAAGGCAAAAAAAGCCGGCAAAATCACCATGGCCATTACCACTGTCAACATACACATCATGGGCAGCAAGAGCTTGGTCCCCAACTCCTCCCCCTCCTTTCTCCTGCGCTCCAACTGCCTCTCACCAGCCTCCTTTGCCTCCTGTTCCAAACGCTCTGCCAGCCTCCCTGAACCCCGGCGCACATTTTGCCCCAGCAGGGCCGCCAGACGTATATAGGAGGCAAGATCCGTTCTCTGCCCCATATGCTCATAGGCCCGTATCTCCGATGCCCCCAGGCCTATCTCCCGCAGGGCAGCAGCCATCTCCTCATGAATGGCCCTGGGCCTCCCTCGGCCTCCCCCCTCCCCGGCAATACGCTCAAAAGCCTTTCGGATAGGCAGCCCTGCCTGTACATATATGGCCAATTTGCCAGCCACCATGGGGTAATCCTCCTCCATCTCCTGCCTGCGCTTGTTCCACAGCCTTTCCACATCCTGATCCATGCCCCAAAATACCAGAGCCGCCGCCAGCCCAAATAGCGCAAGTATGCGCCCAGCTCCGCTGCCGGACCGGCGACGCCAGACAACGCCCCTGCCCCCCACCTGCTCCGGGGGGCGGAAATGGCTCTCATATGCCTGGCTGGCCGCCGCCATATCCAAGGCATCCTCCAACCTCCTCTCCCACTGCCCCTCAGCCGGCGCCAGCCGCAGGGGTATAGAATATCGCTGCTCCCAATCTTCCAAGCTCAGCCGCAGTTCCAATTCCATATCCACTGGCGACTCCGGCAGGGCCAGCAGACGGCCTCCGGCGCTCATCCACTGGCTATGGCTGCTAGTCCAAGCCAGGGAAAAGGGATACTCCCCCCACTCCGCCGGCAAATCCAGGGAGGCCTCTACCCTCTCCAGTCCTCCGCTCTGCTCCTCCAAATAGGCCAGTACCTCTCCATAGCATTGTTTTCCAAAGACTTCCATCTCCTCCTTTGTCCAGGATTTGGGTGCCAGCTCCCAAGACAGCCTGCCTTTCCACTCCCCCTCTACCTCAGCCTCCAATTCCAGGGGTTCCCCTTCCCAAAGAGATTTTTCCCACCTCCCCTCCTCCATTTTTGCCCGGACTTGGCCTCCCTTAGCCTGAGCCAGCAGGGCAAAAAGACAGCCTAAGCCTATCAGCAACATCGCCAGGGCGTATTTCTTGGCCCTATATTCCAGGGTCAAGCAGGCCTGATCCCCTCCGCCCAGCTTGGCCAACTTGTAACCCAACCCAGGCCTCTCTCCCCATGCCCCCAGCCAAGAGGCCAGCTTGCTGCCCATAGACTTCCACAGACCCTGCCCCTTGGCTCCCCGTCGGGAAGCCAGGGCCAAAACCAGCAGCGCCAGGGCATATATGCCGCTAATGCCATAGATCCACATGGCTACCCCCTATCCAAAATATGCTCCGACCATGCGTAACCGCCTACATAAATAGCCAGCAGGGCAGTCATAATGGCCACACCCTGCGCATTGCGGTATAAGACGGCAAAATACCCCTGATTGGCTATATCCACATACAGCATGATGCCCAGGGGCATCCAGTTCATTATGGTCTGTTCCATGCGCCGCCCCGCCTGTCTGGCAGCCATCTCCTCCCGGAGCCTCTTTTGCCCAAACACCATATTGCCAAAACTGTCCATCAGCCCGGGCAAATTGCCGCCGGTCTTTTTTGCCACAGCCACCATGGCCGCTAAATCCCTGGCCATATCCAGATTCCATCGCCGGCCCATCTGTTCCAGCAAATCCTCCGCCTTTTGGTTGAATCGTATGCCCTCCCGTATTCTGGACAGCTCCCGGCATATCTCCGATCCTGATCCAAACAGAGACGCCATATCCTCTATGCTAGCAATAACGGCATTTTCTAGGGAATACCCGGCCCGCATGGCCGCCGACACGCTCAAGGCCCATTCCCCAAAGACCGCCTCCCTCTGCTCCTGCCTCACACGGCTGCGCCTGCCGTGCCTGTGCCAGGCCAGCCCCAGGCCCAGAGGCAATAATGGAGGTATGGCCCAGAAGCTCCTGTAGAAAAAATACGCCAGCACACAAACTGCCGATAGGCAGAGCGCCACCTCCTTTGCCGCCCATATCCAGCCCCTATCCCCTAGCCAGACCTTCATCCAATCCCGCAGCCGCCAATTTGCCCACATTGCGCAACTCCCCTTTCTGCTGCCACTGCCCCCGCACCTTTTCCCCCCTGCCCTCTTCGGCAAAGACATACAGAGGATGCAGACATATATCCCCCTCCAGCCCGTCCACCTCTACAATCTCCAATACCTTACGGCTCCCATCCCTAAGCCTCCCCAGATGCACCATAATATCCAAACCGGAGGCAATCTGCCCTTTAATAGCCGCCAGGGGTATGTCCATGCCCATCAGCACCATCATCTCCAAGCGGGACAGCATATCCTTGCAGCTGTTGGCATGGCCGGTGGACATACTGCCGTCATGTCCGGTATTAAGGCACTGGAGCAGATCCGCCGCCTCCGCCCCACGCACCTCCCCCAGAATAATCCGATCCGGCCGCATACGCAGGGAACTCTTGAGCAAATCCCGCATACCCACAGGCAGACAGCCCTCTACATTGGCATTTCGGGTTTCCAGTCTCACCAGATTGTCCACATCCTGCAACTGCAATTCCGCCGAATCCTCTATGGTGATAATCCTCTCTTTCTTGGGAATAAAACCGGACAGGACATTTAAAAAGGTCGTCTTACCGCTGCCCGTCCCTCCGCTGATAAAGATATTGTATTTGGCAGTCACTAAGAGTTTGAGCAATTCCATAGCCTCCCGGCTGATAGAACCTCCGGCCACCAAATCCTGGGACGTGATGGGCCTTTGGGGAAAACGTCTTATGGTCAAAATAGGCCCATTCAAGGCCACAGGGGGCAGCACCACGTTGACCCTGGAACCATCCCCCAACCTGGCATCCACTATGGGAGAGGATTCATTGACTATACGGTTACAGCCGGATACAATTTGCTGTATGACATTAAAAAACATCTCCTCAGACTCAAAACTGCGGTCCAGCCTCTCCAGCCGCCCTCCCCTCTCCACAAAGATATGCTCCCGGCCATTTATCATGATCTCCGTAATCTGCGCATCCTCCACAAAGAGCTGTAAGAGATCCAATTTGCGCAGAGAGTCAAACAACTCCTTGGCCAAATCCGCCTTATCCCCGGGGGAGAGCAGGAATAGCCCCTCCTCCCCCAGCACAGCCTCCAACACCCTCTCCTGTAGGGCTTCGTCATCCATCTCGGAGGAAAGGTTGACCTCCTCCAAAATCCTGGCCTTTAAGGCCTGTTTCCACCTGTTTCTCTCCTGGGAATCCATGCGCCTCCTCCAAATGCCAAGTTCCCATCAGCCTCTGAATATACGCCGCCAAATCGCTGCGCGTATATTGCTCTACCTCCCTGGGCAAGGGGCGGAATAAGGGCAAATGCAGTTTTTGGGTTTTTTCCAACACATCTCCATATTGGCTTTTTTGCAATAATTGCTCATACTGCAAAATCTTACCCCGGGCCGGGCCATCCTCCTTGGTCAGTGTGAATACACATTTGCACAGCCGCAGAATATCCAATAAACCTTGTAAATTCTCGCTCAGATCCAGTAAGACATACTGATATTTGCCGCTCTCGGACAGCAGGCCAAATAAGCGCTTCCACTCCTTGGCACCCACCATCCCCAGATGGGAACCCACCCGCATAGGCGGTATGTAATCCACCTGCCCATGGCTTTGGATGATGGATTCCAGCCGGATTAAAAATCGTTCCGGGCTTTGGGTGAGAAAGAAGAGCACATCCCCCAGATCCCTTTGCCCCGCCTTGGGAGCCAGCCCGTCCAGGCCGGAATAATGCTCAAAATTCATATACAAGACCTTATGCTCCCTGGCCAAAATCTGACTCAGCGTCAGACAGAAACTGGTCTGAAAACAGCGCCGCACCGGAGAGTACATGCCCAGAAATACCGTATTCCCCTCTAAGGCCTCCATAGGCCATTCCACACTGTCCAGATCCTGACAATGGCCCAAAATCCCCCTCCATATATCCTGGGCCTTTTGGTATTTGTCTATACACAGCCAACGGTCGGGCCGAAGCAGCCCCCATTCCAGCAACAGTATGCGTTTCTTGGCCGGAACCGCCTCCAACTCCTCCCTATAGGCCCGCTCGCTGGCCACCAAAACCTCCAGACCCCTGCCCTCCATCTGCGCCTGCCAGCTCTCCCACTTGGTGTATCCCTCCACCTGCCAGGGACATTCCCTCTGCTCCTCCAAAAAGGCCTGCAAGAGGGAAGCAAATTCCTCCTCCAAATCCAACAAGGCCAAAACTCCCTCTCTTTTCCTCAAAACCAACCTCCCCGCAGCCATAACAGGCTGAGCCAAAAGGGCAGAGCCAGGGGTATCCTGTGCCGCAGACCAATCACCTTGGCCCCGCAGTTTTTCCCTCTGCCCCTCAGCCGGCCCATCCCTCTGCCCAAGGCTGTCAGGCCATATATGGCCAGCCCCAAAACCATGCCCCGGAAGACAAAACGCAAAAACTCCTCTCCGGCCATGTACAGTGCAATTCCTGACAATAATTTCACATCTCCCGCCCCCAGCCCCCCCAGGGAGAAAAAGGGAAACAGCAGCAGCAACACCGCCCCAGCCATAGCCAGACTCCGGGCCATGGCCGGCCCATCCCCCAGAATACAGGCCTGCAATATGCCTCCCACCGCCAGGGAGGCTGTAAGCCAATTGGGTATTTTTTTGAACAAAACATCCCATATGGCAGCCCCAGTCAACAGACAAAATAGAACCATAGGCTCTCCTCCCAAAAAAGGGTACAAAAAACACAGCTCCAACAAATTTTAGGCAAAAATAATGGGAAATAAGACTTTGCCCGTCAAAGGCAAAAATAATGGGAAATAAGACTTTGCCCGTCAGAGGCAAAAATAATGCGAAACAAGGCTTTGCCCGTCAGAGGCAAAAATAATGCGAAACAAGGCTTTGCCCGTCAGAGGCAAAAATAATGGGAAGCAAGACTTTGCCCGTCAGAGGAATAATGGCAGGAAATCTGCCAGAAAAGCTAGATAGAAATAGAAATTGAGAAAAATCTATATGCCAGAATGGGCTTTTCATATATTATAAAACAGCCCCCCGGATCTGTCCATATGCCCAGGGGAAAAAAGCCAACTTCTCCGTTTTCGCCAATATTCGTCAGATCCATATCCCTCCGGACATAGAAAAATCGCCGGTTTCCTTAGAAAACCGGCGATTTTTGTCCTTGTCAATATTATACAAAAAAACCTCTCTGACCGCTGTCGGCACGGGTCCCCTCCACCAAATGGCCAGGGCCATAGGTCAGACCGGCATACACCTCCTGCCGGTTGCCCATGACTGCCCGATCCAGATTCTGCGACTCCAGCTGTGCATATGCCTGCCGCAAGGGAGCCAACACCGCCTCCACCTCTTCCAATCTCTTTGCCTCCATGCTGCGCCGGGCCTGACCCAGGATGCGCACGCAATAGCGGTATAAAGATAATAGCTCTCCGGCAGGCGCATACTCCATGCGCAGGGAAGAGATCAATTGGGATATGCAAGCCAAAGCTCTGTCCAGGCTTCTGCCAAAGGCTAGCGCATCCCCTTGCTCCAAGGCCTGCCTGCCCTCCTCCAGATATGCCAGGGCCATATCATACAAAATCACCACCAGGCCTGTGGGATTGGCCTGGGATATACGGCGGGTAAATTCCCGCTTCCTCTCCTGATCCATAGATTATTGCAGCAGCTGCAGGATCTGGGAGGGTCGCTCATTGGCCTGGGCCAGCATGGAGGTACCCGCCTGGGTCAACACCTGCAGTGTGGTATACTCTGTCATCTCCTTGGCCATATCCACATCCATAATACGGGCGTAGGAGGCGGTCATATTCTCCTCCGTGGCATCCAAGGTCTTAATCGTAGACTCTATGCGGTTCTGGTATGCGCCCAGATTTGCCCGCACCTGGTTGAGGTATTCCAGGGCATAACGCACCCTGCCTGTGGCCCACTCCGCTCCCTTTCGGGTGCTGAGATCGATTTTTTCCAAAGACAGATTGCGCAGATTTACGGCGGGAATCTGCATGGACACCACCTGCCCCTCATTGGCCCCCACCTGCAGCCGCATATTGCCCTTGCCGGTCAGATCCATTACCACCGGCCCATAGGCGGCTGAACTGGCTTTGTTCAGATCCACCACCACCTCAAAGCCGTTGGAGGCCTTGATGGAGAGCAGCCCATTTTCCACCCTGGCCGCCTGGGCATCTATAGGAAATCCCGCTCCCAATACCGCTCCGCCGGGCAGGCTGACCGTCTTATTTCCCGTGGGCACCCCGTCCCCATCCAGCTCATCGGTGATGGTCAGAGAGGTCAGTGTGTACTTGCCCACCGGCACGGTTTCCGAGTAGTAATTGACCTTGATATCCAAATTGTCCGTATATCCTTTGAGGGCAAAGCTGCCATCCAGCAAAATCTGGCTGTTAAACTCGGTCACCTGGGATACGCGCTCTATCTCTGAGCGTATCTGGGCCGCCTCCGCCTCTATGGTCTGCCTGTCGGAGTCTGTCAACACGCCATGGGAGGCCTTGACGCACAATTGGGACAACCTTTGCACCATGGCAGACACCTCGCTGAGCGCGCCGTCAGCCGTTTCCAGTATGGACACGCCATCCCCGCTGTTTTGGGAGCCCAGGCCCACACCCGCAATCTGGGCATGCATACGCTTGGCCAAAGCCAAGCCGGCGGGATTGTCCTTGGAAGCATTTATTTTATAACCGGAGGAGAGCCGGCGCAGAGAAGCCGCCACCTTGTCATTATTGTTATTCAAGGAATTGCCGGCCCGCATGGCCGCCGCATTATAATTGATACGCATATTACTCCCTTTCTGCGCCCTCTGTTGAGGCCGCCCTGCGCTGCCCCAGGGCCGATTCCACTATGGCCTTGGCCAGGCCATACCAATATGCCGGTCCGGGCGCTTCCTCCCCTGAGGCAGCCTCCGCCTCCCGGAGCGGCCACCAGCCTTGCTCCAACGCCATATGGCCCTGCCCCCATTCCATGGGCAGACCACCATATCCCAATACTATATCGGCGCTTTTCTCCAATACCTTTAGCGCTTCCCGCCCATTAGCTCCCATTTCTCCCAGAACCCGATCGCCATCCCAGACAAAACGAGCAAAAATCTCCATACCGTCAGCAAAATACAGCCCCAGCCGCAGGCCGCTTTGACCGCTTCCATCCAGCCTAAGCCGCATATCCAGCCTCTCGCCCTCCATCTCCAGCGGCAAATGGTATTCCCTATGCTTTTGCAAATCCCTGGCCAGGCGGATACGGTATAGGGTATGCCGCCACAGTTCTACCTGCGCATGGCTATTCCCCTCCTGCCAGGCGGCCTGCAGCGCCCTTTGCTCCCACAACCCCAGCTTCTCTCCGGCCAGGTTCTCAAAGGCCTCGGCATCCTCCATGGACTCCAAAATCTCCCTATCTCCCTTATTCTCCGGGATCAGATTTCCAAAAAATCCATAGCCATAAGCCTGCAGGGCACGGGCCGCCTCCAGATGAGACCAGCTATAGCTTTGTCCGGCCCTATCCAACATATCCAATGCGGATTTATCCGCCTCCATATCCGCCGCCCGGCTGCGCCATAACTGCCACTGCTCCCGGGCATCCTCCTCCCGGACATCCTCCACAGCCGCCTCCAGCAGAGCCTGGGCCTCGGCTGCCATCTCCCCTGCCGAGGCATCTTGCCCCAACCAGGGACGAAGCTGGCTCTCCAGGCTGTCCTGGGCCTGCCGGGCCGTCTGTGTCAGCGGCATGTCCTCTCCCAGCCGCAGATCCAGTCCGGTGATATCCCTCCGCCCACGCAGTTTGAGCGCCTGTCCCAGATTTTGTTCCCGGCCCAGAGCCAGCAAACGCCCCAAGGCGCGGAAATCCTCCTTGGATATGCCATGAAGGAGGCGATATAACCCCACATACAAATCCCTCTGTTCTTTAGATATATCTGCTTTTTTATCTAATTGACGCAAAAATTCTCCATAAGCGCGCAGATCCAAGCCCTTTAGCTCCTGCTCCCTGTCCAAATGCTGCTCCAGTTGCTCCAAGGACATGGTCAGGGGATTGCTGCCCTCCCTTATCAAAGACCAAAGTCCGGCCGGGGAGAGCTTGTCCATCACGCTTTGCCACTGGCTATAGGCCCTGGCCGTCTGCTCCACCCTCTCTTTGGTGATCTCCCTATGGCCGTAGACCAGGATGCGCACAGCCTTTTGATAGACAGCTTCCACAGGCAGACCCAGGGATTCCAGCAGGGGATCCACATGGGCAAAAGCCTTGGCCAGGCTATCCCCATAGCTCCCGTCCGGCCGGGTCATCAGCGCCTCATAGCTGCGGCCCGCCCTTTGGTATTCCTCAGCCGCCCGGCTGCCCCGGGCCTCCATACCGGCCAGTGTCCACTCCGTGTCCAGGGCCTCCACCAGGGCCACGGCCGGCCTCTGGGGCAGCTGCCGCCACAGCTCCAGGCTATGCAGGTACAGATCCCGCCGCTCCAGCGCCTCCCCATCCAAAAAAGCCCGGGCGCCCGCAGGGGACTCCTGCCTTTGCGCTGCGGCCAAATCCCCCTCCACCGGCCTTTTGCCCTCCAACAGGGCCGCCACAGCCGCCCTCAGGGCCACAGAACCCCGTATGGGAAATTGTACGGAAAGCACTTGTTCTGATCTCTCTAAACCAGACTTTTCCAGAGGCAGGCCCCACTCTACCATCCAGGCAGCCACATCCTTTTGGGCCCCATCCAGCCCCCATTGCTCCAAACGCCCCTCCAGCAGAGCTTGATCCACAGGCTGGTATACGGGCGCGTTCTTCCCATAGTACCCCTGTATCTCCTGGGCATAATACGCCGGGACAGCCTCTTTATGTCCCTGGGCGCCAACAAAGGAAGCTGTGTAAAAGGCCTCTATGGTGGGCTGCATGCCCTCCTTAACCATATGCGCATACTGGCCGTCCCCAGGCTTGGTCAGGCCCACGGCCATCTCCACCGCCCGGATGACCTCACCGGCCTCCCTGTCCCCCGAGGGCAAATCCGCCTCCTGCAGATTGTGCCGCACGGCCTGGGCCAGACCCATGCCGCCTATCTCTCCCTCCAGCTTCTCCAAATCCAGCTTGTCCGTATACCCCGCCACCTCCACCTTGGCCAGCGCCAGCTGGGCCTTAATGGAATCCACTATGGTAAATCCCTCAGCGGCATCCATATCCTCCAGGGAGAATCCATCCCTCCCCATGCGGGCAAAATCCTCCTCGGATACCATATGCGCCATCAGCGTCTGCAATTTTTGCACACTGGATAGGGCGGCATCCACCCCGCCCAAGGCCTTGGACCGGCCATCCCTCTCTAACAAGGTTCCGCCGGAGGAGCCAAAACTATAAGCGGCCAATCCCTGGGCCAGCTTGGCCGGCGCCGCCGCCTGGCCGCCCAGCCTGGCTGACCCTCCGGCTGCCGGGTATGCCCTTGCACCGCCCTGGGTCCTGCGCCAGGAACCGGCACCCTCTACCTGAAAAGGTTCTCCCCAAACCATAGAAACTCCTCCAAATTTTCTCCATTATAAAAGGCAGGCAAAAATCCGCCTACCTTTTATATCGGTTAGTTAGTCGATTTCTTTACTCCGGACGGGCTTTTTTTTGGCGCCGCCTCCTCCTCCTTGGGCCAGGAAAAAGCATAGACACAGGCTCCGTAGGGAGGAATATCCAGAGTCAGGGAATGGTTTTTGTGAAAGCACATCCCCTCCTTGGCCTTAATCCTCTTGGGCATATCATTGTCCCTGCCGCCAAAGCGTTCCTCGTCTGAGGAGATCAGCAATTGGTAATTGCCCTTGCAGGGTACGGGCACTTGGTAGTTCTGCCACATCATGGGCGTGAAATTCATCACAAAGAGCAGGCCCTTCTCCCCTGGCAGGCCCTTGCGGACAAAGGCGTATACGCTGTGATCCCCATCGTCTGCCAGCATCCACTCAAATCCGTCAAAGCTGTTGTCCAATTGGTACAGGCAGGGATAACTCCTATACAGCCGCAGCAGCTCTCCCACATAGGCCTGCATGCCCCTGTTGGCCTCCCTCTCCAATAAGAACCAGTCCAGCTCCCTTTCCTCGCTCCACTCCCTCTCCTGGCCAAAATCCTGACCCATAAAGAGCAGCTTCTTGCCGCTGTGGCCAAAAATATAAGCATAGGCTGCGCGGAGATTGGCGTATTTATCCTCCATATACCCGGGCATCTTCTGCACCAGCGAGCATTTCAAATGCACCACCTCATCATGGGATATGGGCAGAATATACTGTTCACTGGCATTGTAACTCATGGCAAAGGTCAGCATATGGTGGCAGCCCCGCCTGTAGATAGGATCCTGCTTCATATATTCGCAGAAATCATGCATCCAGCCCATATTCCACTTGAAGGTAAAGCCCAGACCCTCGGCATTGGCATCGCCTATGGGGCCGGTCACCGCAGGCCAGGCCGTACTCTCCTCAGCTATGGTCAAAAAGCCCGGACAGCTGCCCCGCAACACCGAATTGAGATGGCGGAAAAATTCTATGGCCTCCAGATTCTTGTTGCCGCCATAGCAGTTGGCCACCCACTCTCCGTCCTTTTTGCCATAGTCCAGATAGAGCATACTGGCCACGGCATCCACCCGTATGCCGTCAATATGAAATTCCCGCATCCAAAAGAGGGCGTTGGCAATCAGAAAATTTTTGACCTCATTCTTTCCATAGTGGAAAATCTTGGTCCCCCAGTCTGGGTGCTCGCCCAGCCTGGGATCCGGATGCTCAAAAATACAGCTGCCGTCAAATTCGGCCAATCCATGGGCATCCCTAGCAAAGTGCGCAGGCACCCAGTCCAGGATAACGCCTATGCCGGCCTGGTGCAGCCTGTCCACCAAATACATAAAATCCTGAGGACTGCCGTAGCGGGAAGTGGGGGCGTAATACCCCGTAACCTGATATCCCCAGGAACCGTCATAGGGATACTCTGCTATGCCCATCAATTCCACATGGGTATAGGGCATCTTTTCCAGATAAGCCACTATGGCATCAGCAAACTCTCTGTAGGTGTAAAACCTCTCCTGCCCCGGATGCCGCATAAAGGAGCCTATATGGCATTCGTAGATGGACAGTGGCTTGCCATAGGGATCGGCGGCATATTTTGCCTTCTCCCATTTGGCATCTTTCCAGGGAAAGCCCCGCAGGTCCGTGACCACCGAGGCGGTTTCCGGACGGTACTGGGCCTGATTGGCAAAGGGGTCTGCCTTGTATAAAAGACGGCCATCGATACTTCTTATCAGGAATTTGTATAGGGATCCCAGCTCCACGCCAGGCACAAATACAGACCACAAACCGCCCTCCCCCTGCCTTTCCATGGGATGGGATTCGGTATTCCAATCATTAAAGGAACCCACTACGCTGACTGCCTGGGCATTGGGCGCCCAGACGGCAAAGAACACGCCCTCTCTGCCATCCTCCTTGGATGGGTGCGCTCCCAGCTTCTTATAAATCTCGTAATGCGTGCCTTGCGCGAACAGAAAGGCATCCTCCGGGGAGATAAACACCTGCCCGTCCCTCTCCTTTTGCGCATAATCCACTGTCTGCCCCTTGTCCAGCTCCTGCCTTTTTTCCATGGAAAACCTCCTTTTATGGAGAAAAATGCTTTTCCTTGAGGATGATCATGTCCTCCGCATCATAACGCCTGCCCAATACCAGTTCAAAGAAATGTCCCAGGGATTTTTTATTGGCCTTTTGCATGGCCTCATCCATCAGCTCCTTCACCTCCGGAACGGTGACAGCGTGATCCAGACTCTGCCTCTCCTCTATACGGGTGTGCAAGGCCAATATGCCCATCTCGTCTATGGCGTACTCCTTTTCCCTGGCATAGCGTATGGCAAATTGCACCAGGGCATCGTTGTCCAGCGCCTGCATCTCTATGCGGGCGTCGAACAGCTCTGCCAGGGCGGGATAGGAGGCGATCAGACGCCCGGTCACCCGCCGGCTGTCCTCCAGCACCACCACCATACGGCACTGAGGGGCCTTTAGGGCCTTGCAAAGGGCCTCTATGGCATCCTCCCGCATATCCCCCGCCTTATGTATCAACAGGCCGCCGCCGGATAGCTGCTCCATCAAAGCGGGTATGGACTGCCCCTGCAGGGAAACTCCGGAAACCTTGCCTGCGCGGCCTATAAATCCCTCGCCCTTGGCCTGTATATAGCGCAGCACATTTTGGGCAAGGGCCAGTGTATCCATGCCCTCATCCCCGCTGATCAGCACATTGCCCCTATGCCCCTCCATAGAAATGCAATCCAAGGCCTGCACCATCTGCTCCCTGGCGGACTTGTTGGGCGCATATATGCCAAATAGCTGCCTCTCCTCCTTGGAGAAGCGCCTATACTTCTCTCCTGGTTGCCGGGTTTCCTCCAGCCTGTAGCTGCTGACCTCTCCCTTTGCCTCCCATTGGAAATCTGACCCAGCCTCTCTCTCCTCCTTCCCGCGGTCCCCGGCTGGAGCAGCCATGCCAGAGGCATCTTTGCCGGCCTCTGCCGGCACTGCACCGGAACTCCCCGCCCTATCGACAGCACTGGGCAGATCCTCAACCGCAACAACATCTTGGGCGGCCGCCTCTATAACCCGGGCCATCTCTGCCCCATGGCCGCCGGATACTGCCTCTGCCATGGCCTCTCCGGCTGCTCCTGCCTCCGTATCCCAGGCTATCTCTGACCCCCTGCCGCCGGATGCTGCCTCTGCGACGACTGCCTCTGCCATGGTCTCTACGGCTGCGCCTGCCTCCGTATCCCGGGCTATCTCTGACCCCCTGCCGCCGGATGCCGCCTCTGCCATGCCCGACTCTGCCATGGCCTCTCCGGCTGCGCCTGCCTCCGTATCCCGGGCCATCTCTGACCACCTGCCGCCGGATGCCGCCTCTGCGACGCCTGCCTCTGCCATGGCCTCTCCGACTGCGCCTGCCTCCGTATCCCGGGCCATCTCTGACCACCTGCCGCCGGATGCCGCCTCTGCCATGCCCGACTCTGCCATGGCCTCTACGGCTGTGCCTGCCTCCGTATCCCGGGCCATCTCTGACCACCTGCCGACGGATGCCGCCTCTGCCATGGCCTCTACGGCTGCGCCTGCCTCCGTATCCCGGCTGGCCTCCTCGCATCTATACTCCCCTGCATCGGCTTGGGCAAAGATCTCACCGCCGCGAGCAAAGCCCTCTCTCTCTCCAGAAGCTGCGCCATAGCAGCCTTGACCACCGCCGGACTCGCCCAAACCCAGGGATAACTCCTCCAGCATAGCTGCCTCAAAGCGGTCGAACAGGGGACCAGTGCTCTCCAGCATCTGCCTGCGAACCCCTGCCTCCCTCTCCTCGCTGCGGGCCTGCACATTTTTTTCAAAATCCTGCAAGAGATCATCCAGGGAAATCTGACCGTCTATCTGCTCCTCCGCCAGAGGCATGGAGGGCAGGTGCGGCTCTGTCTGGCTCTTAGCCGCCTCCGCTCCCCGGAGGGCTTGCTCCGCCCCCGGCTGGGTTTGGGCCGCCCGCCGCAATTCCTCCCGGGCTATGGCAGCCTCCATGGACCGCACTTCCCTGTTACGCTCCAGGGCCTCCTCAACCGTGGCCTGTATATTGCGAACATCCTTTCTGTCCCAAACCTTGGTATCTTGAGCCAGCAATCCCGCATAAACACCCGGGGCTATCACCACAGGCTGCCCTTTTTCGCCCCCACCCTCGCCAGCAGCCTGGGCGGATGCAGCCCTCTGAACATCCAAGTCGCCATCCGGCAAAGCAGGCGGTTTCAAACTGGTGTTCTTTTGTCCGCTCCCTGCCTTTGTCAGCACCGGGACAAGATCAGAAACAGCCTCCCCAGAGGACGGTTCTGCCTGTACTGCCTGTCCCGCCGGGATATGCCTGTCAGCGGCCATCGGCAGAGTCCCCTCAACAAGGAAGGATGCAGGCTCCGAAAGCACACCCTCGGCATAAGCAGGCGCAGGCTCCGGAAATGCGCCTGCCAGTACTGTATTTTGGCCCCCGGCCACTCCCATCCACTGCTCCGGCGCAGCAGAGGCCGGGCTATGCTCCGGCTCTGCCTGGCCGCTCTCCAAGCCCTCCTCGGCATAGACATACTCCGCCCCTGACCGGCCGCTCTCCAAGCCCTCCTCGGCATAGACATACTCCG
>JBGYPP010000048.1:0-5023 GCA_041838515.1 Acetatifactor sp. | reverse complement strand
TCATGATCATTGTGGCCTGCATCTTCCTGTATCTGGCCATAGCCAAGGGATTTGAGCCTTTGCTGTTGACCCCTATAGCCTTTGGTATGCTTTTGGTGAACATCTACCCCGACATTATGCTGGAGGCGCATAAGGCTTCCAACGGCGTGGGCGGCCTGTTGCACTACTTCTACCTCTTGGACGAGTGGGCCATACTGCCCTCGCTGATCTTTATGGGCGTGGGCGCGCTGACGGACTTTGGCCCGCTGATTGCCAATCCCAAGAGCTTTCTCTTGGGCGCGGCTGCGCAGTTTGGCATATTTGCCGCCTATCTGGGGGCCATGCTCCTTGGATTTAATGACAAGGCGGCGGCTGCCATAGCCATCATAGGAGGAGCGGACGGCCCCACATCCATATTCTTGGCCACCAAGCTGGAACAGACGGCTATTCTGGGCCCTATAGCCGTGGCAGCGTATTCTTATATGTCCCTTGTGCCTATCATCCAGCCTCCCATCATGCGCCTCTTGACTACGGAGAAGGAGAGAAAGATACGCATGGCCCAGCTCCGTCCCGTGACCAAGCTGGAGAAGATTCTTTTCCCCATAGTGGTGACCGTGGTGGTATGCCTTATCCTGCCTACGACGGCCCCTCTGGTGGGTATGCTGATGTTGGGCAATCTCTTTAGGGAATCCGGTGTGGTCCGCCAGCTGACGGACACAGCCTCCAACGCCATGATGTATATGGTGGTTATTCTGCTGGGTACCTCCGTGGGAGCCACCACCAGCGCTGAGGCCTTTTTGAACGTGGATACCTTGAAAATTGTCGTGCTGGGTCTGGTAGCATTTATGTTTGGTACGGCGGCCGGAGTGCTCTTTGGCAAGTTCCAATGCTGGGCCAGCGGCGGCAAGGTAAACCCTCTGATAGGCTCGGCCGGCGTTTCTGCCGTGCCCATGGCCGCCAGGGTGTCACAGAAGGTGGGCGCAGAGGCCGATCCCGGCAATTTCCTGCTGATGCACGCCATGGGCCCTAATGTGGCCGGCGTAATAGGCACGGCTGTGGCTGCCGGAACATTTATGGCCATATTTGGCGTATTTTGATAGGCAAACTTAGGTATCCACAAGGAGGAGATTCGGATGTCGGAACAGAAAAGACCGGTAAAGATTACAGAAACCATATTGCGAGATGCCCACCAATCCCTGATTGCCACCCGTATGCCCACGGAGCTGATGCTGCCTATCGTGGACACTATGGAAAAGGTGGGCTACCATGCGGTTGAGTGCTGGGGCGGAGCCACCTTTGACGCCTCCCTGCGCTTCCTCAAGGAAGATCCCTGGGAGAGGCTGCGCAAGCTCAAAGACGGATTTAAGACCACCAAGCTGCAAATGCTCTTCCGCGGGCAAAACATACTGGGTTACAGGCCCTATGCTGACGATGTGGTGGATTATTTCGTGCAGAAATCCATATCCAACGGCATAGATATCATCCGCATATTTGACTGCCTGAACGATCTGCGGAATTTGCAGGCGGCTGTTACTGCCACCAATAATTTCAAAAAACAGGAGGGCAGGGGACACGCCCAGGTGGCTCTGTCCTATACGCTGGGGGATGCCTATACTCTGGAGTACTGGACGGATATGACCAGGAAGGTGGAGGATATGGGCGCAGACTCCATCTGTATCAAGGATATGGCCGGCCTGCTGCTGCCTTATAAGGCAACGGAGCTGGTCAGCGCCATGAGGGAGGTGACCAAGCTGCCCATAGAGCTGCACACCCATTACACCTCCGGCGTGGCCGCCATGACCTACCTAAAGGCCATAGAGGCCGGCGCAGACATCATAGACACTGCTATCAGCCCCTTTGCCATGGGTACCTCCCAGCCGGCCACAGAGGTGATGGTGGAAACCTTTAAGGGTACGCAGTTTGACACCGGCTATGACCAGAATGTGCTGGCAGAGATCGCCGATTACTTCCGTCCTTACAGGGATGAGTGCCTGGCCAACGGCCTGCTCAATCCCAAGGTGATGGGCGTGGACATCAAGACCCTGCTCTATCAGGTGCCCGGAGGCATGCTCTCTAATATGGTGAGCCAGCTCAAGGAGCAGAATGCCGAGGATAAGTATTATGAGGTGCTGCAGGAGATACCCAGGGTTCGCAAGGATTTGGGCGAGCCTCCCTTGGTAACCCCCTCTTCCCAGATCGTGGGCACCCAGGCCGTGTTCAATGTGCTGATGGGCGAGCGGTACAAGATGGCCACCAAGGAAACCAAGGCCGTATTGCGCGGCGAATATGGCCAGACTGTAAAGCCCATGAACCAGGAGGTAATAGACAAGGTAATACCTGGCGAGGAGAGGATTACCTGCCGGTACGCCGATCTCTTGGACAACGAGCTGGTGAAGCTGGAGTCCCAGATGCGGGAGTGGAAGCAGCAGGATGAGGATGTGCTCAGCTATGCGCTCTTCCCCCAGGTGGCCACGGATTTCTTTAAATATCGTCAGGCGCAGCAGACCGGCGTGGATATGAACAAGGCAGACGGCAAGAATGGCGCATATCCCGCATAAGCGGCTTATACAGAGTGAATGGTTGATAGGAGAGGCAAATGAACAGAAAAGTGACGGGCATAGTGGCGTATTTGGGTTGGATAGGCTGGATTATCGCCTACCTGGCCGGGGATAAAGAGGGAGGAAACTTCCATCTCAACCAGGCCTTGGTGTTGCATTTGGGCACTGTGGTGGTAGGGGCTTTCAATATCGTTCCGGTAATAGGCTGGTTGGCGGCCGCAGTTGGCGGCCTGTTCCTGCTCGTATGCTGGATTATCGGCCTGGTGGCCGCCATCCAGGAGGAGGAAAAGGAAGTGCCTCTGTTGGGCGGCATACGGCTGCTGAAGTAATGTTTTCCTATAGGATTTGCAACTGTGCGGCGGGCAGAATATGGCTTTGCCGCACAGTTTTTTTATCTATAGCCGGTTTTGCCGAAGTGGGTTGGCCCCATCGTCCTTGCCTGCAAGCAGAATATCTGCCATGTCAAGGAGATGCATGCCTTGAAGGGGGAAAGAGCCATTTCCTGTGCTGTATCTTGCGGATGGAGCGGATTTGGGGTATACTTGACTATATATGCAATCATGCCTCTTAGGGGATGTATTGGGAAAGAGATGAGGATAAGACCAGACGTATGCCTGGAGATGAAAAGAGCCAAATTCGCAATTTTTGTATTATCGCCCATATAGACCATGGCAAGTCCACCTTGGCCGATCGCATTATCGAGAGGACGGGGCTGCTCTCCCAGAGGGAGATGCAGGCCCAGGTGCTGGACAATATGGATCTGGAGAGGGAAAGGGGCATAACCATCAAGGCCCAGACCGTGCGCACGCTGTACAAGGCGGCGGACGGCCGGGAGTATGTCTTTAATCTCATAGACACGCCGGGCCATGTGGACTTTCACTATGAGGTCAGCCGTTCCCTGGCTGCATGTGACGGTGCTATACTGGTGGTGGATGCTGCCCAGGGCATAGAGGCCCAGACCCTGGCCAATGTCTACCTGGCGCTGGACCATGACCTGGATATCTTTCCCGTCATCAACAAAATAGACCTGCCCAGCGCAGATCCGGAGAGGGTGCGCGCCCAGATTGAGGAGGTCATAGGCTTGGATGCCCAGGATGCCCCGCTGATCAGCGCCAAAAATGGAGTGGGCATAGAGGAGGTGCTGGAGCAGATCGTGGCCAAGGTGCCTGCCCCCAAGGGGGATGTGGATACGCCTTTGCAGGCCTTGATTTTTGATTCCCTCTATGACCCTTACAAGGGCGTAATCGTATTTTGCCGTATTGTCCACGGTCAGGTGCAAAAGGGGGATCTGATACAGATGATGGCCACCGGGGCCAGGGAAGAGGTGGTGGAGGTGGGCTACTTCGGAGCCGGCCGATTTATTCCCTGCGACTGCCTCAGCGCCGGTATGGTTGGATATATTACGGCATCCATCAAAAATGTCAAGGATACGGCTGTGGGGGATACGATTACCCTGGCCAAAAATCCCTGCGCCCAGCCCCTGCCCGGATATAAAAAAGTGCTTTCCATGGTGTACTGCGGCCTGTATCCGGCGGACGGCGCCAAGTATCCGGATCTGCGGGATGCCTTGGAAAAACTGCAATTGAATGATGCGGCGCTGCAATTTGAGCCGGAGACCTCTGTGGCTCTGGGGTTTGGTTTCCGTTGCGGTTTTTTGGGCCTTTTGCATTTGGAAATCATACAGGAGAGGCTGGAGAGGGAGTACAACCTGGATCTGGTGACCACTGCGCCCTCTGTGGTTTACAAGGTGTATACCACGGACGGGGAGTCCACAGATCTGACCAATCCCACCAACCTGCCGGATCCCAGCCGTATCGCCTATATGGAAGAACCCATAGTCACGGCCCAGATTATGGTCACCCAGGAGTTTATAGGTCCCATCATGGAGCTGTGCCAGGAGAGGCGGGGCCGCTATCTGGGTCTGGAATACATGGAGGGCGGCAGGGCGCAGCTCAATTACGAGCTGCCCTTAAATGAGATTATCTATGATTTCTTTGATGCTCTCAAATCCCGGTCCAGGGGATATGCCTCCTTTGATTATGACATCAAGGGATATGAGGAGTCCAAGCTGGTCAAATTGGATATATTGATCAACAAGGAGGAGGTGGACGCGCTTTCCTTTATCGTTCATGGGGATTCGGCCTATGAGAGGGGCAGGCGCATGTGCGAGAAGCTCAAGGACGAGATACCTCGCCATCTCTTTGAGATACCCATACAGGCGGCTGTGGGGGGCAAGGTCATAGCCAGGGAAACGGTAAAAGCCATGCGCAAGGATGTATTGGCCAAGTGCTATGGCGGCGATATCACCCGAAAGAAGAAACTGTTGGAGAAGCAAAAAGAGGGCAAGAAGCGCATGCGCCAGGTGGGCAATGTGGAGATACCCCAAAAGGCCTTTATGAGCGTGCTAAAGCTGGATGAATCCTGATATGGCAGACCGGCCTTTGGCGCTGTATGTGCATATACCCTTTTGCCTGCAAAAATGTTAT
>JBGYPP010000047.1:0-5414 GCA_041838515.1 Acetatifactor sp. | reverse complement strand
GGTCGCCCATGCCAAACATCAGCAGCTGGCGGTTGGCCGCATCGTTCTCCACCCGCAGGGTCTGATCCTCACGGCAGAGCTTCTGCAGGGCCTGGGAGAGCTTGTCCACATCCTGCTTGTTCTTGGGCCTGTAGCGCATATAGGTATAGGGCGTGGACAGGGCGAACTTGCCATATTTGATGGGATGGGCCTTGGTGGCCAGGCTGTTGCCCGTCCTGGCAGCCGTCAGCTTGGCCAGCGCGCCTATGTCGCCGGCGTGCAGCTCCTCCACCTCTATGGGCTTGTTGCCCTGCAATACGTAGAGCTTGCCGGCCCTCTCCTCTATATCCCGGTCCACATTGTATATCATATCATCGGCCTTGAGCACACCGGACTGGACCTTGATCAGAGAATATTTGCCTATAAAGGGATCTATGATGGTCTTCCAGATAAAGGCAGATTTGGCCTTGGAGAAATCATGGTCCGCCTGGAACACCTCATTGGTCTTGAGGCTAAGCCCCGCCACCTTGCGGTTGGCCGGGGAGGGCATATACTTGATAATATCATCCAGCAGCGTATACACGCCCTGGCAGAGGGTGTTGGATCCCATGGACATGGGTACCAGGTTGCACTCGCAGACATTGGTCCGCAAGGCGGCGCGTATCTCCGCCTCGGAGAAAGCCTCACCGCCGAAATACCTCTCCATCATCTCCTCGCTGGTCTCGGCCACGCTCTCCATCAGCGTTTCCCGGAATTGGGCCAGATTGGCCTGGCTGTAATCCGGTATGTCGCAGGGTACCACGTCCTTGCCCTGCCAGCGGTTGCCGGTTTCGGCTATGACATTGACATAGCCCACGAACTTCTCATTCTCACGGATGGGAAAGTGTATAGGCGCCATATGCTTGCCGTACTCATTTGTCAAATCTTCGACAATCTGCCGGAAAGAGGCATTGTCCACGTCCATATGGGTCACATAGATAAAGCGGGGCAGCTTGTACTTTTCGCACAGCTCCCAGGCCTTGCGGGTGCCCACCTCCACTCCGGACTTGCCATTGACCACGATAATTGCCGCGCCGGCTGCGCTGATGGCCTCCTCCACCTCACCCACAAAGTCAAAATACCCCGGGGCATCCAAGATATTGATCTTATGCCCCTCCCACTCTATGGGTATCAGGCTGGTGCTGATGGAAAATTTGCGCTTCTGCTCTTCCTTGCCATAATCGCTGAGGGTGTTGCCCTCGGACACCTTGCCCATGCGGGAGGTGATGCCGGAGAGATAGGCCATGGCTTCGGCCAGGCTGGTCTTGCCCGAGCCTCCGTGGCCCAACAATACAACGTTCCGAATTTTGTCCGTCGTGTATACATTCATAAATCCGCCTTCCAATCGGTATTTTTTTGTCGCTTTGGAAGCCTATGACTGCCAAAACTCTATGCCCATAAAGCCATTTTACTAAAAATACCTTGTATTTTCAAGGCTGATTGTGTATTTTTGCCAAGATTTGCCCAGGCTTTGTCGCCGTCCCCGGGCGGGGCGGCTAGGACCGGATGGGTGCAGCGCCCCTATGTCCATATCCGGGCTGCATCCAGGGGCAACCCGGGCTTGACAAGGCCGGGGCCTAGCGCTATGGTCAAACAAACTTTTGGATGGACTAAATAATAGGAGGGAAATATGCGGCTGCATCCGGATCACACCCCATGCCCACTGCCCACCGTGGGCTTCTATGGCCTGGGCCTGATAGGCGGCTCCATGGCCTTGGCCCTGCGCGCCGCCCTGCCGGGCCTGCGCATATGGGCCTGGGACTCCCACCTGCCCAGTCTGGAAACCGCGCTGGATCAGGGTACCGTCAGCCAGGCCGCCCCGGATCTGGAGGCGCTGGCCGGCTGCGATCTGCTCTATCTGTGCGCGCCGCCCCAGGCCAATCTGGAGGCACTGGAGAGGCTGGCGGCCCTGCCCGGCCCCCTGCCTCTGATCAGCGATGTGGGCAGCGCCAAGGGCCGCATCTGCCAAAGGGCTCTGGAACTGGGTCTGGACCGCTTTATAGGCGGCCATCCCATGGCCGGCAGCGAGAGGGGCGGATATCTGGCCGCCAAGGCCGGCCTGCTGGAAAACGCCTGTTATATATTCAGCCCTCCGGAGGGCTGCCGCCCGGAGGATATGGCTCTGTTAGAGGATATGGCCCGGCGCATGGGCGCGCTGCCCCTGCGTATGGATGCCCGGCGCCACGATATGGCCACGGCGGCCATCAGCCATTTGCCCCATGCCATAGCCGCCTCCCTGGCGCAGCTGGCCAGAACCAAGACCCGGGAAGAACCCCTGCTGGGCGCCATAGCCGCCGGCGGGTTCAGGGATATGACCCGTATCGCCTCCTCCTCCCCCGGCCTGTGGAGGGATATCAGCCTGACCAACAGGGATTGCCTGCTGGCGCTGCTGGCGGATTTTCAGGCGGTCTTGGCGCAGTTCTGCCGGAACCTGGAGGAGGGCGGCCCGGAGGCCTTGGAGCTATTTTTTGCCCAGGCCAAGGAGTACAGGGACGGACTGGCCCAAAAGGGCGGCGCCCTGGCTCCCCAACCCTGCCTCTATGTGGAGATACCTGACCATGCCGGCTCCCTGGCCTCCATTACTGCCCACCTGGCCGCCGCCGGCATCAGCATCCAAAATCTGGGCATAAGGCACAACAGGGAATCCCTGGACGGCTCGCTGTACCTGGAATTTGCCTCAGACCGGGAGAAAAATCTGGCGCAGGCGCTGCTGAGGGAACAGGGGTACGACATGGAGGGGGAGGTCTAGGAGAAAAGAGAGGACTTCTCCATCCAAACAAAAAAACGCTTAGGCCGGCGAACCGGAATCTAAGCGTTTTTCCTTACTTATTCGACTGTATGATACATTCTGCAGACTGATTCCCCCGGCCCATTCACCCCATTGCCCCACCGGTCCATGGCCCGATAGAAATCATCTGCAAAATCTGTATGATTCCAAAAAATCTAAGCGCCTGCGCATAGGCCCGGGCAGGGCTTCCAAACCGGACTCTTTTGTCACTCATCGGAAAAGGTCTGGTACACGGATATGCGGTTGGCCTCCATCTCCGGCATGCCTATAAACACGGAACCGTAGATATACTGCCCATCCTCCATCACAATGCGGATAATCTGCAAAAATGCGTGCAACACCTCGCTGGTCCAAATGGTCAGATAGGTTTCATAAACCGCGCCTATCTCTAAGGCCTTATCACAGCTAAATCCCACGCCGGACTTGGATACGTCTATCACCTCGATGTCTATCTCCTCGCTCTTATGGGGCGCGTCCAAACGCTTCAAAATCAGCGTGGAATTTAACTTCGTGCGTTTGCTGCGCCTCTTGTCATTCCCCATACTCCACCCTCCCTCTCTCCCGGAGCAACAACAGTATTGATTACCCCAATTTTACTTCCCGGAGGCTTTTTTGTCAATCTGAGGCCAGGGCCAGGCTGTCAAAAATGCTGATCTGGTTGGACATGGGCAAATCCCCCAATATGCCCAATTTGTCCAGCATTTCCACCACCGTCTTGGACACCTTTGCCCGTATGCGGAAATCCTCCTTGGAGAGGAAAGCCCCCTCCCCGGCCGCCGCCTCTATGGAGGCCGCCGCCTTTTCCCCCAGGCCCTCTATACTGTTGAGCGAGGGCATGATGCGCCCCTCCAGTATCTGGAAGCGCTCCGCCCGGGCGCGGAATAAGTCTATGGGCAGGAATGCGTAGCCCCGGGCGTGCATCTCCTGTACTATGCGCATATCCGAATAACTATCCTTTTCCTTGTTGCCCGGATTTTCCATACGGCGAAATTCCTCCATATGGCCGGCCAGCGCCTCCGGCCCCAGGCACATCTTCTCATAGGAAAACGCCTTGGCGCGTATGCTGAAATAGGCAGTGTAATAGGCCAAGGGGTGGTGTATTTTGAAATAGGCTATGCGCCAGGCCATCATAACATAGGCCGCCGCATGGGCCTTGGGAAACATATATTTGATCTTCTTGCAGGACTCTATATACCACTCCGGCACCTGATGCCTCCGCATAGCCTCCTCCCAATCCGGCAGCAGTCCCTTGCCCTTGCGGACGCTCTCCATAATAGTAAAGGCCAGGGAACTCTCCACACCCATGGAGATCAGATAGACCATAATATCATCCCGGGTGCATATGGCCGTGGATATGGTGGCCTGGCCGGAAAGGATTAGATCCTTGGCATTGCCTAGCCAAACATCTGTTCCGTGCGCCAGCCCTGCTATGCGTACCAAATCCGAAAAGGAGGTGGGCGCGGCATCGATCAACATCTGCATGGCAAAATCCGTGCCAAACTCCGGTATGCCCAAGGCGCCCAGGGCGCAGCCGCCTATCTGCTCCGGCTCTATGCCCAAAGCCTTTGTATTTTGAAAAAGGCTCATCACGCCCTTATCGTCCAAGGGTATGGACACAGGGTCCAGGCCGGTGAGATCCTGGAGCATGCGTATCATGGTGGGGTCATCATGTCCCAATATGTCCAATTTGAGCAGGTTGTGGTCTATGGAGTGATAGTCAAAATGGGTAGTGATGGTGTCCGTTTCCATATCGTTGGCCGGCTTTTGCACAGGCGTAAAGGAGTTGATATCCTGGCCCACAGGCAGCACAACTATGCCCCCGGGATGCTGGCCGGTGGAGCGGCGTATGCCGGTACAGGCCTTGGCCAGACGGTCCAGCTCCGCCCCCCGCTTTTGCACATCCCTCTCCTCAAAGTATTTTTTTACAAAACCGTAGGCCGTCTTGTCCGCCAGCGTGCCTATGGTGCCGGCGCGGAAGGTCTGCCCCTTGCCGAAGATTTCCTCCGTATACCTGTGGGCCCGGGCCTGGTATTCCCCGGAGAAATTCAGGTCTATATCCGGCTCCTTATCCCCCTTAAATCCCAGAAAGGTTTCAAAGGGTATGTCAAATCCCTCCTTGGCCAGGGGCCGGCCGCAGTCCGGACAGTCCGCATCCGGCATATCCGCGCCGCAGCGGCCGCCGTAGGCCCGCACCCTCTCCGAGTCAAATTCACAGTAATGGCAGTGGGGGCAGTAGTAATGCGGGGGCAGGGGGTTGACCTCGGTAATGCCGGCCATGGTGGCCGCCAGGGAACTGCCCACAGAGCCTCGGGAACCTACCAAATACCCGTCCTCCACGGATTTCCAGACCAATTTTTGGGCTATGATGTACATAACGGCAAAACCGTTTTGGATAATGCTGCCCAGCTCCCTCTCCAGCCTGGCCTCCACCGGCTCGGGCAGGGGGCTGCCGTAGATGGACCGGGCCTTTTCCATGCAGATGTTCCGCAGAGTCTTGTCGCTGTCCTCTATGACCGGCACGCACTTATCCGGCCGCAGCGGGCTGATGGGTTCCACCATGGCCGAAATGCGGCGGGGATTGTCCACCACCACCTCCATGGCCTTTTCC
>JBGYPP010000046.1:0-24474 GCA_041838515.1 Acetatifactor sp. | reverse complement strand
CGGATATCTGCCCGCCCAAGGGCGTACTGCAGGCCAAGCTGCGGGATTTGTCCCGCCTCTATCTCTCTTTTTTGGAGTTTACCTGCGGCCGGTTCACCACAGCGGAGCAGCGTATGGCCACCGTGGAGGCCTGTATGCCCCGGTCTGCCCTTTTGCGGGGCGCCGCTGTCTATGTGGACGGATTTACGGATTTTACACCGCCTCAGATCTCCTGGATAGGCGCCATGGCCCAGGTGGCGGATCAGGTGAAGGTGGCCCTGGTTTTGGGGGAGGGCGAGTCTGCCTATGGGCCGGTGCAGGAGCAAAATCTATACTATCTCAGCCAAAAGACCCTGGCTCTGCTGGAGGGGGAGATGGAGAGGCGGGGCATATCCAGGGATAGGCGGCAGGATGTATTTCTCACCGGGGCCTCTCCGGGCCGGGGCTGCAGCAGCTGGCTGATCCACCTGGAGAAGTCGCTTTTTGCCCCCGTGGGGCGGCCCATGGAGGGCAAGCCCGAGGACATACGTCTGGCGGAGGCCGCCAACCCCAAGGAGGAGTGTCTGGCCGTGGGAGCGGCCATAGTCGCTCTGTCGGAGGCTCAGGGGTGGAAATATAGGGATATGGCCATAATCTGCGGAGATTTGGAGGTTTATGCCCCGTATTTGGAGGATGCGCTGGGGGGGCGGCTGCCCTTATTTTTTGACCGCATGGGCAGTGTGCGGCACCATCCCCTCTTCGCCTGGATGCGGGGAGCCTTGCTGGTTTTGGAGAAGGATTTCTCTTATGACAGCGTATTTTACCTGCTGCGCAACGGCCTATGCCCTCTGGATGCCGGGGATGTGGATGTTTTGGACAATTATATCCTGGCCACTGGACAGAGGGGGTATAGGGCCTGGAGCCGGGAGTTTGGCGACCGTTCCGGCCGCTGGCAGGCGGAGCTGGAAAATCTGAATCTCTCTCGTCAGAGGATGATGGATATGCTTTCTCCCCTGCTCTCACTGCGGGGTGCGGCCAAGGCCGTTGTGGGGGAGTGGGTGGAGTCGCTGTATGGATTTTTGGTAAAAAATCAAATTCAGCAAAAATTGACACAAATGCAGGAAGTCTTTTTGCGGGAGGGGGATAACCGCCGGGCCTTGGACTATGGACAGGTCTATGTCCTGGCTGTGGATATGTTGCAGAGCCTGTATGATCTGTTGGGGGAGGAGAGCCTGTCCTCCCGAGATTTTCTGGAGATCTTGGAGGCGGGCTTTGGAGAGTTGCGCGCCGGCGCCCTGCCCCGGGGCAGGGATGCGCTCTTTGTGGGGGATGTGGAGAGGAGCCGGCTTAGGCAGGTGAAGGCTGTATTTTTTATAGGGGCAAATGATATTTTTTTGTCAGGAAAATCTTCCCACAGCGGCTTGCTCTCGGATATGGACAGGGAGTTTTTGCGGGATGCCCGATTCACGCTGGCTCCCTCGCCCCGAGAGCGTATGTGGATGCAGAGATTGCATCTATATCTGCGGCTGTCCAAACCCAGCCGGCACCTATATATATCCTATGCGCGCAGCGATGCCCAGGGGGAGCCTTTGCGGCCTGCTTATGTGGTGGGCAGGCTGCGGCGTATATTTCCGGACCTGACCCCGGAGAGGGCTGAGGGAGAGGCTCCGGCCGTAGCCTCTCCCGGGGGAGCCCTGTTCCGCTTTTCCCGGATTTTGCGGGAGTGGACAGAGGGGGAGGAATCCAGGGAGGCGGAGAGCCTGGCCTGGTGGCTGCGTTTTTCTAAGGAGCCGGCCCCGCTGGAGGCATACTATCTGGGCCGGCCTGCCCATAGCCGGTTGTGGAGGGCGGCCTTTATGGAGGGCCGGGAGGGCAGATTGTCCAAAGCGGCCGGGGCGGCGGTCTATGGCCGGATATTGCAGGCCAGCGTCAGCCGCCTGGAGTGTTTTGCCGCCTGCGCGTACAAGCATTTCCTCCAATACGCGCTGGCCCTGCGGGAGAGGGAGGAGTATGTTTATGAGCCGGTGGATATGGGGCGTTTCTTCCATGGCGTGCTGGAGGATTTTGATAGGGGCTTGCAGGCTGATGGCCTCTCCTGGGCGGAGTTTGGCAGAGAGGAGGCCGGGCAGCGCATCTCCCGGGCCGTGGAAAGGCTGGCGGGAGAATTTGGCCAGGGAATACTGCACAGCAATGCGCGCTATCGATATGGCCTGGCCAGAATGGAAGCCCTGCTGTCTATGACGGTGCTGGGCCTGCAGGCGCAGCTGCGGCAGGGGGAGTTCCGGCCCATAGCGGCGGAGCTGGCCTTTGGCGGGGAGCCTCCTCGGGAGGGTGTGGGCCTTGTGGGGCGCATAGACCGGGTGGATACGGCGGAGATAGACGGCAAAATCTATGTAAAGGTGGTGGATTACAAATCCGGCAAGCGGGAGTTCTCCCTCTCCCATCTGTATGCCGGCCTACAGCTGCAGTTGGCCATGTACCTGAACAAGGCCATGGAGGCGCTGGAGAGAGCCGGGGGTCAGGCGGCGCCGGCAGCCATGTTGTATTATCATATACACGATCCGCTGGTGGATACCGGGGTGGAGCTGGCGCCGGATGAGCTGCAAAGGCAGCTGCAGGAGGAACTGCGCATGGACGGCTGGGTCAATGCCGGACCGGAGGTGCTGTCGGCCTTGGACAGGCAAAACTGGGGCAAATCTGCAGTGGTGCCGGTGCGTTTCAAGAAGGACGGCAGCCTGTATGCTGACAGCAAGGCCCTGCCAGAGGAGGATTTGGTCTTGCTGACAGAGTTTGTGGAGCATAAGGCCAGGCAGCTGGGGCGAACGCTGCTGGAGGGTGGAGTGGAGGCTGCGCCCTGCCGATGGGGACAGTACAGCGCCTGCTCGTTCTGCGCCTACAAAAATGCCTGTCACTTTGATGCCGGCCTGCCGGGATATGGGTATTGGGAGCCGGAGGCTATGGACAGGGAGTCAGCGCTGGAGCGGATGCGCCAGGCCTTGGATAAGGACGGGGCGCAGGGGGGAGAGCATGGCCATGGTGTTTACTGAGAGGCAAAGAGAGGCCATAGAGCTGCGAGATTGCAATATACTGGTGTCGGCGGCGGCCGGCAGCGGCAAGACAGCCGTTTTGGTGGAAAGGATATTTTCTAAGATTTCTGACAGGCAAAGGCCGGTGGATATAGACAGGCTGCTGGTTCTGACCTTCACCAAGGCGGCGGCTGCCCAGATGTCGGAGCGGCTGCTGCGTCGCATAGAGGCACAGCTGGAGCTGGAGCCGGATAATGTCCATCTCCAAAGGCAGTCCGCCTTGGTATTTAACGCCCAAATCACCACCATAGACAGCTTTTGTCTGTATATTCTGCGCAATTACTATCACCATATAGGCCTGGATCCGGACTTTCGTGTGGCGGATCCCGCCGAGGCCACGCTGCTGGAGGAGGAGGCGCTGGCGCAGGTGCTTGAAGAGGGATTTGACCAAGGGGGGGAGGAATTTGCCGCCATGGCGGATTTCTTTGCGCCCACGGGCAGGGAGAGGGATCTGGAACAGCATATACTTGCCCTCTGGAGAAGGGCCTCCTCCTTTCCCTGGCCCATGGAGTGGCTGGAGGCCCGCCTGGGGGATTATTCTGAGGAGCATGTGGGCCTGGGGGGTCTCTCCCGGGAGAGCCGGGCCTTTTTGCAGGCCCATGTGGGCAAGTGGCTGCGGGGGCTGGTGCGGCAGTACCGCAGATTGCAGGAGCTGTGCCAGGCCCCGGACGGGCCTTATATGTATGGGGAGCTGGTGGATGGGGAGCTGGAGGCCATGGAGAGGCTGGCAGCCAAGGATGATCTGGAGGCTTGGGCCAGGGAATTGCCCAATTTTGCCTTTGGCGCCCTGCCCCGGAAAAAGGATGAAAGCGTAGATCCCCAGAAGCGGGAGTGGGCTAAGGAGCTGCGCAATGACATCAAGGATAGTGTGCATAAAATAGCAAACTCTTACTTTGCCACAGATGGGGAGCTGGGCCTGGCCCAGGCTGCGGCCTGCCGGACTCCGGTAGCCTGTCTTGTACGCACGGCTATGGCCTTCGGACAGAGGCTGGGACAGTGGAAGAGGCAGAGAAAGATCCTGGATTTCGCTGATATAGAGCAGTTGGCGTTGGAGATCCTTCTGCCCAAGGGAGAGGGGGGGGAGAGGGCGCCGGGGCGGGCGGCCAGGGAGCTGGCCGGGCATTTTCACGAGATTATGGTAGACGAATACCAGGACTCCAACGGCGTGCAGGAACAGCTGCTGCAAGCCCTATCGGGAGGGCGGGACGGCAGCTCTTACAATCGTTTTATGGTGGGGGATATCAAACAGAGCATATACCGCTTTCGTTTGGCCAAGCCGGAGATTTTTTTGGAAAAATTGGATACCTATGGGGAGGAGCCGCCCTGCCGCCGCATAGACCTCTCCCAAAATTTTCGCAGCCGTGAGGGGGTTTTGGAGGGCATAAACCAGCTTTTCAAACGGCTGATGGGCAGGGATCAGGGCGGTGTGGATTATGACCATGCCCAGGCGCTGTACCCTGGAGCCGCATACCCGCCGGAGGAGGGGCCGGATGTGGAGTGGATGCTGGTTCAGGGCCGGGAGGAGGATGGCCGGGAGGGCGGGGGCTGGGAAGTCAAGACGGCCAGGGAACAGGAGGCCCTGGCCCTGGCGGACAGGATACGCCATGCCAGGGCCCATGTACGGGTAAAGGATGAAAAAAGCGGCGCCATGCGGCCGGCGGCCTATGGGGATATGGTTATCCTGCTGCGGGGGACCAAGGAGTGGGATGAGGCCATCAAAAGGGTGCTGGAGGCCCAGGGCATACCCGTACATATCGTGTCCAAAAGCGGGTATTTTGCCGCCAAAGAGGTGCAGAATGTGTTGAATTTGCTGCGAGTCCTGGACAATCCCCGCCAGGACATTGCGCTGTATGGCGTGCTGACCGGCCCCTTTGGCGAATTTGGCCAGGAGGAGGCGGCACTGGCCCGGGGCGGACGGCGGGAGGGGGATTTGTATACTGCCCTTGAGGCCTGCGCCCGGGGGGAGGGGGAGCTGGCCGCCCGCTTGGGAGATTTTTTGGAATTGCTGGCGGACTTCCGTTTCCGCGCCTCCTATATGCCCCTGCGGGAGCTGCTGTCCCATATCTTTGCGCGCAGCCGGTATTTGGAACTGGTGCAGGCCATGCCGGGAGGGCAGAAGCGATTGGCCAATGTGGAAATGCTGCTGGCCAAGGCCGGGGAATTTGATAAAAGCGCTTTGACCGGAGTTTTTGCCTTTGTGCGTTATATAGAGCAGCTGGACAAGTACCAGATAGACCAGGGAGAGGCCCAGGATGTGGACGTCCAGGCCGATGCCGTGCGCATAATGAGCATACACAAGAGCAAGGGGCTGGAATTTCCCATTGTTTTTTTGGCCGGGCTGCAAAAGAGATTTAACCGCCGGGATTTGCAAAATGCGCTGTTGCTGGACTCGGATCTGGGTCTGGGCGTGGATTTTGTGGACAGCAAAAGGAGGATCAAAAATCCCACCTGGCAGAAGAGGGCGCTGGGAGCCAAGCTCTGGGCCGATGCCCTGGGTGAGGAGGTGCGCATACTTTATGTGGCCATGACCAGGGCCAAGGAGAAATTGACTATCAGCGGCGTGCTGGAGGATCCGGCAAAGGCCTTGGAAAAGGCGGAACAGATGGCTGTAGGATCCATAGATTATGCCATGTTCTTTCAGGCTTCCTCCTGGATGGATTGGATTTTGCCCCTGGCGCCCAGTCTGGCCTGGCCTATACATATACACGGGCCGGGGGCCAGGCAGGCGGCGCAGATTTCCCGGGAGCTGCGGCTGGCCCATGTACGCCATAGGCTGGAGGCGGCGGAGTCGCTGGCAGATCCGGCGCTGGCCCAGGCACTGCCCGCCCCTTGGGAGGGGCTGGCCCGGGGGGGAGTGTATCAGGAGGTCTGGGAAACCCTTTCCCTGCAGGAGTGGCAGAAGCTGAGCCAGCCCCTGGAGGAGGGGGTGGCCGCAGCATATCCGGAGCCTCCGGTGGCGCCCTACATACCCAGATTTGCGCTGGGGGAGGAGGCGGCCGGTCCGGTGGCCGGCGGCCGGGCCTTGCACAAATTTATGGAATATTTCGATTTTTGCCAATTTTATGCTACAATGGGTCTGGAAACATCTGTGGCCGAAGATGCGGAGGCCTTTGCCAGTTCTATGGCTGCCGGCCTGGAGTCCGGGCAGGTTGGCGGCATCAGCGCTGCCAGGGCGGCTCTGGAAGCGCAGGTCCGTTCTGCTTTGGACTCCGGACGGTTACTCCGGGAGGAGATGGCATCCCTCCCTTTGGACAAAGTGGCTTGCTTTTTGGCGCAGGATTTGGCCAGGCGCATATGGCGGGCAGAGCTGGCCGGGGTCTTGCGCCGGGAGAGGAGTTTTGTCTATGGCGTTCCGGCGGCGCGGGTGTATGGAGTGGAGGAGATGTCGGAGGCCTGGGAGGATAGGGTGCTGATCCAAGGCCGGGTGGATTTGTTTTTCTCCGAGGGGGATGCGCTGGTTCTGGTGGATTACAAATCGGACAGGGGGCTGCAGCCCCAGGGTTTTTGGCAGAGGTACGGTTTTCAGTTGGATTTTTACCGGGAGGCTCTGGAGGCCATCTGGAATAAGCCCGTGACTGAGGTGTGGATTTATGCCTTTGCGCTGGACCGGGCCTTGCAAAAGCCGGCCGGGGCGGAGTAATGCCTAGAGGTGAGGGGCAGGAGCATAGGCGGCTCCGGAGGACCGACGGCCAAGGCGGAGGAAGGTATCTTGTCCAATGCGGAGCAATGCCTGCAGGAGAGGGGGCAGGGGTATGGGACTGCCTTTTTCCGCCGGCATCCGCCGCGGGGATTTTTGATGTTTATGGGTTTGCCGGGGGCATAACGGCGGAGAGGGGAGGGATTGTGATAGCATATTGGTTTCCGGAGTTATGGGGCAGCTGGGGGCAGCCGGCCATGGTGCTGGCCATCTTGGCGGCCGCCTGGGCCGGTCTGGCGCTGGGGCATAAGTGGCTGCCCATAGACGGCGGACGCCCCTTTGCGCACCAGGCCGCCCTGTCCAAGGGCCATGCCAAGGGTGCAGGTTTGATTTTTATACTGGTCTGGGCCTTGTTTGCTCTGTTGCTAATGCCTTTGGATATGGAGATTTTGGCATATATACTGCTCACCATAGCCTCCATGGCCACGGGATATCTGGACGATGCCTCCAAGGCGGCCTGGGGGCGGTTCCGCAAGGGTTTGCTGGATCTGGCCGTATCCGCCGGGGGGGCGCTGGTTTTTGTGTACCACAACGGCAGCGCGGCGCATATGCTCTTCTGGGACAAGCGTTTCGCCCTTCCGGAGCTGGTGTTCTTCTTTATGGCGCTGGCTCTGCTCTGGGGTTCTATCAATGTGACCAACTGCGCTGACGGCGTGGACGGGCTCAGCGGCAGCCTGTCCATATCCGGCCTCTGGGCCTTTGGGGCGGCGGCGCTTCTTTTGGGCAAAGGCGGAGATTTTTGGGTTTTGGCCATAGGCCTGTCGGCGGCTCTGGCGGCCTATCTGTGGTTCAATACCACGCCCAATATCCTGATGATGGGGGATGCCGGCTCCCGGGCTCTGGGCTTCTTTTTGGGCCTGTGCGCGCTCAAAAGTGGCTCCTTCCTCCTGTATGGCGTGTTCTGCCTGGTTCTGGCGCTGGACGGCGGCCTGGGGCTGGTGAAAGTGGTGCTGATCAAGACGCTGGGAGTGCATCTTTGGAAAGATGTGCGTATGCCTTTTCATGACCACGCCCGCAAGAACTGGGGCTGGTCCAATACCCAGCTGGTGTACAGATTTGTGTTCCTGCAGGTGCTGCTGAGTCTTGCCCTGCTGTATGTGCTTTGGCGGCTGTGGGGCTAGAGGGAGCCGCACCGGGGGGGATGTCTTATTTTTGGGGCTGGGGGCTTTGGATGTTTGCCTTGGCTGGCGGTTGTTTTCCAAGATATGTTCATGTCCGGCCAAGGGGGTTTTGGCCAGGGGCTTCCGGGTGATATGTTCATGTCCGGCCAAGGGGGCTTGGGCCAGGGGCTTCCGGGTGAGCGGAGCCGGTCATGGCTGTCTATGTCTGCGCCTGTCGGGAGTATATGCCGTCAGGCATTTTTTTGGCCTTGACATATACCCCCCTGGGGTATATATTTTATGCATTGGAGGCGGATTTTCCGCCAGGGGGAAAGGGGGGCCGCTATGGAGAGAAAGTGGGAACCTAGGGAGGCTGAGGCCAAAAAGGCCTTGCAGAATCGCATACGCCGCATCGTGGGCCAGCTCCAGGGTGTGGAGCGGATGATTAGCCAGGACAGATATTGCGGTGATGTGCTGGTGCAGATTGCAGCTGCCAGCAGAGCCCTGTCCGCCTTGGGGCAGGAGATTTTGGAGGAACATGCCCAGGGCTGTGTGCTGCGGCAGTTGGAGGAGGGGCGGCAGGAGGCTATGGGTGAATTGATGGAATTGTGCAAAAAATTGCGTTAGTTTTTTGGATAAGGCGCGGGCAAAACGCCGGTAAGGATGGGAAGAGAGGAGTGCAGAGATGAAAATGCGTTTTTCTGTGGAGGGCATGGCCTGTTCGGCCTGCAGCGCCCATGTGGAAAAGACCGTAGCCGCCTTGCCGGGAGTGGATCGGGTATCGGTAAATTTGCTGACCGGCAGCATGGAGGTGGAGGGGAAGATAGGGGCAGAGCAGGTGGCTGAGGCTGTGACAGCCCAGGGATATGCCGCCAAGGCTCTGGGAGATGGCCGGGAGGCGGCGGCCGGACGGGAGAAGAGGGCCCGGCGGGAGGAGGACCGCCGGCGGAGGGAGGAGCAAAAAAAACAGAAGGCCATAGAGGGCAGATTTCGGCTGGCCTGGTCCTTTGGCTGTATGCTGCCTTTGATGTATATATCCATGTTTGAGATGTATGGAAAATGGCTGGGCCTGCCTGCGCCCGCCTGGATACAGGTGGCCTTTGGCGGCATGGAAAATGCCATGGTTTTGGGCCTGACCCAGCTGCTGCTGACCCTGCCGGTGCTGTTGGCCAACCGCAGTTTTTTCCAAAAAGGCCTGGCAGCCCTATGGCGGAGGCGGCCAAATATGGACAGCCTGGTGGCCATAGGTTCCGGCGCGGCCTTTCTCTATGGCATTTGGGCCTTGTACTTTATAGCTTATGGTCTAGGGCACGGGGATATGGAGTTGGTACACAGATATGCCCATGACCTGTATTTTGAGTCGGCGGCCATGATACTGGCCCTGATCGCCCTGGGCAAATATCTGGAGGGCAGGTCCAAGGCCAAGACCGGGGCGGATATAGAGGCCCTGCTGCGGCTGTCCCCGCCTAAGGCCCTCGTCCTGGATGACCAGGGCCGGGAGATGGAAATAGATACCTGGGATCTGGAGGAGGGACAGGTATTTCTGGTCAAGCCGGGTGCGCTGATACCAGCGGACGGCGTTGTGCTGGAGGGGCATTGCTCCATGGACGAGTCGGCTATGACAGGAGAGAGCCTGCCTGTGGATAAGGAGCCTGGGGATAAGGTTTTTACCGCCTCGGTAAATCTCAGCGGCTTTGTGCGCTGCCGGGCCACCCGTGTAGGTGAGGACACGGCGCTGGCCCGTATAGTGGCGCTGGTGGAGGAGGCGGCTTCAAAAAAAGCGCCTATAGCCAGACTGGCGGATACCATATCCGGCATTTTTGTGCCGGCAGTGATGGCCATCTCCCTGCTCTCCGGACTGGTCTGGCTGCTGGCCGGGGCGGGTGTGGAATTTGCCCTCTCCACAGCCATAGCCGTATTGGTCATATCCTGCCCCTGCGCCCTGGGCTTGGCCACTCCTGTGGCCATTATGGTGGGTGCCGGCGTGGGCGCCAGGCGGGGCGTGCTGGCCAGATCCGGCGAAGCCTTGCAAAGGGCCAGCGGCATAGATATGGTGGTACTGGACAAGACCGGAACAGTGACCCAGGGTCGTATGCGGCTCAAGCAGGCTTGGGTTTTGCATGAGGATATGGACAGGGAGGAGATCCTATCCATGGCCGCTCTGCTGGAGGCGCGCAGCGAGCATCCCATAGCCAAGGCTGTGGTGGAGGCTGCGCCGGATCCGGGGGAGGATTGGCAGGTGTTGGATTTCGCCTCCGTGCCGGGCCGGGGCATCAGCGGCACCCTGGCTCTGGGACAGGGGGAGCAGGTACAGAGGCGGCTTAGGCTGTGGATAGGCAATAAGGCCTATATGCAGGAGGAGGCGGGCATAGATGCCAAGGCCTTGGCGGCAGCGGAGGCCTTGGCCATGGAGGTGTCCGCCGGCGGCGACAGCCCTCTGTACATAGGCGGTGAGGCGAAAGTTTGGGCCGTTTTGGCTATAGGCGATAGCATCAAGGAGGATTCGGCGGCAGCCATAGCCTTTTGGAAGCGCCAGGGCAAAAAGGTGGTTATGCTGACCGGAGATTGCCAGGCCAGCGCCCAAGCCGTAGGTGAGGCTGTAGGGGTGGATCAGGTGGTGGCCCAGGCTCTGCCTCAGGACAAGGAGGCCTTTATTCGCAGCGCCCAGGCGCAGGGCCGGCGGGTAGCCATGATAGGCGATGGAATAAATGATGCGCCCGCTCTGGCGGCGGCAGAGTTGGGAGTGGCCATAGGCGCAGGCACGGATGTGGCCATAGAGAGCGCCCAGATGGTGCTGGTCAACAGTAGGCTGGAGGATGCCGCCATGGCCATGGAGTTGGGCCGGGCGGTGATGCGCAATATAAAGCAAAATTTGTTCTGGGCATTTTTTTACAATATGATTGGCATACCCTTGGCCGCCGGCGTATTCTATCCCGCCTTTAGCCTGCGGCTCAGCCCCATGTTTGGCGCGGCGGCCATGAGTCTGAGCAGCCTTTTTGTGGTGGGCAATGCTCTGAGGCTGCGGGGATTTTCCTTCTCCCTGGGCGGGGAGAGGCGGAGGGCGTAGATGCGAAATCTGTCCTCCGGCCGGAGCCGGGCGTTAGGGCTGCCCGGCTCTGGCGCCGGCCCGCCTCTTACTCCGGCCCCATAGAAATAAAGCATTTCCCCAAAATTGTTCTTGACAAACTCCGGGGGAGTATGGTATCGTATTTAAGTCGGTTGCGAATATTGGTTTTTTGCAACAGCAATGGGGTCTTAGCTCAGCTGGGAGAGCATCTGTCTTACAAACAGAGGGTCATAGGTTCGATCCCTATAGGCCCCATTGGCACTACAATTGCATATCTTGTGGCGAGGTAGCTCAGCTGGCTAGAGCATACGGTTCATACCCGTAGTGTCGAGGGTTCGAGTCCCCCCCTCGCTACGAAGCGAAAAGGCGTATCCCTTACTGGGATAGGCCTTTTTAGTATTTTATACCAATAGCCGGCCTTTTCCCCTCGGTATTTCGGCGAAATTATCCATTGTGCAGGCTTGGTGTTTTATGGTAGACTAAAACAGATTTAGGATAGTACATGGCAAAGGGAATGTAAAGGCAAAAGGGGCTTTTGGCAGAAGTTCAGCTTGTTTTCCTCCAAGCGCGACCTCCGAATGGCCTTTATTTTTTTGGCCAAAGCGCAGAGCTTTGGCCGAGGATTTTTCCTCTCTCCATTCCCTGGCTGTGGTGGCTTTCTGCATGGGTCCGGCCCGGTGTTGCCGGATGGGGAAGCCATAGGGGGGCGGGCAGCGATGCCCGCCGGCGCGTAGGCTAAGGCTACGGGAAAGGATGTGAGATGCAATTGGATTTGGAAAAGGCACAGGAGGCCCGGGAGGAAAAGAAGATACCGCCCAAGATGGCGCCCAAATCGGTAAAGGAGCTGCTGGAGCAAACCCAGGAGGAGGACTTTGTCGAGGAAGAAGATCAGGCCATGGATGTCAGTGTGCTGGATGCCCTGTTGGACAGGCGTATAGCGGCAGCTGTCAAGGAGATGGGCTTTGTCAAGATGACGCCCATACAGGAGCAGGCCATACCCCGCCTGTTGGAGGGTGAGGACATTATAGGCCAGGCGCAGACGGGTACGGGCAAGACTGCGGCCTTTGGCATACCCCTGATACAGAAGGTGGATCCGGAGCTTCGCAAGCTGCAGGCCATAGTGCTCTGCCCCACCAGGGAATTGGCCATACAGGCGGCTGAGGAGCTGCGCCGTCTGGCCAAATATATGGACGGCGTGAAGATTTTGCCGGTGTATGGCGGCCAGGATATAGGCAGACAGATTGCCGGCCTCAAGGGCGTGCAGATCATTGTGGGTACCCCGGGCCGGGTGATGGACCATATGCGCCGCCGCACCCTCAAGCTGGACAATGTGAGCATGGTTGTGCTGGATGAGGCGGATGAAATGCTCAATATGGGCTTTAGGGAGGATATGGAGCTGATACTGGGGGAGATACCCAATGCCCACCAGACGGCGCTGTTCTCTGCCACCATGCCCAAGCCCATTTTGGAAATTACCACCAAATTCCAGAAGGATGCGTATATGATCAAGGTGGCCGCCAAGGAGCTGACCATACCCTTGGTGACCCAGAGTTATTACCGTGTCCGCAAGCAGGACAAGGTGGCTGCCACCATCAGATTGCTGGAATATTATCAACCCAAGCTGTCCCTGATCTTCTGCAATACCAAGCGCATGGTGGACGAGCTGGCCGAGAGCCTCAAGCAGGCGGATTTCCAGGCCGAGGGCCTGCACGGAGATATGTCCCAGCACCAGAGGGATGTGGCCATGAACCGCTTCCGCCGAGGCACCACCTCCATCCTGATAGCCACGGATGTGGCCGCCAGAGGCATAGATGTGGACGATGTGGAGGCCGTTATTAATTTTGACATACCCCAGGATATAGAGTATTATGTGCACCGCATAGGCCGTACAGGCCGGGCTGGGCGCAGCGGCCGCTCCTTTACCCTGGCCAGCGGCCGGGAGGTGTACCGCATACGGGATATAGAGAGGGTCTGCCGCACTACCATAGAGGAGATGAAGCTGCCCGGGGCCGCCAAGGTTATCAAGGCCAAGGCCAGAAAGCTGCTGGGCCAGGTATGGGAGCTGCGGGATGCTGACGATCTGGATGTGATGCGCAAGTACATACTCCGCAAGATGGAGGAGGAGCAGTGCGAGGCCCTGGATTTGGCAGCCATGATGCTCAAGCATTATGTAGGCGATAAGGGCGAGGATATACTGGTGGATGAGTCTGCCCAGAAGCCGGCAGGACGGGGCAAGGGTCTGTTCGGCGGCCGTGGCGGCGAGCGCTCCGAGGGCCGCAGCCGCAGCTCCCGTGGCGGTGATAGGAGCCGCTCTTATAGGGAGGACAGGGACGGAGGCCGTTTCCACAGGGAGGGCGCCCGTTCCCACCGTGAGGACAGGGATGGAGGCCGCAGCTTCCGTGATGAGCGCAGAGGTGACAGGGATGGACAGCGCCGTGATCGCAAGCCCTTTGGCGAGGGCTGGCGTCGTGAGGGGGAAAGGGAGGGCCGTCGCCATGGCGGTGATACCTCCAGGGCTTTTGACAGGGAGGACAGGGGCTTCGCCCTGCCCTTTATGCCCACCCGCCGCAAAAAATCAGAGGACTGATAGAGCAAAGTTGGGCGCTTAGGCGCCGGGCCGGCGGGGCTGCGCTGTAAGGGGCGGCTGCGCCGGCCGTATTTATAGGGAGGAGATGGTATGCGTATAGGTATGGGATATGATGTGCATGGGTTTGCCGAGGGCAGGGCTTTGGTGCTGGGCGGCGTAGAGATACCCTTTGAGCTGGGGTTGCAGGGTCATTCCGATGCGGATGTGCTGACCCATGCCATTATGGATGCGATGCTGGGAGCAGCCGGTCTGGGAGATATAGGACAGCATTTTCCGGATACGGATCCGGCCTATAAGGGGGCGGATTCCCTGAGATTGCTGGAGGAGGTGGGGGAGAAGATAGCAGAGCAGGGGCTGATGATAGAGAATATTGATGCCACGCTGATGGCCCAGAAGCCCAAGCTGGCCCCCCATGTGCCCATGATGCGTGCGGCCCTGGCCAATGCCCTGCTGATAGACGAGAGCCAGATCAATATCAAGGCCACCACCACAGAGGGATTGGGCTTTGTGGGCCGGCTGGAGGGCATGGCTGCCCAGGCCATCTGCCTTTTGGCAACTCCGGGCGATGTAATGCAAATCGCCGGAGGCATGGGAACCTCCGGCGGCTGTGGCGGCTGTTCGGGCTGCGGCCGCTAACGCATATTCTTCTTTTTGTTCAAACTGAGAATTTCTTCCACGATCTGCGCAGAGGGTTTGGTAAATGCGAAGTCGGGCCTGCCGGTGTAGAAGCACTGTACATAGTCTACACGCAGCTTGATCAGCTGGGCCAAATCCTCTTTGTCTTCTGCACCCTCGGCTATCAGAGGCACGCCCTTGGAGTGGCAGAAGGTGACCAGATTGGCTATTAGGTGCTGGCGGTCCGCATCCTTGGCTATGCCCCGTATCAAGCCCATGTCTATCTTGACCAGGCTGGGATTGATGGAGATGATGCGCAGCTCGTTGGAGTGGCCGTTGCCAAAATCGTCCAGCGCGATCTTTAGGCCGGCCTGGCGGAAGTTGTTGATCTTGGCATCCAGCTGCTCCGGGGAGTTGCTCTCCTCCTCGGTGATTTCCACCATGGCATAGGGGTAGAGATGCTGGTAATGGGTATGTATATAGAGGAAGTCCGCATTGCTCAGGATCTGGCTGGGTATGCTGTTGACAAAGAGCAACGCGCCGTCCAGCTCGTCCACCTTTTCCGCCAATGTTTCAAAATATTTGAATAATATCAATTTTTCCAATTGTGCCAGCTTGGACTGGGACGCCGCCAGCTTCAGCACCGACAGAGGCGAGCGCAGGGTTTCTATCTGGGGCCGCATCAGGCACTCATAGGCAAATACGCTGCCATCCCGCAGATTGACTATGGGCTGGAATGCAAAGCGCAGCAATTCCTCGTCAAAGAGGCGGTTGAGATCCTCTTTATTCTCCAGCAGGAAGATATTCTCGTCATAGGATTTCCTGTTGAATGTAAAGATGGCCCCCTTGTGCTTGTGTTTGGCCTCATACATGGCATAATCGGCGAATTTGAGCAGGGTCTGCACATTGTTGGCATCCTCGGGATACCAGGATAGGCCGGTGGAGAAGCGTATGCGGTGCCTGTTGCCGTCCGGCAGGGTCAAAACGGCATGGGGGTTGTCTATCAGATGCTTCTCCGCTATGGCCTGGGCCTCTTCCTTGGAGGAGAAGCCGTGGAGGTATACCACAAATTCATCTCCGGATATGCGGGAGGCTATGCCCCCTTCCTCCTGGAAGCTCAAGAACACCTTGGAAGCCTGGATAATCAAATTGTCGCCGGCCTCATGGCCGAAAGTGTCGTTGATATATTTGAGGCTGTCCAGGTCGGAGAAGATGAGCAGGCCTATTTTATCCGGATCCTTTTCGATCTTGGCGCTGACATCCCGGCGGAATGCATTGCGGTTGAGCAGGCGGGTCATGGGATCAAAATCCAGCTCCTTGGCCAGCCTGTGATGTTCCTCTATCTCCTTGGTGACATTCAGCACCACGCCCAGCAGCCTGTCCTCGGTTTGGGTTTCCAAAATGCGCAGCCACATGCCGTCCTTGCTGTTTTTGGGCTTGTAGAAGAAGGTGTTCTGGTACTGGGGGGCGGGATAGTGGGTAAAGGAGGCGTAAGCCGCCTGCCATTCGGCATCGCTAATCCTCTCTCTGCCCTCAGCCCCCATCAGCTCCTGGGTATAGTCTGTGATAAACACGCTGTCAGAACCTTTTTCCTTCTCAAAGCCGCCTATGGGCAATAGGGTCATCTGCAATATGCGCGCCGTTGCCTTGGTGGCGTTGATGACATTGGCGCTGAGCTTTTCTATAGAATCTGTCAATGTATCCAGCTCCTCCACCCCGGTCTTGTGGAATCGTATCTGTTCGTGGGGGGATAGGGTGGCCACATGGGCGGTCAGGCCGGAAATCTTGCGCATAAAGAAGGACACCACCATATATGCCGCCGCCAGGGCGAAGAGAGCGGTGAAGATCAAAACGCCGGTCAGCGTATTGCGCGCCACATCCGTATTTCCCTTGAGGGAGGTGGTGGGCACAAAGCCGGTCAGATTCCAGTTCTGGTCAATAAAGGGCGAGTTGTCGCTATATATGTTCAGATTGTGGCTTACGCAATAAGCCTCCCCCAGCGAGGGCAGCTGTACCGTGGGCAGGCCGTAGGTTTCTGTGTGGGGTCTGAGGGTCAGGGCCTCACCCTGGTAGAGATAGATCTTGGCCAAGGGGCCGCTGGGTATGTACCAGTCCAGCAGCAGCCTGTCCTGCTCCATGGGAGAGATGGCATAGAAGCTGTTGTCATAGGGCAGGTCTATGCTGGGCAGGTAGTATCGGCTGAAAAAATCCAAGGACAGCTCTATGCCCAGCACCCCATAGGGTTTGCCGTTGGAGTCTATCAGGGGCAGGCTGTAGGTGATGACCTGGCCGTCATTGGGAAAAATCTGCAAGGGCTGGGACCAATATCCGTAGCGGCGCAGATCCGAGTCCGGATACTTCTGGGCCGCATCCACGGGATTGTGGAAAAAGGCCCCGCCCTCCTCAGGGCTGATATACATATCCAGGTCCCAGTGTACGCCTGTGGGTATCTCGAAGAGCTTGGAGATCAGGGGCGCGCCCACCTCCAGGCTGTAGGTGCTTTGATCCGTGGCCTCGTTCTGGAACACCTGCCGTATATAGACGGCGGAATGTTTGGTGGGATCCGAGGGTTCCACGGCGGAGGCGGCAAATATGACATAGGCGCCGCTGATATAGTCCGAGGACAGCAGCTGCAGCAGGCTGTTGGCAGCTTGGTAGCTGACATTTTTGTACAATTCCTCATCCTTGTGCAGCAGGTGCAGGGGCAGGGTGCCGGCAGCCTCGGACTGGAGCTTCTTGTTCAAGGCCACACCGTGGCTGTTGACATTGTCCATCAGGGCGTGGATTTCCCTCTCGAATAAGTCCTTGCGGCTGGTCATGGTGCTCTCAAAGATCTGGAAGGCGCCCCTGTCCATCATATTGTATACATTGGTAAATTGCAGGGACAATACCAGGGTCAGGCTTTGGAGCAAGATGACTATAGACATAAAGAGCATAAATTGTCCCCGCAGGGATTTGATTGGATTCATAGAGGTTCCTCTCCCGTTTCAGCCGGTATCAGCGCAAGGTGTAAGGGATTTCGAGCTTGTCCAGGCGGGCGCAGAGATCCGCCAGCCATTGGTCGAAGCGGCCGTTCATGCCCAGCGCATAGAATAGGGCGCTCATATTGGAATAATCCTCCCGCAGGGAGCCGGCATCCACAAAAGCGTCCTGGGCAGCCAGCTCCAGCGTGGTTTCCAGCGCCCGGCGCAACTGGTAGCTATTGGCCGAGGGCGGGGGGGCATAAGTTCCCAGCTGGGTGATCTGGTTGAGGGCCACATGGTAAACGCTCTCCTGATTGCTCTCCTGGCTGCTGTTTTGCTTTAAGGAGAGGAGCAAATTGTGGTAAGCGTCCCCGCTATAAGCGCTCTTCTGCACCGGCAGATAGCCGGTATTGGCTGCGAAGCGGTTGTTTTGGGAGGCGGCGGTGAACCATTTGAGGAATAGGGCGGCGCCCTTCTCCTGGGCGGGGGTTCCCTTGGTCATGGCCAGTCCCGCGCCCTGTTGTATGGCTATGGGCTCGCCGTGGGAAAAATAGGGAAAGGGCAGAGCCAGCAGGCTGATTTTTTTCTTGTCATTATCCCCTACCAGCGTCCAATTGGGGAAATGGGCCGAGCCGGAGGAAGAGGATATATACCCTGCTATCTCGCCGGTCTTTACATTGTCGCTGCGGTACTTGCCGCTGCCCTTGATAAAGCCCAGAGCCGTTCCGGCGCAATAGAAGTCAAAGACATGCCGCAGGGCCACCTTGTCCAGCAGAGCGCTGCCGTCTGTACCGCCGTCTACCAGATCCACACCCTGCTGCTTACAGCCGGAGATGACATAATTGCCCAGAGAATCAAAGCCCAGCAGGGCCTTTCCATCCCACAGCACATCCGGGGTCATGCCGTCCGTCCAAGTGTAGTATTCCCAGGCCACGTCGAACACGCTCTCCCAGCGGGCCAGGTGCTGGCTGTTGCGGCCATAGGCGCTGGAAAATTCCGACCAGGCTTCATTATTTAGGTAGAGGATATCTGTGCTCTTGACTGTGGGCAGCACCAGCAGCCGTCCGTCCCGGGTCAGGCCGTTGTCCAAAAATTCCGGCATAAAAAAGGACAGATCTTCGGGGCTGAAATAGGTTTTCAAATCGGCGATAAAGCCCAGCTGATCCAATTCCATGGCCTTGTCGCCATAGGTGGCAAACAGCTGGGGGGGGGCATCCGCTCCGGCTACGCCCGAGGCGGAGTCCGTGATGGCGGCCTCCAAATCCCTGGTGCTGCCCTTGGCCACGGTTTGGACGATTACGCCCTGCTCCATGCCCGTGCTGCGGTTAAATTCATCCACGATTTCGTTAAAGGTCAACTGGTTTTGGCTGACGTAATAATGCCAGAGGGTTATGGTGACCGGATGGGCCGGATCCAGATAATCCGTGCCTCCCTCCTCCAAGCTCTCCAAGGCCTGGCAGCCTCCCAGAAGGCAGGGCAGGGCCAGACACAGCGCCAGACAGAGCGCCAGAGAGCGGCTGGGCAAAGTTTTGCGGACATGGTGGAGGGGGTTGGGGATATGCAGTAATTTGAAAAACATCTTGTCCTCGATTCCTTAGTTGAAATAGGCGGCCTCCCGCCTAGGGGGTCCTGGGCGCATATGCGCCAACATAAGCACATTTTAACAAGGAAAGAGGGGGTTGACAAGAAAAAATTGGGAAAAATTTCCCGGCGGATGGTAGTTATCCCAGATCCCGTCTGTAGGAGCGGGGGGCCTGGCCCTTGATTTTTTTGAAGGCCTTGCCGAAATAACTGCCATCAGCAAATCCGCATTCCAGCGCTATGGAGGTGATGGGCATATCTGTGGAAGTTAGCAGTCTGGCTGCCCGGTCTATGCGGTACTGGATCAAAAACTCCATAGGGGTCTGGTGGGTGATGGAGTGAAAGAAGCGGCAGAAGTACTTGGGGCTCATGCCGGCGGCCCCAGCCAGATCCGACAGGCTCAGCGGGGAGGCGAAATGCGCTTCTATATACTCCAGCACCGGCTTGATGCGGGCTGAGCGCAGGGCCTGCCCCTGGGAGGAGTGGGCGTTCTCCTCGCAGCAGCCGGAGTCCAGCAGAGCCGAGAAGAGGAGGGAAACGCCTCCCAGAACGGCAAGCTCCGCCCCGGGCTTGGAAAAGGCCTGCATCAGATCCCTGGCCAGAGGGTCCAGTCTGGGCCAAAGTCCGGCCCGGCCGGCGGCGGGGAAGTGGACCGGGGGTATGCGCTGGCTGCGGTAGAAAGGCCGCAGATGGGGCTTGACCTTGTCTATCTCCCGGAAGAGTCCGTGGAGGTCAAATACCAGACATTCGTACAGGCAGCCCTGGGGCGTTCCGCCGTGGAGCATTCCGTCCTGGAGCAGGAAGAGATCCCCCTCCCCGGCCAGATACTCCTTTTCATCGGCGTACAGCACCATAGACCCCTGGCTTATGCGTATCAGCTCCCATTCCTTGTGCCAGTGAAAGCCCATCTGGTATTGGGGGTGGGCCTCGTCCACCCGGTAGTAGGCCACGGGAAATTCCGGCGTGCCATGTTGTTTTTTCTCGTGATAGGAAAAGGCGTGCATAAAGACTCCTGGTGAATATTTTACTAGTTTTTAGGATTATAGCACAAGACAAGCGGGAAGGACAATGGTATAATATGGTAAAATGTAACTGGCAGAGGGGAAATAAGGCCCCTTGCCCGGGCAGATTGCGAGGTTAGGCCTTTTCTCCCAAAAAGGCAGGCAAAAGGAGGACATATGGCAAAAAGCAGACTGGTAGGCTCCTATCCGGTGATAGGCATCCGTCCCACCATAGACGCCAGGAGGGGCATACTCAAGGTCCGTGAGTCCCTGGAGGACCAGACCATGAACATGGCTCTGTCGGCCAAGAAGCTGTTTGAGGAGAATCTTCGCTATTCCAACGGCGAGCCTGTAAAGGTGGTTGTGGCCAAGAGCACCATAGGCCGTGTGCCCGAGGCTGCCGCCTGCGCAGATTATTTTGCCAAGGAAGGCGTGGACATCACCCTGACCGTAACCCCCTGCTGGTGCTACGGCGCGGAAACCATGGATATGGCTCCCAACACCATCAAGGGCGTGTGGGGCTTTAACGGAACTGAGAGGCCCGGCGCCGTATACCTGGCCAGCGTGTTGGCCACCCATGCCCAGAAGGGCCTGCCGGCCTTTGGCATCTATGGCAAGGACGTGCAGGATGCCGATGCCACCGAGATCCCTGCCGATGTGCAGGAGAAGCTGCTGCGCTTTGGCCGTGCCGCTGTGGCAGCCGCCAGCATGCGCGGCACCTCCTATCTGCAGATCGGCTCCATCTGCATGGGCATAGGCGGCTCCATCATCGATCCCGCCTTTATCGAGGAGTATCTGGGCATGCGGGTGGAGTCCGTGGACGAGGTGGAGATCGTGCGCCGCATGACCGAGGGCATCTATGACAAGGCCGAGTACGAGAAGGCCTATGCATGGACCAGGGAGAAGTGCAAGGAGGGCTTTGACCCCAATCCCGAGTCCGTACAGCTCAACGATGCGCAAAAAGAGGAGCAGTGGCAGTTCCTGGTGAAGATGATGATCATCATCAAGGATCTGATGAACGGCAATGAGAATCTGCCCGAGGAGTTCGCCGAGGAGAAGCTGGGGCATAACGCCCTCTGCGCAGGCTTCCAGGGCCAGAGGCAGTGGACGGACTTCTATCCCAACTGCGACTTCCCTGAGGCCCTGCTCAACACCTCCTTTGACTGGAACGGCCCCAGGGAGCCTTATGTGCTGGCCACCGAGAATGACGTGCTCAACGGCATCAGCATGCTGTTTATGAAGCTTCTGACCAACAAGGCCCAGATCTTTGCCGATGTGCGCACCTACTGGAGTCCCGATGCCGTCAAGAGGGCAGCCGGATACGAGGTAGAGGGCGTGGCAAAGGAGGCCAATGGATTTATCCATCTGATCAACTCCGGCGCGGCCTGCTTGGATGCCTGCGGCCAGGCCAAGGATGCCCAGGGCAAGGGTACTATGAAGCCTTGGTATGAGGTGACCCAGGAGGATATGGATGCCATCACCGCAGCCACCACCTGGAATGCGGCAGACTTTGGCTACTTCAAGGGCGGCGGATATTCCTCCCGCTTCCTGACCGAGGCGGAGATGCCTGTCACCATGATCCGTCTGAACCTGGTGAAGGGTCTGGGTCCTGTAGTGCAGATCGCCGAGGGCTGGACCGTGAACCTGCCTGACGAGGTATCCGACAAGCTGTGGAAGCGCACCAGCTACACCTGGCCTTGCACCTGGTTTGCTCCCCGCTGCACCGGCGAGGGCGCCTTCAAGAGCGCCTACGATGTGATGAACAACTGGGGCGCCAACCACGGAGCCATCAGCCATGGCCATATAGGCGCGGATCTCATCACCCTCTGCTCCATGCTGCGCATACCCGTGAGCATGCACAACGTGCCTGAGGAGGACATCTTCCGCCCGGCGGCCTGGAATGCCTTTGGCATGGACAAGGAGGGCCAGGATTACAGGGCTTGCGCTGCTTACGGCCCCTTGTACAAATAGGAGGCGCATATGCTGAAGAATATACCCAAGATCCTCCCTCCGGAGCTGCTCAAGGTGCTCTGCGAGATGGGCCACAGCGACAGGATAGTGATAGCTGACGGCAATTTCCCCGCAGAGAGCATGGGCAAGAATGCCAAGGTCATCCGCATGGACGGCCACGGTGTTCCCGAGGTTTTGTCGGCCATATTGGAGGTGTTCCCTCTGGACACCTACACACAGAAGCCTGTCAATCTGATGGAGGTAGTGCCTGGCGATACCGTGGAAACCCCTATCTGGGATGAATACGCCCGTATAGTGGAGTCCCAGGATGCCAGGGGCAGGGAGGCCATAGGCCACCTGGAGCGCTTTGCTTTCTATGATGCGGCCAAGGAGGCCTACTGCATTATAGCTACCGGCGAATCCGCTCTGTACGCCAATATCCTCCTGCAAAAGGGCGTAGTGGTCTAATCTGAAATCATGCGAATGAAAGAGACAGTCCGGATCCAGTGTCCGGGCTGTCTTTTTTTTATGATGAGAAATGCTTTTTTGTTTGTATTTTGGCGTAGATTTTTCCCGGCCGGAAGCGGTTATGCAGACCATTCCACAGTCCCGGCTTGTTCCCTGAGGACGCTACGGCCTAGAGAAAAAATGCAAAACATTATTGACAAAATGCCGACGGTGTAATAATATTGTATTAACAAAATAAAACAACACTACAATCCAACAAGAAAGGAGGGAGCCATGGCTTGGAAATTGGACATGGACAGACCCATCTATGCCCAGCTGGTAGACATACTCAGCATGCAGATTATTTCTGGAAAATATGGCCCGGGGGATGGCCTGCCCACAGTGCGGGATTTGGCCCAGGAGGCGGCCGTCAACCCCAATACGATGCAAAAGGCCTTTGCCGAATTGGAGAGGATAGGGCTGGTGCAGACCCATAGGACCAAGGGGCGCACGGTCACATTGGATGGAGAGAGGATAGCGGATATGCGGGAGGATATGGCGGAGAAATGTTTTGAAACCTTTATCAGCGGCATGAAAGCCCTGGGGTATAAGGAAGAGGATATCTTGTCCCTGTTGGGGGAGAGGCTGGGCAGGCGAGAGGCACAGGCCGCCCTTTAAGAGGAGGAAAGCATGGAAAAATTGGTAGAGATACGCAATGTCAGCAAAAGCTATGGCAAATTTCCCGCAGTGCAGAACCTGCAGCTGGAGCTGCCCGCCGGCAAAATCATAGGACTGCTGGGGCCCAATGGCTCGGGCAAGACCACGCTGATCAAAATGCTCAACGGCATATTAACGCCCTCCCAGGGGGAGATACTGATAGGCGGACGCCCCATAGGGCCGGAGAGCAAGGCTGTCGTTTCTTATCTGCCGGACAAGAATTATCTGGATCCTGGCATGACGGTCAAGGAGATATTGGAGTATTTTCAGGATTTCTATATGGATTTCTCTATGGATAGGGCCAAGGAAATGCTGGCTTCCCTCCAGATAGACCCCTCCAGGACCTTTAAGCACCTCTCCAAGGGCACCCAGGAGAAGGTGCAGCTGATACTGGTGATGAGCCGCCAGGCCCGGCTCTATGTGCTGGATGAGCCCATAGCTGGCGTAGATCCGGCCGCCAGGGATTATATACTGCGCACCATATTGAACAATTATAACACCGAGGCCAGCGTACTGATATCCACCCATCTGATAGGGGATGTGGAGAGTGTGCTGGAGGAGGTCATATTCCTCAAAAACGGCCAGATCGTCCTCTACGATTCCGTGGACAATATACGGGAGCGTGTGGGCAAATCGGTAGACGGGTATTTTAGGGAGGTGTTCGCATGCTAGCAAAAGTGTTCCGCCACGAGATAAAAAGTGGCAAAAAGCCCCTGATGTTTCTGATCATCTTCACTGCCATCATCACGCTGATGGGCGCGCTCTCCTTTATGACGCCCATGTGGGGGGAGATATTGGGCAATATGGCGGGTTATGGGTATTCCTACACCACCAATAGGATCAACCCCCTCAATGTACTGGGCATATTTCTGCTCATAGGCTATTTTATGAGCCTGGCGGCGCTGAGCTTTGGCGTGTATGTCTACCTGGGCAGCCGCTTTTTCCGCACCATGTTTGGCAAGGAGGGATATCTGACCCACACCCTGCCTGTGGGCGTGTATGACCTGTTCTTTGGCAAGCTGCTGTCGGCCGCCCTCTGGTCCGGCATTGCGCTGCTGGCTCTGATGATTTCTATGGGCACGGTGGGCCTGGCGCTGGCTCTGCGGACGATGATATTAAACGGCATCAACCCCATAGATGCCTTGCAAAAACTGTTCCTGGCTCTGGCGGAGGCGGAATCCGCTTTCCGGGACTTCATGGGCATGGGGTATCTGGCGGCCTGCCTGCACTATCTGGCCGCAATGGTCGTGGGATCCTTTGTAGGCCCCATATTTATCTTCGGCGCCTGTACCCTGGGACAGCTGGTCAAGAAGAATAAGGTGCTGATGTCTGTTGTGGCTTTTTTCGGCCTGAATATGCTCAGCCAGTATATAGTCAGCCTATTTGTAATGCCCTATTCCATGAATCAAATGCAATTTGCCTCCACCGGAGAGGAGGTGGGCAGGTTCATGCTGTTTGGCATGTGGGGCAATATTTTGGTGCAGGTGTTGAAAGATCCGATTGGCACCAAGGGCGCACAATTGACCACAGAAATTTCTATCCCTTCGCGTTTTCTCGTTTTTTTGCCCAATTCGGACGATATTGGCGTGTCGATCAAAATCGCATCCGAAGCGCAACGCCAATCGTTGCGCGACATGATGCTCGGTTTTCATCAGGGACGACAGGGCGGTTTTATCGTGCGCACGGCGATTGAGAATGCCGATAT
>JBGYPP010000045.1:0-21032 GCA_041838515.1 Acetatifactor sp. | reverse complement strand
GCCCAGGCCTAGCTCATGGACCGGTCCCCAGCCTACGGCTCCCTCTCCATGCTGCGCCATACCGCATCTTGCCGCCAACCACGGACAGCCATCTCTAAGCGGTATAGGAAAATACACGCCCAGGCCTAGCTCATGGACCTATCCCCAGCCTACGGCTCCCTCTCCATGCTGCGCCATACCGCATCTTGCCGCCAACCACGGACAGCCATCTCTAAGCGGTATAAAGAAATACACGCCCAGGCCTAGCTCATGGACCGGTCCCCAGCCTACGGCTCCCTCTCCATGCTGCGCCATACCGCAACTTTCCGCCATCAGCGGCCCTGTATGCGGGCCAGCAGAGCCTCTGCCCCGGGGCTAGAGCCCAGCAGGCCCTGGCTCTGGGAATAGACCATGCACTCCACAGCCATAGAGCCGCCCCGCCTTTGCAGCGCCTGGTATATCCTCTCAGTCAAATGCCCCATCACGGCAGTCTTTAGCCCCCCGGCCTCCAACACCTCCACAGCGGCCTCGGTGGATATGCAGTCCAACAACGCCCGCCCCATATCTCCATCGGCGCCGCAGCGCAGGGCCGCTGCAGCCAAAATCTCCATACGGCCATCTCCCTCCTGAGAATGGGTGTTCATCACTCCTGCCGCCACCTTGACCAGCTTGCCCATATGTCCGGTGAGCAGCAGGGATGTAAATCCCTTCTCCCTGGCCATATCCAGGCTCAAACCTATAAAATTGCTGCACTTTACACTGGCATCCACATCATATCCGTAGGCCCGCAGCAAAAATTCCCTGCCGTAATTGCCGGGAGCCATGGCCACCACATCCCTGCCCAAAGCCCGCCGCTGTTCCAGCTCTAATGCTATGGTATCCAGCAGGGCCTGCCGGCTCATGGGTTCCACCAAACCGCTGGTGCCCAGTATGGATATTCCGCCCACTATGCCCAGGCGGCTGTTGAATGTGGACTTGGCCAACTCCTCCCCCCGGGGTACAAAGATTTCCACATCCAGTCCCCCCTGCCAATCCAAGGCCCGGCAGACCTGCTCCACCTCAGCCACTATCATGGCTCTGGGCCGGGAATTGATGGCTGCGCTGCCCACAGGCGGATCTAATCCGGGCCGGGTCACCCTGCCCACGCCATCTCCCCCCTCCAGGCGTATGGCCGGCCCGTCCCGACGCTCCGCCAGGCATACTTTGGCACAGATCATAGCGCCATGGGTGATGTCCGGATCCTCACCGGCATCCTTATATATGCCTGCAGATACACTATTTTCCCTCCTCTCCAGGCAGTGCACAGGCGCGCAAAATTCCACCCCCGCCGGGGTGATCAACGATATCTCCTCTATGCCCCGGCCCAGGAGCAGCATATGGGCCGCCGCCTTGGCCGCCGCCGCCGCACAGCTGCCGGTGGTAAATCCAAAGCCCGGGGGCTTTTGCTTCCCAGCCTGCCCCATCATGCCCACCTCCCCGGCTCAACGCCCAGCCGCTTCATAGAGCAGCGCATTGCACAATGCCGCCGCCACATTGCTGCCCCCCTTGCGGCCCTGGTTGATAATATAATCCAAATCCGTTTCCAGAATTTTTTCCTTGGCATATTCCACATTGACAAAGCCCACAGGAACGCCTATGACCAGCGCAGGCCTCCAAAGGCCCGCATCATAGAGTTCCCGAATGCGCAGCAGCGCAGTAGGCGCATTGCCTACCACGGCCACCACCGGACGCCCCAGAGCCATGGCCCTCTCCATGCAGACGGCGGCTCGGGTCACGCCCCTCTCCTTGGCCTCCAGGGCCACATCCCCATCCGCCATAAAGCAGTAGGCCCTGCCTCCCCATTTCTCCAGCGCCGACTTATTGATGCCGGACAGCGCCATATTGGTGTCTGTAACCACCTCCACGCCCCTGCGGAAATACTCCAGCGCCTTTTGGCAGGCACCCGGGGAAAAACGCAAGGTCTGGGCATAGGAAAAATCCGCCGTCGTGTGTATGGCCCTCTTGATCAGAGGAGCCTGCTCCGCATCCAGCCGCAGTCCCATGGCCTCCAGCTCCCCGGAAAGGATCTCCATGCTGCGCGCCTCTATGCGCTCCGGCTCCACCTCCTCGTAGTGCAGGGGCGCTTTGGCGGCTCCCGCCCGGGAATGGATGCCCAAGGCCTCTTGAGAAGCAAGATTTTCTCCGAAAAAACGGCTTTTTCCGGGGATAGATTCCCCTACTCCGGATATCATAAATTCCCGGAAATCAACAGTTGCCATAGCAGATACTCCATCCTCCTTAGTATGTGCCATCTCCCTTATTTCCGGCACATTTTGCGCCAAATATATGGCCTTGTCAGCCCCCATAGGCCAGGACTTGCCCAGCAGCGCCGCCAGAGCCTCCAGCAATTTGTCATTTTCCCCGGCCTCTCTTACGGCCACCCGGAAATATCCCTTGCCCAGACCGGGAAAACGCCTGCCATCCCGCACCAATATACCCTTTTCCAAAAGCCGCTTGTACACCGGAAAAGGGGAATGGCAGAGCAGAAAATTGGCCTCGGAGGGCCAGACCCTGATGCCCATTTCCTCCAATGCCCCTGATAGCCGGGGCTTCTCCTTGCGGATCAGCTCCCTGGCCCTCTCCACCCAGGGTCCATCCCCCAGAGCAGCCAGCCCCGCCTCCTGGGCCGGTATGGACACATTCCACTCCGGCAGCTGGGCTTGTATGCGGCTGCGAGTCTGTTCATCCTTGCACAATATATATCCCAGCCTCAGCCCTGGCATGGCGCTGGACTTGGTAAATCCGCCCAACAGGGCGAAATACGAAAATTCCTTCACCCAGGCTGTATGCCCCCGGCCAGCATCGGAGAGATAAGCAAAGCTCTCATCCAGCAAAAAATATATGCCCTTTCTCTGGCAGTAGACGGCCACGGAATGCAAAAAATCCCAATCTATCCAGCGCCCCGTGGGATTGTTGGGATTGGCCAGAACCAGCATATCCGGTCCTTTTTCCAGGCTCTGCCACAGATCCTCCCCCGCCAAAAATCCCCGCCCCGCCTCCAGCGCATACACCTGAATTTCTGCGCCCACAGCCCGGGCGGCCCGCGCATATCCCTCAAAGCAGGGCGTGGCCAGCAGCACGCTGGCCGGCCGCAGGGCCTGCATATATGCCATCAACAGCTCGCTGGCCCCATTGCCCAGAAGCACATCCTGTACACGTAGCCCCAGATGGATGGCCAAAGCCTCCTTCAGCGAACTTTGCGCCAAATCCGGATACCTGTCTATGGACTCCGCCGCCCGGACATAGGCCTGCCTGACGGCCTCCGATGGACCCAGGGGATTGGTATTCACCGAAAAATCCCATTCCACCTTGTGCCTATATATATCCCCACCATGATTGATCCCCATTGCTCGCCTGACCTCCTCCAGAACTCCAACCCCCTGTAAGACAGGGGCAATACTACGGCTACAAGTATACCACATACAGCGCAGTTCTCATATACTCTCCACAAAGCAACAAGCACCGCCGAAGCGGTGCCTGCCTGTGATACGCAATTATCCGGATATTTTTTATCTCCATCCAAGTATTTTTCCCATATTCTGGGTTATACCGGCAAGATTTCCTAAGAGGAGATGGAGATACTCAACCAGACCTATACGGATAAGGAGGAGCTGCCGTACCAGGCCAAGTACCGCCGAATACAGAAAACATGCATTAGCTCCCGGAAAAAAGGAGGACTCTGGAAATCCCTCCTGCAATATGCCCCTCTGGGAGAACATGGAAAGACGAGTTATAGTCAGATATTTTGTAACTTTTATATATTTAATCCGACATATTTATATTTTGTTTATAAATAAAGTGATGTTAGCCAACCAACGCCCAAGATACCAGCCCCAACAGCCCCAACAGCCCCAGCAGCCATACCAGGGAGGTGGCGTACAGCAGCCGGCAGGCCTGGCGGATATGGCCGGCGGCGGGCGCTCCCAAACCGGCGCCTATCCAAGGTTTGTCCACCAAACGGCCAAAGTAACGGCCCGGCCCTCCCAGCCGCAGCCCCAGAGCGCCAGCAAAGGCCGACTCCAGATGGCCGCTGTTGGGGCTTTTGTGCCTGCGCCTGTCCGACAAAAAAACCCTCCAGGCCCGGGCCATGGACATGCCCGGACAAAGCCCGGCGGCCAGAACTGCCGCCGCCCCTCCCAGCCTGGCCGGCAGCCAATTCCAGGCATCGTCGGTCAAAGCCGCCGCCCGGCCAAAATCCAGCCTCTCTGGGGTCTGATAAGCCACCATGGAATCCATGGTGTTGACCGCCTTGTACGTCCATGCCAGCACCGGCCCCCCCAGCGCAGCAAAAAAAAGCGGAGCCAATACGCCATCACAGGTATTCTCCGCCACAGTTTCCACACAGGCCCTGGCCACGGCCTCCCCGTCCAATTCCCTGGTATCCCTGCCCACCACCATGGACAGCGCCAGCCTGGCCCCGGACAGATCTCCAGCCTCCAGCGCCGACTGCACCTTGGCGGCCTCCCTGGCCAGCCCCTCCATAGCCAAGGCCGGCCAGAGCAGGCATGCCTCCCACAGCAAGGCTGCAGCCGGAGGCAAAAAAAAGGCCGGCACCCACAACAAGGCGGCTGCCAAGGCGCTGCTTCCCAATAGCACCAGAACCAACCGCCGCCCGCCCTGCCGCCTCAGCATGGGATCGGCCACAGCCGGCGCACCCCAGCGCCTCTCCAGCGCCGATATGGCCCGACCCATCCAACATACGGGATGGGGCCAACCCGCAGGATCCGCCCACAGCCTGTCCATAGCCATCGCCAGAACCAAGGCGCCCATATGCACCCAAATCCCCTGCACCATCACCCAGCCCACCTATCGCCCTAGAGATTTTCCACCTTGAACTGCCTCTGGGCCTCACGCTTCTGATCCTTTTTGGCCATATCCTGCCGCTTGTCATAGAGCTTCTTTCCCTTGGCCAGGCCTATCTCCAGCTTGGCCAGTCCGTGCTGAAAGTATACCTGCAAAGGCGCCAAGGTATACCCTTTCTGGGACACAGCCCCTGCCAGCTTGCGTATCTGTGCCCGGTGCAGCAGGAGTTTGCGAACCCGCAGGGGATCCTTGTTAAAAATATTGCCCTTTTCATAGGGAGGTATGTGCATGCCGTAGATAAAAACCTCTCCCTTTTGGATGCGGACAAAGGCCTCTTTGATGCTGCACTTGCCCTGGCGCAGGGATTTGACCTCCGTACCGTACAGCTCCAGCCCGGCCTCAAATTTTTCCTCTATAAAATACTCATGGTAGGCCTTTTTGTTATTGGCTATCAGCCGCAAACCCTCCTTCTTGGCCATCTTCCTCCTCCAATACAAAATCCACAGTGGCGGCGGCCACGTCCACGGACAACACCCTCACCCCCACAGGCTGCCCCAGCGCATACACCCTGCCCGTCCTCTTGCCCACCAATTCCAGGCTCTCTTCCGCATAAGCGTAATCATCCCCCGGCAGGGAAAAAATATGTACCAGCCCCTCCACAGTATTGGGCAGCTCCACATACATACCCCAGGGAGTGACAGAGCTGACAACCCCCTCATAGGAACAGCCTATGCGCTTGGCCATATATTGGGCCTTTTTGCGCTTGACCGCCTCCCTCTCCACCTCCTGGGCCCTGCGCTCAGCCGCCGAGGATGTGGCAGCCCTTTGCTCCAGTATATCCCCATAGTGGCGCTTTCTGTCGCCATCCAGCCTGCGGGCCAGATACTCCTTGATGATCCTATGGATCTGCAAATCCGGATACCGCCGTATGGGAGAGGTAAAATGACAGTAATACTGACAGGCCAGGCCAAAATGTCCCGGATGGTCCGTGCTGTAATACGCTTTTTTCATGCTGCGCAGGGTCATGCGGGAAATCAAGGCCTCCTCCCCCTTGCCGGCCACCTTGTCCAGCAGCTTTTGCAATTCCTTGGGATGTATGCCGGAAGCAGGCCTCTCCCCTCCCTCTCCGCCCTTGCGCCTGGGCGCATGACGGCCGGCCTGGTCCTTTACCTGTAGATAATAACCCATATTGGAGATAAAAGCCGACAGTTTGGCTATGGACTCCGCATCCGGCGCCGGGTGGCTGCGATAGACAAAGGGTATGTCCAGCCAATAGAAATGCTGGGCCACGGTTTCATTGGCCAACAGCATGCATTCCTCTATCAGGCGGGTGGCGCGGTTGGGCAGGTAGGGCTGTATATCCACCGGTTGGCCCTTCTCGTCCAGCTGTATCTTGCACTCGGGAAATTCAAAATCGATGGAACCCCGCTTCTGCCTCTTGCGGCCCAGCAGCTGCGCCAGCGCATCCAACATGGCCAGGGTTTCCCTCAGCACAGCATCCGCTGCCTCCTCTCCGGCCAAAACGGCGGCCACATAGCTGTAGCTCAGCCGCCTGTCCACACGGATTATGCTCTCGCTCAGGCTGTAATCCACCACCTCCCCGGAGGCGTCCACGCTGATTTGCACGCTCAGGGCCAAGCGATCTTCTCCGGCATTAAGAGAACAGAGTCCGTTGGAGAGCTGTGGGGGCAGCATGGGCAGAACCCGGTCCGGCATATATACGCTGGTGCCTCTCTTGACGGCCTCCCGGTCCAGAGGCCCATCCTCCGGCACATAATGCGCCACATCGGCTATATGTACGGTCAAGACATATTCCTCGCCGTCCTTCTCTATGCTCAGCGCATCGTCCAGATCCTTGGCATCCTCCCCGTCTATGGTGATGGTAAAGGCGCGGCGCAGATCCTTTCGGCCCAGGGCATCCTTGTCTTTGACATTCTCCCCCCATTTGGCCGCCTCCGCCAGAACCCTTGGGGGAAAAGAGATCTCCAAGCCATGTCCCCGCAGGATAGAGAGCATATCCACGCCCGGAGCGCCCTCCTCCCCCAGCACCTCTATGACCGCTCCCTCCGGACTCTTCCTGTCCGTTCCATAACCGGTCAGCCGCACCAGGACCTTATCGCCGCCGGCAGCCCCGCCGAAATGCTCCCTGGAAATATAGATATCCTCATGCAGATTCTTATTGTCCGGAACTACAAAGGCATAGCTGCCCTTGACCGGCCAAAATGTGCCCACGGCCTGTTGTATGCCCCGGGACAAAATGCGCTCCACCCTGGCCTCTCTGCGTCGCCCCCCCCTCTCCAATTCCCCTTGGCCCAGCTCTCGTATGGCCACCTGATCCAAATGAAAGGCTCCCATTACCTTATTGGCAGGTACGAAGAAATCCTCGGCGTAACCCTCTACCCGCACAAAGCCAAAGCCCTTTGCATGGCCCAGAAAGGTCCCCACCAACTCCCCGCCTTTTTTATTTTTGCTATTTTTTGGCATCTGCCATTACCTTTCTAAACAAAAACATATGTTTGCTTTTGATTTGATAAAACATCCCGGCAAAATCTGTACAAAAAAAACCTGCCGAAAAGCGAAAAACCAGTCCGCTCTTCGACAGGCGCCTTTCCTTTTGCTAAAACAAGTTCAAGTTCAAAACAGCGGCCAATATCATAAAGGCCACGGACAGCAGAGTGGTCAATTGCACCAATTTGCCCTCCATGCTGCGCGCCTTATTGCGGCCCCAGTAGGTCTCCGCCCCGCCGCTGACTGCGCCCAGGCCGGCGGATTTGCCCTCCTGCAGCAGCACCAGCACCGTCAAGGCCACACAGACCAATATAAACAAAATGGTTAAAACTATATGCGCCATAAGCACCTCCACCCAAAGCCCTGCTTATACTGGAGCTTCGTCCATATAGGATAGTATTATACCACTGGGGGAAGAGGTATGCAAGGGGGAATTGATGTCATCGCCGGCCATGGTTTTCATTCATGCCCTGGCCTTGCTAAAGTTCATATCGATAATGAAACAATGTGCTAAAATTTTTCCCATAACACAGGATTTTGCCATAGACCGCTTGTCTGTGGTAAAGAATCTCTCATGCCAGAAAACACTGGAAATAATAGACCAACCCTGTCTGGTACCGCTGCCGGTACTAATTACAAAACTTCTCACCGAATCCTGCATTTCATAAAAAACCTGATACATACTGCCGCTAATGTCCATCCTTCCGTGTACTCCACAAAAGAATTCTTGCTGCTTTAAAGATAGGCATACATGCATATCAAAAAAATAATCCCCGCCACAATCACAGCCTTTTGAGAAGGCATTTTTTTACTCTTTCTTTCAGCCTGGACACCATTCCCAAAACTTTTTTCTTACATCCGCCTTTCCCGCCTGGACAAAATCTTCTGAAGAATTTTCCGATTTTACCTCCTTGGATTCTTCTTTAGCCTCTTATACTCCCCTCTTTCCGCACTTCCCATTCCTGCGTTTCTTGGCTCTCCCATCCCCCTTGGCCAGACTGAACCACCTCACCCACCGCTGTTCCGCAATGACCACAGAATGTATACCCTTGCTCAATCTGAAAACCGCAACTCTTGCATTTCATCGTTCCCCCTCCTCCTTGACTACACACTTATTGCCAGAAAGCCCTTTTTGATATTTTTTTATATTAGTCCAAAGGCAGCTTCAATCTCAAAATAGTTTTTAGATTTTTTTCATTTTGTTTTTATCTATCGTAATTTTAAGATACAATAGTTTTTTCATATCAAGAAATTCTTCCACCATCCAAAAACGCATCTTTCTATTACCCCTAATCTCTCTCACCTCCCCACTTCCTTGACATTTCCCCCCTCTTCTTGTATATTGCAAGGTAGTAAGCAACATGGGCTGCATTTGCCCTATTCAAAAGGAGCGGTCTTGGACACGTCAGATTTATTACAAATCATATCTCTCGCCGTTTTAATCTTGCTCTCCGGGTTCTTTTCCTCAGCGGAAACAGCCCTCACCACCTCCAACCGGGTCCGTATGCGGGCGCTGGAGGAGGAGGGGGATAAAAGGGCCGCCAGGGTCAACCGCATCTTGGACAATTACAGCAAGATGCTCAGCACCATACTCATAGGAAACAATCTGGTAAATATCACAGCTTCCTCCCTGGCGACTACGCTGGCCATACGCTTTGGCTGGGTGGTGGGCATAGCCACGGGCATTTTGACCTTTGTGGTTCTGATGTTCGGCGAGATCATACCCAAGACCTGGGCAATGTTTAACGCCGACAGCATATCCCTTTTTTACAGCGGAGCCATTCTGGCCCTTATGCGGGCCTTGACCCCGGTCATATTTGTCATAGACAAACTCTCCCATGGCATACTGCTCTACATACTGCGGATAGACCCCAGCAAAAAGACCTCCACCATGACGGAAAATGAGCTAAAGACCTATGTGGATGTCAGCCATGAGGACGGGGTGATAGAATCTGACGAGAGAAATATGATCTACAATGTGTTTGATTTCTCGGAGGCCGTGGCCAAGGACATTATGATGCCCCGCATCAATATGGTGACCGTAAGCATAGATGCCAGCTATGAACAGGTTTTGGAAGAGTTCCGCAGCTCCATGTACACCCGCCTGCCGGTGTACATGGAGGACAAGGACAATATAGTAGGCATTATCAATATCAAAGACTTTATACTCACGCCCCAGGGGCAGGATTTCCAGGTGCGGGACAGCCTGCGGGAAGCGTATTACACCTATGAATTCAAGAAAATATCCGACCTGCTGCCGGAGATGCGCCAAAAAACGGCCAGCGTGGCCTTTGTTCTCAATGAATACGGCGTGACCGTGGGCATGATCACCATGGAGGATATACTGGAGGAAATCGTAGGCGATATACGGGATGAATACGACGCCGATGAGGCGGAATTGATACAGACACTGGGAGAGCGCAGCTATCTGGTAGAGGGCAGCCTCAACCTGGATGACCTAAACGATGCGCTGGGCACCAAACTCAACTCTGAGGAATATGACTCCATAGGCGGTTTTGTTATAGGTTCCCTGGATCGGCTGCCCCAGGAGGGGGATGAGGTGCGCATAGAAAACGGCCCCAGCCTCAAGGTGCATACCGTGGACCAGAACCGCATAGTGAAAATACAGATAGACCTGCCGGAGGAGGGAGAGGCCTCCCCCCCCGGCGAAGAGGAAAAGGAGGAGGAATGAACGCATCCTCCCCTCTAGAATCCCCGCCGTTCCAAAAGGGTTCTGCAACACAGAGAAAAGGCCATCACTCTGTGGGGCAGCGCCCTTTTTTTAGAATAATGTATTTTTTCAATCACAATAATCCCTTTTTCATCCAGTAAAGGCGTCATACCGCCTACTCTCATACCGCCTACTCTCATACCGCCTACTCCCATTCCGCCGGCCATAAAATAATAAACACATGTTCTTGTTGATATTGCCTATAACAAGCAGGTGGCTCAATGGCTTCCAGTATTCAAGTAGAGATTGCCATTTGCATACAATATATTGTTTTCAAAGAAAACAATAGGGAGCCCTGCCCCATATCCGCTATGGCATACAATGGCAAAACTCCCTGTTCATCCATATGTCAGCAAAACTTCCCGCCATAGAGCCGGCATCCCTCCCCAGCCTGGGGCAGGCATCCTCCTACCGTCACTCCCCCTGCATCTTGGCCAATTTCGCCGCCTGATCCGCTGCGATCAGGCTGTCTAACAGCTCTTCTATATCCCCGTCCATCACGCTGTCTATCTTGTACAGAGTCAATTTGATCCTGTGATCGGTAACCCGCCCCTGGGGAAAATTGTAGGTGCGTATCTTCTCCGACCTGTCCCCTGTGCCCACCTGGCTGCGGCGCAGGGCCGCCTCGGCATCGTGCTGCTTTTGCATCTCTATATCATATAGCTTTGCGCGCAGCAGGGCAAAGGCCTTGGCCTTGTTTTGCAGCTGGGATTTCTCCGTCTGGCTGTAAACCACTATGCCGCTGGGAAAATGGGTCAGCCGCACTGCGGAATCCGTGGTGTTTACGCACTGGCCGCCGTTTCCGGAGGCGCGCATTACATCTATGCGTATATCCTTGTCCTCTATGACCACATCCACATCCTCCACCTCGGGCATCACAGCCACGGTGATGGTGGAGGTATGTATACGGCCTCCGGACTCCGTTTCCGGCACCCTCTGCACCCGGTGCACGCCGCTCTCATATTTCAATTTGGAATAAGCGCCTGCGCCGGAAATCATAAAGCTGACCTCCTTCATGCCGCCTATGCCTATTTCATCGGCACTCAGGGTTTCCACCCTCCAACGCTGTTTCTCGGCATAATGCACATACAATCTGTACATCTGTGCGGCAAAGAGCGCAGCCTCATCTCCGCCGGCGCCCGCGCGTATCTCCACCACCACGTTTTTGTCGTCATTGGGATCCTTGGGCAGCAGCAGGATCTTCATCTCCTTCTCCAGCTTCTCCACCCGGGCCTTGGCTGCGGACAGCTCCTCCTTGAGCAATTCCCGCATCTCCTCATCGCCCTCCTCCTCCAGCATGGCCAGGGAATCCTGTATGTCCTGCTTGGATTTCTTATAATCCGTATACGCCTCCACCAGGGGCAGCAGATCCCTCTGCTCCTCCATCAGCCGGCGGAAACGCTCCTGATTGTCCGCCACTGTAGGCTCGCCCAGCTCCCCCATCAGCTCCTCATACCGTATGAGCAAATCATCCAAACGGTCAAACATTCCTGCCTCCTCCCGGCCAAAAACCAAATACCACCCTGGGCAGCCCGGCCAAATCCCTAAGTCCACTGACCCGGCCAAATCCCGCCTCCTCCAACAGGCCCATCACCGCCTCCTGCTGGTCATGCCCTATCTCTAGAAACAAAGCCCCGCCGGGCTCCAAATGCTCCGGAGCCAGCCGGGAGATTTTCCGATAAAAATCCAAGCCATCCTCTCCCCCATCCAAGGCCAGCCTGGGCTCAAAATCCCGCACCTGGGCCATCAGCCCGTCTATATGGCCGCTGGGTATATAGGGAGGATTGGATATAATCAGGGAAAACCGGCCCTCCACCCGGGAGAACAGATCGCTCTCCAGCCACCGGGGCTGCCTCTGCCTGCCGGCCAGCAGCCGCTGTCCATTGCTCCGGGCCAGGGCCAGGGCTTCTGCAGAGATATCCGCGCCCACGCCCTCCGCCTCCGGCCTGGCATGCATAAGGCTAATCAATATACAGCCGCTGCCGGTACACAGATCCAGTATGCGACCGCCATCCGAAACATAGGGCAGGGCCGCCTCCACCAAAACCTCCGTATCCTGCCGGGGTATCAGCGCCTCCTCCCCCACCTCAAAAGACAGGCCAAAGAAATCCCAACTGCCCAGTATATATTGCAAAGGCCTCCCGGCAGCCCTCTCCTCCACTGCGGATCTGAGGCGGCGCCAATCTGCCTCCACCAGCGCCTCACCGCCCCGGACCAACAGGTCATGCCAATCCAGGCCGGAAATGTTTTGCCAGAGGCAGCGGGCCTCCCAGCGGGCTTCCTCTATGCCCACATCCGCCAATCTCTCCTGCGCCCAGCGGCAGGCCTGTCCATGGGTCATGGCCGCAGTTCCCCGGCGCCCTCCCTCTGAAAGGCCCTCCAATCAAACACCGCCTCCACTGCAGCTATGGCCACCTCCACCATCTCCCGGTCCGGCTCCTTGGTGGTGATTTTTTGGACCAGCATGCCCGGTGCAGAAAGTATATTGACAATCACATTATCAAAACGGCCGGCCAGGCGTATCAGCTCATAGGATAAGGCCGCCACCACAGGCATCAGCGCTATGCGGAGCAGCACTCTCTGAGGTATGGAATCCACCCTGATAAAGAAAAACAGCACTATGCTGACCATCAGCACAAAGAAAATAAAGCTGGTGCCACAGCGCTTGTGCAGCCTGGAAGAACGCATGACATTCTCCACCGTCAGCTCCCTGCCCCTCTCTATGCAATTGATGCACTTGTGTTCTGCTCCGTGGTATTGGTACAATCTTCTTATATCCTGCATACGGCCTATAGCCCAGACATAGAGTATAAAAAGGCCTATGCGCAGAACCCCCTCCAGTATGGCCACCAGAGAGCGGTTGCGTATATAGGCCTGGCTGAGGCTGGCCAAATAATAGGGCAGGACGACAAACATACCCAGCGCCAGCACTATGGAAATCAGTGTGATCAATGCCGGCAGGATCTTTTCTCCAATTTTCCCCTGGGACTTGTCCTCTCCCTCCTCCCACATGGAGATGGAGTAATTCAAACACTTGTTCCCAAGGATCAGGGAGTCCACAAAATTGACCACGCCCCGGATCAGAGGCCAGGAAGCTATAGACAGGCCGGCCAAAAAGCCCTTGTGCCCGTCTTGTTTTACATGTATGCTCCCATCTGCCCGCCGCAGAGCTATGGCCAGGGAGTCCTGGCGCTTCATCATCACGCCCTCCATCACCGCCTGGCCGCCTATGGCGCAGTACCTTTGCTTCCTCTTCATATTCGCCCTCGCAAAAGTGCCGCCAGCAAGAAAAAAGATTGAGATATGCACCCCAACCTTTTCTTTGCCGCAACACAATCATATTTCGGAAAAAAGAACCTCCAGCCGGCGCGCCCGGCGCAGAGGCCCAAAACCCTCTCGCTTGCCGCTTACTGGGGCACTCCGTACTTCTTGTTAAATTTGTCAATACGGCCATCTGCCCTGACAGTCTTTTGCTGGCCAGTGTAAAAAGGATGGCATTTGGAGCAAATCTCCACGTGTATGCTCTCCTTGGTTGATCCGGTCAGAAAGCTGTTGCCGCAGTTGCAGGTCACATTTGCTTGAAAATACTTGGGATGAATTCCTTCTTTCATTTTTCCACCTCTCTATGTCCTATGGCATTTTTGTCTATTCTCTCTGCCACCAAGGGCAAAATCCGCCACCTGGCAGGAGAAGGTCCACCCCAGCCATAAGGCTGTGCCTCTCTTCCCATAGACGGCTTTTCTATTCTAGCACGCTTTCCCCCTTTGCGCAAGCGCTTTTTTCTCTCCGGCCAAGGGAATAAGTTCTTGCGCTAGTGGTATTTTATAGGATACAATAGACTTTGAGAAAATACGCCCTAAATAAAATAATAGAAAGGTTTTTAACATGATCAGTGCCAACAATGTAACCCTGCGCATAGGCAAAAAAGCGCTATTCGAAGATGTCAATATCAAATTCACCGAGGGCAACTGCTACGGCCTCATAGGCGCCAACGGAGCGGGCAAGTCCACATTCCTCAAGATACTTTCCGGCAAGCTGGAAACCACCAAAGGCGAGGTGGCCATCACTCCCGGACAACGGCTGTCGGTGCTGGAGCAGGATCACTTCAAATATGACGACTGCCCGGTGCTGGATGTGGTCATCCGGGGCAACCAAAGGCTCTATGAGATAATGAAGGAAAAGGATGCCATCTACGCCAAGGAGGATTTCACCGAAGAGGATGGCATAAGGGCCAGCGAGCTGGAGGGGGAATTTGCCGAGATGGATGGCTGGGAGGCCGAGTCCAGCGCAGCGGCACTGCTCTCCGGCCTGGGCGTGGAAGTGGCGCTGCACAGCCGCCTGATGGGTGAGATGGACGGCCCCATCAAGGTAAAAACCCTACTGGCCAAGGCGCTTTTTGGCAACCCGGACATACTGCTTCTGGACGAGCCCACCAACCACCTGGATCTGGATGCCGTGGCCTGGCTGGAAGAATTTTTGATCAATTTTGAAAATACCGTTATTGTCGTATCCCATGACAGGCATTTCCTCAACAAGGTATGCACACATACCGCTGACATAGACTACGGCAAGATACAGCTCTACGCCGGCAATTACGATTTCTGGTATGAGTCCAGCCAACTGCTCATACGCCAGATGAAAGAGGCCAACAAGAAAAAGGAGGAGAAGATCAAGGAGCTGCAAGAGTTTATCTCCCGCTTCTCCGCCAACGCCTCCAAATCCAAGCAGGCCACCTCCAGAAAGAAGGCCCTGGAAAAAATCCAGCTGGAGGAGATCAAGCCCTCCAGCCGCAAATACCCTTATATAGACTTCAAGCCCGAGAGAGAGATAGGCAATGAGGTTCTATTTGTGGAAAACCTCTCCAAAACCATAGGCGGCGAGAAGGTGCTGGACAACATCAGCTTTACCATGGGGCGTGAGGACAAAATCGCCTTTGTGGGCGGCAATGAGCTGGCCAAGACCACACTGTTCCAGATCCTGGCCGGCGAGATGGAGCCGGACAGCGGGCAGTACAAATGGGGCATTACCACCTCCCAGGCATACTTTCCCAAAGACAGCAGCCGGGAATTTGATAATGATCTGACGATAGCCGACTGGCTGATGGGATACTCCCCTATCAAGGATATCACCTATGTGCGGGGCTTTCTGGGCCGTATGCTCTTCGCCGGCGACGATGGGGTGAAAAAGGTAAAGGTGCTCTCCGGCGGCGAGAAGGTGCGCTGTCTGCTGTCCAAGATGATGATAAGGGGCGCCAACTGCCTGATCTTTGACGAACCCACTAACCACCTGGACATGGAGGCCATCACCGCACTGAACAACGGGCTGATCAAATTTCCCGGCGTGGCCCTCTTCTCCTGCCATGACCACCAGTTCGTCCAAACCAGCGCCAACCGCATCATAGAAATACTGCCGGACGGTCAGATTATAGACAAGGTGACCACCTATGACGAATACCTGGCCAGTGACGAAATGGCGCGCAAGCGTACCATCATCACTGCCGGCCCTACCGATGACGAGGACTGACAACCCGTATTTGTTCCTTAGAATAAAGGGGGATTATGTTCAAAAATTTATTCCAATCCCACAAGCACAACAACAGCGCCCAGACCATGGCAAGGGGAGATCAGTGCGTGGATCTGCACACGCATACGGATTGCTCTGACGGCAGCCTAAGCCCCAAGGCACTGGTGGAATATGCGGCCACCAAGCCCTTATACGCCATGGCCATCACGGACCACGATTCCATAGAGGGCATAGCGCCTGCCATGGAGCATGCCGCCAAGACCTCCGGCGCGCCCAAGATCATACCCGGCATAGAGCTGTCCACTCTGTACAAGGGCAGCGACATCCACATTATAGGCCTCTACATAGATTATGAGGATTCCTACTTCCTCTCCCGCCTCCGGGAATTTGTGTCCTGCCGTGAACAGAGAAATGAAAAAATGTGCGCGCTGCTGGCCAAACACGGCATACGCTTCAGCATGGATGACCTGCGCGCCGCCTTCCCGGACAGCATCATCACCCGCGCCCACTTTGCCCGTCATATGCATAGCCTGGGCCATGTGACCACGGTGCAGGAGGCCTTTGACCGCTATCTGGGGGATGACAAGCCCTGCTTTGTTCCCAGGGCAAAGATCAGCCCCTCTCAGGCCATCTCCCTGATCCTGGATGCCGGCGGCGTGGCTGTTCTGGCCCACCCCCTCAAATACAAACTGCCCTCCGGGGGATTGGAATCTATGGTGGCCGCCCTGAGCCTGGCCGGCCTGGATGCCATAGAAGTCTACTATCCCACCCACAAAAAATCTGACCGCAATATGCTCTCCAACCTGGCCAAGCGCTTTGGCCTGGCCAAAAGCGGCGGCTCAGATTTCCACGGAGCCTCCAAGCCCGGCCTGGATCTGGCCAACGGCTACGGGGATCTATGGGTTCCCAAGGATGTGCTGGAACCCATCAAGGAAAGGGCATATATCACAGACTGAACCGCCGTACACGGGCGGATGCACAGAAAAATCCCCGGAGGGAGCCGCTTCCTCTCCGGGGGTTTTTGTTTGCGAAAAAAGCGCTGCCCGGCACAGGATTTCCCATCTGCCAAGCAGCGCCCTCTCTCATTTCTCTATGCGATATGCAGCTTGCCGAAGCGGCGGCAAAAACCGCCGGCCATAACCTCTCTGCTCTGCTCCCTGCGGGGCCATCTATCCCTCCACCACCAGGAAACGCCCATCCTCCAGGGCAAAGACCTCGGCGGCCTCCAGCAGATCCCCCTCCACGTCCAGCCCCACCTCGGCAAAGTACGCCCGCAAGTCCTTTTCATTTTCAAAGACCTGGGCCATGACCTCGTCCAAAAACTCCTCCGCCTCCTGCCTGTCCGAGGCCACGGGCCGGGAAAAGAGCCGGCCCTGCCGCGCCAGAAAATGGTCCAATACCTTTGTATCCCACATCCGTCTACTTCCCCTCTGCCGCCTCCATGCCCAACACAAAGGCTCCCAAAATACCCTGCTTGTCATCCAGGCTCTGGCCTACAATGAAATTGTCCAGATCCTTATATGGAGCGAGCTGCAGATAATTGTTAAAGCGCTTGGCAAAGGCCTCCCGGATCAGCGGCAGCAGCTGCTGCTGGTGCATAACGCCGCCGCCGAGAATAATACGCTCCGGAGCAAACAGCACCACATAATCCACCAGCGCCTGCGCTATGTAAAAGGCCTCTATCTCCCAAACCTCCGGCTTATCCGCCAGGAATTGGGCCTTCTGCCCCCAACGCGCCTCCAGCGCCGGCCCGCAGCACATGCCCTCAAAGCAATTGCCGTGGAATATGCAGTATCCGGGATAATGGTCCTCCGGATGCCTCTCCATGATCACATGGCCTCCCTCGGCATGGGTAAGCCCATGAAAGGGCTTGCCGCCGGAGATAATGCCCGCGCCCACGCCCGTGCCTATGGTGATATAGATCAAATGCCTAAGCCCCCGGCCGGCGCCCCATTTCCACTCTCCCAGCACCGATCCGTTGACATCTGTATCAAAACCTATGGGCACGCCCAAATCCCGGAAAGCGCCCACCATATCAAAATTGGCCCAGCCTTTCTTGGGCGTAGTGGTGATATGCCCAAAGGTGGGGGACTGCTTGTCCACATCCACAGGCCCGAAGCAGCCTATGCCCAGCGCTTCTATATCCTTGCCTGAAAAAAATTCCCGGATTTGGGGTATGGTCTGCTCAGGAGTCAGGGTCGGAAAGGACGCCTGCTCCAAAATCTCACCCCGCTCATTGCCTATGGCACATACCATCTTGGTTCCGCCTGCCTCCAACGCAGCTATACGCATACTGTTCTCCTTTTTTGCCATCATTCCCATGTATTCCCAGAGCCGGAAAAAGACCCAGACCAAGGCCGGAAATACCCTACCTCTATTCACAATATTATGCCGGAGGCGGGGGAAAAGCAAGCGCCATTTCCTATTTTATCGTTATTTTCTTGTTGATTTCACCAAAAAACCGATGGGCTTTCCTTGCTTTTAAGGCATTTTTTCGTTACACTGTTATTAACAGGATAAGCTGCTGGGGGGAGTTTTTTGTAAGAAAGGGAGGAAACCTATGAACGCTGTAATGGAAAATTTGCTGGGCCGGCGCAGTTGCCGCAGCTTTACCAGCCAGACCATACCCGGAGAGATACTGTCGGATATATTGGATGCGGCCTTATACGCCCCCTCCGGCATGGATGCCCAGATCTGGCAGTTTACCGTATTGCGGAACGCCAAGACCATCGCCACTCTGGCCCGACTGATAGAGGAAGAACTGGCCCGTCAAGGCTTCGATATGTATAAGCCCAGTCTGCTGATCATCCCCTCCAACCTCAAGAACAGCCGCTTCGGCAAGGAGGACAATGCCTGCGCCATGGAGAATATGTTCCTGGCCGCCCACTCCCATGGCATAGGCAGCGTATGGCTCAACCAAATGCAGACCATCAGCGATGCTCCACCCATACGCAAGTTCCTGGACAGCCTGGGCATACCTGCAAACCATGAGGTATATGGCATAGCCGCCTTTGGTTATCCCGCCTCTCCCCTGCCTCCGGCCACGCCCCGCAAGGGCATAGTACGCTTTGCTGACTGAACATAGCGCCTTTTGCGCCCTGCCATGCGCGGGGCGCAAAAATTTTCTATATTATTTAGCAAAAACCGCCTTTCCCCCATTGACAAAAATTCCTTTCAATGATAATATACAGAGGTATTCTGAATGAAAGTCATTGATCTCACATATTTTTGTAAATCATTTTGACTTTTTATGATGACTTACAAAAATATGTGATTTTATTGCCTACATTTTAGAATTACATCTCTGTAGAATCACATTTTTCACTGGGCAAGACCCGCAATTTCAAGGAGGTTCAAAAATGAACAACGGAACTGTAAAGTGGTTCAACGCACAAAAGGGTTATGGCTTCATCACCAACGATGCTACCGGCGACGAGGTATTCGTACACTTCTCCGCCATCAACGCCACGGGCTTTAAGTCCCTGGAAGAGGGCCAGAAGGTAACCTTTGATACCGAGACCGATCCTCAGAACAGCAGCAAGGTACGCGCTACCAACGTAACCGTAGCCTAATCCATGCCGACAAAAAGCCGCCTGGCTACAGGCGGCTTTTTTCACTTTATCCGAAAAAATCTATTTTCTCACCATCTTCGTAGAGCGAAAGGAGATACCCATGTCCGCACCCGCCCTGCTCTTTATAGCCATAGGCCTTTCCATGGATGCCTTTGCCGTGGCCCTATGCAAAGGCCTGGGCATGAAAAAACTCTCTGTCAAGGGGGCTGCCACTGTAGGCCTATGGTTTGGCGGCTTTCAGGCCCTGATGCCCTTGCTGGGATACTGGCTGGGCAGCCGCTTCGAGAGATATATCACAGCTATAGACCATTGGATTGCCTTTGTGCTGCTGGGCTTTATCGGCCTGGGCATGGTACGCTCCGCCTTGCAGCCGGAGGATACCTGCCCCATGCCCTCCCTCTCCGCCTCCCATATGCTGCCCCTGGCGCTGGCCACCAGCATAGATGCGCTGGCCGTGGGCATTACGCTGGCCCTGCTGCGGGCGGACATCCTCCTCTCCGTCTGTACCATCGGCCTGACCACCTTCTGCCTCTCCATGGGAGGCGTGTGGGCAGGCCACCGCTTCGGCCTGCGGTTTAAGGCCAAAGCGGAGATGGCGGGGGGCATACTGCTCATACTCATGGGCATCCAAATCCTGCTATCCCACCTGGGGCTGATCTAAGGCCAGGGCCTAAGCCCCATGGCGGAGGCCAGCAGGGAGAGACCCAGCAGGTGCAGGGGATAAAAGGCATAGAACGCATATTGCCCCACCCAGGAGGGCAGGCAACCGGCCCCAATGGCTCCGCCTCCCTTGCGCCCCCTATAAAAATATACCAGGATAAAAGCCAAGGGCGCTGTCCACTCCGCCCTGCCCATCAGCCCAAACACCAGGCTGGCCGATAATATAGCCAGCCATTTTTTTTCCCGAAAGGCGTACAGCACAAAAATGACGGCTACGCCAAAGCCGCCATAATCCGTGTGCACGGCCTGAGCCAAATATACCAGCAGCGCAGGCCCCGCCACCCCGGCCAGGGAGGCAAGCGCCTTTCCAGGCCAGGCTCCGGCCTCTCTCCCCCAGTCCGCCGCCCTCTCCATCAGCGCCATGCCCATCAGAGCCAGCAAAAGGGTCCACAGCACATTCTGGTAATCTGTGCTCCACCAACGACCTCTGAGCGCCAGGTCAAAGGCCGGCTCCGCCAGCAGCGCAAATCCCAGCAGGCGACATCCGTAATGCAGGCGGTTCCGGCTGTGTACAAAACCCTCCACCAGCAAAAAACAGTACAGAGGAAAGGCGATCCTGCCCACCGTCAGACGCAGCGCCTGGCTGATTTCCAAGAGCCGCCCATCGCCCTGCCTCAGCGCATATGCTGACAATACCACGGCACAGCTGTGATCCACCAGCATGGTCAACAGGGCCACCCATTTCAAAGTTCTTCCCAAAACTTCCCCTTGCATATGACCTCCACATTCTCCCAGGCCTGACTCCTACAGCCTATGCACACTATAGCACAATCCCCTGGCATAACCTAGCTTTTTCGCAAAAAACTATTGACAAGGGTATTCTCCCTTGCTATAATCTCTTTTGTGGCTTGGAAAAGCCCAGGCTGCTGTGGCTCAGTCGGTAGAGCGTCGCATTGGTAGTGCGGAGGTCACGGGTTCGATTCCCGTCAGCAGCTTTTTTCAGACTCCTGCGGGAGTCTTTTTTGTTTTGTCTATTTTGTCTGTTTTGTCTTATCTGTCTGTTATGTCTGTTTTGTCTTTCTTTTATTTTGCCTTTCTTCTGTCTTGTCTTTCTTCTGTCTTAACTTTCTTCAATTTTGTCTTTCTTCTGTCTTGTCTTTCTTCTGTCTTGTCTTTCTTCTGTCTTGTCTTTCTTCTGTCTTGTCTTTCTTCTGTCT
>JBGYPP010000044.1:0-53116 GCA_041838515.1 Acetatifactor sp. | reverse complement strand
GGTGTTGTATGCCCCATAAGCTTTCCGTCTGCTTGAATGAACAGATTACCGCCATTGCTCAAATCGCCTTGCCATGCAGTACCATGACTAAATCGTGTCTGTATGTACTCAAAGTGATACTGCTTCAAAAGTGGGATTACATCATCTGGAATAGATACCTTTCTGACAGATTTCTTTGTCTTAGGTTCTTTATAATCAAATCCGTTTTCTGTCATACCCACAGACTTTGAAATAGAGATTTTCTTTTCCTTAAAGTCAATGTCATTCCAGTGCAAAGCAAGTGTTTCGCCTTTTCTGAATCCACAGAACAATGAGAGAGTAAAGAACACTTTGTATTGTGTAGGCACAGTATAGGATTCTGTGTACTCATTCACATAGTATGGTTTACCTGTATCATCAATACGCTGATGGCCTTTGTAGGTTACCTCGTATGACATATCCAGAGATTTCATAAACATCAATGCTTGCTTTGGAGTAAAGAACTTTAAGCCCTCGTCCTCGTCTTTTCTCTTTGGTTTTTGTGCGTCTTGGCAAGGATTGTTCTCAATCATGCTGTAACGCTTGGCTGTCTTAAAAATCAGATTCAACACATTAGCAAATCTCTTTATTGTACCTGCGGAATAATCGTCAACCAGAGTTCTATAAAAGGCTTCAATGTGTGGTGTTTTGATATGAGCAATCTTGTCTCCCTTAAAGTAGGGAATTATTCTGCTTTCCAAAACCTGTTTATATCCTGCATAGGTGCCATAAGCAATGTTATCTTTAACACTCTCAAGCCATTTGTATGCAAAATCTTCAAATGACATTTTTTCTGCGTTGTAGTCGTAGCCATATTTCAGTTTATCTTCCATATCCATGGCATACTTTTTCGCTTCTCGTTCTTGTTGTTTGGGTGTTGCTGACTGATTGACTGAATATGTAAGATTCTTAACCAGTTTGTTTCCCTTTTTATCGTATCCTTGACAGATAACTATGCGATAAACAACTCTACCGCTTTTGTACTCAACTCTTTTAACAGATGCCATTCTTAACACCCTTTCTCAATTTGATTTTTGTAACGATAGAAGGTCGGCTTCGTCATACCTAATTCTTTCATCAGTTCAAATGGTTTCTTTTCCCCTTGCTGTACTAAGCGATAGTGGGTAGCAAATTCTTCAAGGTCCATAACTCTTGGTCTGCCATAATCGTCCCATTCTCCACGAGCCTTTTTCTGTTCAATGCCTTCTCGCTGTCTTTTCTCTTTTTTCTCAATTTCAGCCTGTGCCATGCTTGCATACAACTCAATCATCATATTATTGATAGTCTCTAACATCATACGAGCCATTGAGTTTTCCATAGCTGACAGGTCAATCAATGTTGTGGGCAATTCTAACACCATAACACGAATACCGTTGTCTTTAAAGAATCGTAATTCCTTTAGTGTGGCTTCCTTGTTTCGTCCTAATCGGTCAAGTTCTGTGATGATCAGCACATCACCACTTTCAAGAATTTCATATTTCAGCATTGTGTAGCGTGGTCGGTTGAAGTTCTTTCCTGTCTGTTGGTCTGTGTAGACCTTGCCCTTATACAGAGAAATTGCATTATCAGCACAATACTTGGTGAGTTCTGCAATTCCTCTGTCTAAGTGCTGGTCCTTTGTGCTTGTCCTGTGATAAGCTACATATTTCATTCAGACACCCCCTTATCGTATAAATCACAGTTTCCACCATCAATAACGGTAGAGGGCTTTTCTTCGTACATCTCACATTTAGAAACATTGCATGGCATATTCGTATCGTCATATTTGTATAGGCAATCCGTACACACCAAATCAGCGTTTCTGATAAGCTCAAACTTTAGCTTGTCATTCTTAAACTTATCGTTCATCTGAACACCTCATTTCTTTATCGAACATCTGTTCGTTTCTGATTTAATCATATCAGGCAAGTCTCAAAAAGTACACACTTTTTATGAGAATAATCAAAAGTTTTTACGCATACTTTCTGATACTTATTTGAGGTTTCATTTGCATGGTTTCAAAAAGTATAAATTCTGATACCACATCAACAAGCGGCCATTTTTCTCTTTTCTTGCCAGTACCTTTTAACGCTTTCGCTCCGTCTAATGGAAGCACTTCCATAATGAATATTCTGTTTTGGTGTGACAACTTCAAGATTCTCAATACAGTTATTTGTTTTGTCCTCGTCCTTATGATTGATTTGCATACCCTTTGGAATAGGACCAACATGAGCCATATACACCAAGCGATGAACCAAAGTCTGTTTATACTCATTTTCATCATTGTATAAGGGAACTCTTACATAACCAGAACTATTCCTATTTGGCTTTAAGATTTTGTCATTGTCGATACTGTAAACCTGCCCGTCAGTAGAAATAAGATACCTTGAAAATCCCTCTGCCTGTTCCCATTCAACAGGGGTATTGCTTTTATGCTGTGTTGCTCTCTTTGTCATTGCTCTCAACCTCCGTTTCGCCGGTATTGAGAAACTCAATGAATTTATCCACATTCACAAGAAACTTATTACCGGACTTAATATGCACGATTTTGTTCTGTTTGCACATCTGCCAAAGTGCTTTATATGAAATACCAGATTCATCTGCAAGAGTCTGTAAAGGCACCATACGAGGAATGCGTACATCTGATACAATAAAGTTAAACTCCTGCTCTGGTAAAGTGTTCGTATTGTTTGCATTATTCTTCTTTGCCATTTTGTATTCTCCCTTTCGATTAGGGACACGAATACAAATTCATCTGAACTATTGTATTGTTGTCCATGTTTTTGTGTTTGCTCCGTCTGGACAACTGGACTATTCTTTAGTGACCGATTTATTTTATTCTCAATTTTATGTTTATCCCCAGAGGTTCTCTGTTGACTTCTGGTGAACTTTTATCCTATACCATAGGAATACATTACCTTATGACTTCTGATTCAATCTGGATTATCCTGTGTTATTCTGGGATTATCCTTTATGCTGTCTGTTCGTCTGGATTCCATGCGGAAGGCTTCTTAAACGCATTAACCTGTTTTTCAATGTTTCTAAGGTGGAATCCCTGCATATACACAGAAGCAAGCCCTTGTTCAGCTTCTTTCAGTTCAGATTCTTTCAATCTGTCAAAAGCCTGTTCAGCAGAAGATTTACTACCCTCAAAAGCACGCTCCCTAATCTTTGCAGATACCATATCAGCATAAGCAGGATATTTAAGCAGTTCCAGAACAGCCTTGCTACCGATAACACCAGAATTGATAGAATCTGTCAAAACCTTAGTAATACGGTTTGCATGATTGCTGTTCATCACTTTAGGCATCTGAGACATAAGCTGAAGTGCTTTGCTCTGTACTGCTTGTGTATCGTCCTTTTCATTTGCATAGTCATAACCACGATTGCGGATTTCCTCAACCCTGTTATTCATACGGTCATACACAAAAGCATTTTCAGCAACCATATCGTGAAGTTTGCCCTGGAGCTTTTCATAGATTTCATTTACCATGTTCTTATCTACACGCTTATACACAGAAATAAAATCTCTGACACTTGCAACCAGAATACGCACATCATCAATGGTCTTTGCTTTTCTGAACTGTTCAAGCAGTTTATTATAGTTCTCAACGATAGTCAGTCCGTTGTTTGCAACTGTATTGATTTTAGTCATTTTCTTCTTCCTCCCATTCGATATTTTCGTTTTCGTCTGACACAATCATAAAGCCTTGCTCCTTGTAGAATGTATCATACGCACCTTTGGTTACCTCTGTGGTAACTGTTCCGTTTGTAATCTTAACCATAATTATTCGTCCTCATTTTCATCTGGGGCATTGTTCCATTCATCTTCCCAGTCATCTTCGTTCCAGTCCTCGTTTTCTTTACCGTATGGAACAATCCTAATCACAGTAGGAGCAGTATCTTCTGTACCGTCTAAAAGAAAAGCAGTATTTGCACCATAAGCCTTGTCAATGATGTACTTACAAGCATTGAATCGGTCCTTGTTATATCTGTCATTGGCAATCTGGATTATGCTTTGCAGAGCTTCAACGGTAGAAGATTTAAGCAACCTCTGAAATTGCTCCTTTTGTGATTTCTGCTCTGCGGTTTGCTTAGGTCTGCCTTTTGGATTACCACTTTGTCCTTTAGCATAAGGCATAGAAAATCACTCCTTCCTACATATCATAGATGTTCACGCTCCTTGTTGTAGGATTCCAGTTCTCTATGAATTTCTGTTTTACTTTGTCTTGTGAGAGATGAGATAAAATCTCTTGCTTTTCCTGTATCTCTGCTTTGAGAGATTCAATCAGCATATTGTAAGCCTGTGTTCCCGTTCTGGGTTTGTGCTTCAATGTAATGTCTGCTGATATGCGTTCTACCTGCATTAGTGAACACCCCCTTACTGTTAATGTACTGTTATCTGTTTGTATCTCTGTCTCATATAATTATGGACAAGATTTGATTTTTGCAATTTGCTCAAATGCCTTGTGAAACACCTTTTACACCCCAATGAATAGTGGTTTATGCTCAATTTATGAGATTTTCAGTTTTTCAAGTTTGGGGTCACAGGGTAACATCGAATGTTACTTTTCAGACCTGTTTTATCCTAAAGAGTTGTGCATGAGTTTGAGCGTTCTAAGCACATCTTCTGGAAAACCCATATTTTTCTCTCGATAAAATGAAACAATTCGTTTTGAGCTATCAGGCTGTTTCTTGAATACATACCACTTCTTTAATGCCTTGCGTAATACCTCAGTATCTACAATGAGTTCCTTACACTTAATCAAAGTTTCGCTTACTTCCTTTCGTGGAGTAGAGTAAGTTAAACTTTCAAATATCTCTTGTACACAAGCATTCAGCATAGGCGTAATGTTCTTTTTGCATATCTCGTCAAAGGTTTCTTGGTACTGGTCAATCAGCGTTTTGATTGCTTTCCTTGTGAGAATGTCCTCTAATGATTTCTTGCTCGAATACATACGGTCAAGCATTCTGTCTAAGAACACCAATTCCACACGAATCAGATTTGACTCAACTTTAAGATTGCCTGCTTGCCTTTGCTGAAAGGTTTTGTCATACACCTTTAACACCCATTCATGGGGCTTGGTTGTTGTGATTCCTCGTTCTGGTTTCTTGTGTGTTTTTCCGTTTGGGTCGGTTTCCTTATAAACAGTAACCTTTGCAAATGACCTTTCAAACAATCTAATCACATCCTTTGGCTTACAATCCCCAACGCATTTTATCGTTAGATTGCACTCCATTTTTGTGACACTCATCATTGAGAGAAATTCATCAGAATACTTATCCTTTAAGTGCTTTTGCAAATATGACCTCATGTGCTCAATGACTTGGTTTCTTACCAATTCGATTTTAATACAATCAGATAGTTGAAATGGCTGCACATTGTTTGGCCTGATTGCGTTAGGCAAATTCACATAAGCAGACAGTTTGCCGCCCCAACAAGATATTTTCATTATGTCATTTCCAGATTCATTCGTGAGATTTTCCTCTGGAAGATTTATACTCTCTAAGCCTTTTATTGTAAGTTGCAGTTGAAAATTCATTCCGTCTGCACCTTGTAGTTTTTTCTTTCCCATTTTCACACCTCGCCCATTGCTTTCTTTATGTCTTTGATTATTGAAGCTGTTTCCTTGATAATTGCTTCGATTAAAGCAATGTAGCTTTCAGCATAATAATTCCTTTCGTCAGTCTTTGCTCCGTTCATATTCAATACCTCACATTCTTTGCTCACATATATTCATCAATGCAATTCACATCAATGCTGTTCAAGATTTCCCTTAACTTGATAAACTCTTCCTTAGAGAAAGTGATACCACGCAAAGGATATTGCAATCCGTCTCTGTCAGATACTCGCCATGCTCTAATATCAAACACAGGCTTCTTGTCGTTCCACTTTACAATCGACACTTCCTTTGAGAATCCACGAAAGCCCACCATGATAGTGTCAATATGTTCCTTTACTTCATACTCGGTAACCTTACCAGCATTACACGCAAATTCATGCTTATTTGTTTTGTTATCCATTTTCCTTGTTCCTTTCCTTTTGATTTTAGGCAACAAAAAAGAGAAGCCAGTTAAACCTCGTCTAAAGGTAACTTTGCTTCTCTAAGCATTCAAAATATTAAATTAACTGGTCTTTTCCGACCTGTATATATTATACCACATTATTTTCTGAAAGTACATAGGCAAAATAAACTTTTTTCCTTATTTTTCCGACTATTTTCTTGAGGTCCTTTTTATATATAATCCTCAGATTAACCAGATTGACCCCAGATTGATTTTAATGGATTAACCTATATTTTATATATCCTATTCCTAAAAATCAATTCTGGATTATCTGGGAACTTCTGATGATACCCCTTAAATAAACAGTAATACAATAGTATAAAGTTGTTATGCCTATCCACAAAATACAAAGAGAATTAAGGGCAAATAAACCGAAACTCATTTGTTCAGCTTTGCATTGTGCAGTATGAGAGATAATTGTCATAAAAGCCTTTAACTGCAATACTTTGTTGACCTTTTCTGCCTTGCCAAAAGTGAAACTCAATGCTATGCTTTTTCTATATTGCTTGTGATGTCAGTATTACGCTTGCTGAACAAACAAGCACAATCCATAAAAAATGAAAAATACGCCCCGCCTCAGCGCGGCAAAATATAGGCACAAAATCCGGTTTCCCATGGACCATGGCAGATACATCCCCGCATTTTTTTAAGATCTTATCTCTATATTCTCCATTTTTCGTATAGTTTCGTTTCTTTTTTGGAGGCTAAATTCTTGAAGCCTGCCTGTAAATGCTCTATAATGATAATAATCTCTATAAGTATTATTGGGGGTAGTCTATTTTTCGATGCTTTCCTTTGCTAGCGCACATTATTACCGACATCATGAAAGACATCCTTTTCAGCCCCTTTTTTTCTCTGTATAAAGGAGTTCAAGATGGACGCAAATGCATCATCCCAAATATCCATATCCGAAGAAAACAGTTCCGCCCTCTGGCTGCAGCAAATGGCCGAACTGGGCAATTCCAAGGACGGCATAGAAGAGCTGCTTGCCCTGATAGGGCAGGAGTTTGATTGCGATCGATGTTATATATTTGAAATTACCCGCAAAATCTTTGTCACCAACACCTACGAATGGTGCGCTCCGGGTGTCAGCGCCCAGATTGAGCATCTGCAATGCGAACCCAAGGAAACCATACAGGACTGGTTTGACAGCTTTGACCGGGGAGAGCCGGTCATCATTCACAACCTGGAGGACATAAGGGAGGAAGCTCCGGAGGCCTATGCCGTACTCAATGACCAGGGCATACACTCTCTGATCGTGGCTCCCATCTATCTGGACAAAGAGGTGATAGGCTTTATAGGCGTGGACAATGCCGATATGGACAAGGCGGCGCAAATCATCCCTGCGCTCACTTGGGTGGGCAATTTTTTGGGCAGTAATATCAAAATGCGGGATCTCGAAAGGGAGGTCAAGCGCCTGGAGACGTATGACCCCTTTACCGGCACCTACAATCTGCACGCCTTTGACGAAACCCTCTCCGCCCCCTGGAAACAACAATGCTGCGGCCTGATTTATGTGGAATTGTTCCGCCTAAAATTGATCAATGCCAACAAGGGATACCAGGTCATGGAGGCCGTGCTCAAGGAGGTGGGCGAGGCTTTATTGCATTTGTTTGAAAACGAGAAGGTCTTTCATATATACAGCGGCGAGTTCGTAGTGGTCTGCCCGGATATGGAAAAGGTCATGTTCTGGGATAAAGCCGCCCAGATTGAAGCCATATTGCAAAAAATGCCCTACTCCGTGGCCATGGGCCATGCCTGGTCCGACAGCCAGGATTTACAATTGCGGGATTTGCTGTCTGTGGCCGAACAAAATATGCAGGCAGACAAGAAAATGCGCATAGGCGAAAAGGAAAAGGAGATGGACGCGCCGGATTCGGCCGGCTCCGGCGAGGGGGACAACCGCCATCTGGATCTCACTCTGGCCAACCCCAAGGCTCTAAAGGGCTTGTACAGCTTTATCAATGACAATTACTTTGATATGGACGCCTTTTTTCACTCCGTATCCATAGCAGAGCATTACCCTTTCTTTGGAGATATGCAGTCGAGGAATTTTTATATCTCCGACCCTCTGCGGGAACTATTCGGCTTCCCCAGCAATGTGGTCCCCGGCTTCCTGAAGGAATGGGAAAAATTCATCCCTTTCCAGGAAGATTTGGAATTGTACCAGGCAGATATATCCTCTATTATCCCGGAGAAGCGTTCCTCTCACGATCTGCGCTATAGGGTAAGGGACAAAAACGGCAATGATTTCTGGATCCACTGCAGCGGCGTAGTGTGCTGGGATGAAGAAAGAACCAAACCCCTGTTCTTTTCCGGGGGAGTCACCAAGCTCAATTACCATTTTACCATAGATCCGGTTACCAACTTCCCCAAGGAGCAGCAGGCCATACACCTGATCCATGATCTGCAGCAGAGTTGCCCTACGCTGACTTTTATAGGCTTCCGGGTCAACAGCTTTGAAAAAATCAACGAGCTGCGGGGCCGTCTGGTGGCCAACAACCTGCTCAAGGATATGGCCTCCCGACTGGTGAGCCAGTTCAACGGAATGCTGCGCTTTTTTCGCCTGGACGGGTTGCGCTTCCTGGCCGTGAAGATGCCCGAATGTTTGCTGGAGGATGCAGAAATCGCCCGTCGCATACGCAATACCATACACAATCTTTACCTGGAATATAATTTGGCCGTGCGGGTTCCCTGCTCCATAGGCACGCTGACGGAATCCTCTACGGACAACTCACCCCATGATATCATGGTGGATATTATCAGTTTGATGGAATTGGCCAAGGACAGCACGGAGGAATTTGTCGTTCACTCCATGCATACCATACAGAGGCGGAAGAACCAGAACCGCATGATGATGGATCTCTCCAGAGATGTCATAGACAATTTCAACAACTTCCGGGTGGTGATACAGCCCATTATCTCCATAGAAACGGGCAAGATTATTTCGGGAGAGCTATTGTTGCGCTGGAAATACCAGGGCAAGGATGTCTCCCCAGCCGTCTTTGTCCCCATGCTGGAGCAAAACAAGCTGATTTTGCCGGTGGGCAAATGGATATTTGAACAGGCCGTTCGCTGCTGCAAACGCATTAACACCTCCTATATGGAGAATTTCAGCCTGGACTTCAATGTCAGCTACCATCAGATACTGGACGATGACTTCCTCCCCCATATGGAGAGGACCTTGAAGAAATGGCAGCTGCCCGGCAACAATCTGATTATGGAGCTGACCGAAACCCACTACGATGACAGCCCCATGAAGCTGCAGCAGTTTATAGACGGTTGCAAGGCGCTGAATATGCGGGTGGCGCTGGACGACTTCGGCGCTGGTTACTCCTCCCTGGAATTGCTGCTCAAATATCCCTCGGATATCGTGAAGCTGGACCGCAGCCTGATGCAGGGCATGTCCAATTCCGCAGAGAATTATGACTTTATCTCCAGTATCGTGTACAGCTGCCACAAGTTTAGAAAAAAAGTCTGCGTGGAGGGTGTGGAAACCCAGCTGGAGCTGGATATAGCCACCAAGGCCGGCTGTGACTATGCCCAGGGATACTATTTCTACCGCCCCCTGGAACTGACCGCATTATACGATCTGATTGCCAAAAATGTTTAATTAGGTAAAAATATCTAATTGACCAAATTTTTCCAAATAATCCGGTATGTATAATGAGCAGAAAAGGCCCAGCTCCCAGGGCGGGGCCTTTTAGCACAACAAGAACACAGGCAGAGGACATCCCCCTGCCTGTGCTTTTTGTATAACAAAACACCAGAACCACTGCTCCAGGCCCGATCTTTGCATCCCCAGACTCCCAAGCCTCCGCGCCGGACTCAGACATTTGTATACCAAGCTCCAGAGCCTCCCCACTATACACAGAGCCTTGTATTCCAGACCCAAGTGGCTCCGATCTATACACAGAGCTTTGTATTCCAGACCCAAAAGCCTCCGCCCCAGGCACAGAGATTTGTATACCGGAACTCAGGGCCGCCCCCTCATTCCATCTCAGCCAACAGTGCCAGCAAAAATTCCCAAATCCTCTCCAGCGAGGATATGGAGAGCCTCTCCCTGGGAGTGTGTATATCCCACATATCCGGCCCCAGGGATACACAGTCCAGACCGGGTATTTTTTGGCAGAAGAATCCGCATTCCAAGCCCGCATGTATGGCCTCTATCCGGGCCTGTCTGCCCGTGGTACGGGCATAGACCCGGGCGCACTGCTCCAGCAAAGAGGAATGGGGGTTGTAAGCCCATCCAGGGTAATCCCCATGGCTCTCCCAGTGAGGCCTGCCCAAGCATATGCCATCTTCCAGCAATTTCTTCATCTGCCCGGCCAGCCTGTACTTCTCCTCCTCCTTGCTGCTGCGCAGGGCCCAATGACCCTGCAAATGCCCATCCCTCATGCGAAGCACGCCCAGATTGAGGGAGGTTTCCACCAGTCCCCCCATATCCCGGCTATGGGCCACCACACCGGAGGGCATAGAACAGAACCAGCGCAGCAATTCCTCCAACTCCGGCCCGGCCAAACCCAAATCCGACGGCGTCCCCTCTGTATCCCAGGCCCAGCGCAGGGCCAAATCCTTATCCCTATGGCCATAGCACTGGCGCAGTTCCGCCTCCCAGGCCGCAGCCCTCTCTTTCAACCAAGGCAGATCCTCCTCTGGCATCAGCAGCGCCACCCGGCTCTGGGCGCATATGGCATTGTCCGCCGCCCCTCCCTCCCAGGCCTGTAAGGCCAACGGCCTCTCCCGGTGCAGCGCCATCAGCCATTTGCCCATCTCCACATGAGCATTTGCGCCACCTTGGTCTATCTCCATGCCGGAATGGCCCCCGGCCAGCCCCTCCAGCCCCAGGATGAGACGTCTGCCCGGACAGGCCTTGGGCGCATAGGAACATCCGGCCACCACCCGCATGCCTCCTGCGCAGCCGGCCAGAAAGACCCCTTCTCCCTCTGAGTCCAGATTGATCATACGCCGGCCGGACAGCCTTCCGCTCTCCAACGCCCGGGCCCCGTCCATGCCGGTTTCCTCATCCACGGTAAATACCAGCTCCAGAGGCGGATGGACAGCCTCCTCAGACTCCATCAGCGCCAGGCACAATGCCAGGGCCACGCCATTATCCCCGCCCAGACTGGTGTGCCGGGCATAGAGCATATCCCCATCCAAAGCCAGCTCCAGGCCATCATTGGCAAAATCCCCCTGCCACTCCCCATCCTGTACGGCCACCATATCCATATGCCCCTGCAAGATCACCGGCGCCAGATTTCTACAGCCGGGGGAGGCCGGCTTCCACACCAACACATTGCCTGCCTGATCCATGACAGACTCCAATCCCAGCATACTGGCCCTATCCAGCAGGTACTCGCCTATGGCCCGGCAATTTCCGGAAGCCCTGGGTATGCGGCTGATCTGGTCAAAATACCACAACAGCCTCCCAGCCGCAGATTTTTCTACCGCCTCCAGCCATGTCTGTTTCTCCATATTTCCCTCCATGCAATACATTAAGCGGGTATCTCCATGTCCAGCAGCCGGCGGCATATGCGCTCTGCCCCCCGCCCGTCCACCAGCTCCCTCTGAACCCTGCTCTGTTCCCTGCGCTTTGCCCCGTCGGCCGCCAGTGACACCACGGCCTCCATCAATCGGCGGGCAAAACTCTCCGCCCCCCGGGCATCCCCCACATAGGGCGCTCCCACCGCCCGAGATATGGCTTTAGCCCCCTGCTGCTGATTATCAGCGCAGGTATACATTACCATGGGTGTGCCGCAGGCACAGAGCTCATACAGCGTACTTCCTCCAGCGGATATGGCTATGTCTGCCAGCTCCATCCGGCTGCGCATATCCTCTATATGGGCGTGTATATGTGCCCGGGGCAGATTATGGGCCTTTCTCTCCATGGCCTCCAGATCCAAATTCAGCCGCCCGGCCACAAAATCCATCTCCCAGCCGGCAAATTGCGGATTTTGCTCCAAAAATTCCAACAATGCCAATCCCGTATGGGATACGTCCGAGCCTCCCGTCAGCACCAGCACCCGGGAAATATGCTCCGCAAACTCCCTCTCTGTAACGCGGGCAAATTCCTCCCTGAGAGGGACAAAGGATGGCCCCAAGAGCAGCTGAGGGCAGGGCAGCCCCGCCTCGATGTATCTCTTCTCGTACCATGACCGCCTCTCCTCACCGTCCACTGCATAGTGCAGCAGAAGATCACAGTCGTAAACCCCCTCCAGGAGATCGTCTATATAGGCAATGCCGGCCCGACTCTCCATCTGCCGCAGATAGGCAAAATACGACGGCTCCACATAGTAGGAATCCACCAATACTCTCTGGGGGCGGTATCTGCTCCACACTGCCTCCAGCGCCTCCCGCTCCCCCAGCATATGCCTGTAATCGCTGCCCAGCACCTCCACAGCGAATCCGCTGCCCTCCAACAGAGCCTTAGCCTCGCCGTCAGCCAGCCAGAAAACGCAGTCCTCCCCCAGCCGCCTAGCCGCCTTGGCTATGGACAGACATCGCATTATATGCCCAGTGCCCAACAGGCTGTTGCCGTCCGCGCGTATGGCTAGCATATTTCCCCCTTCTGCCTCCGCTTCCAGGCTTTCATCTTCTCCTCCGCCATCACCCAGTCCGTGGGCGTGTCTATATCCTGCACCTCCAGCTCCGAAAGCACAAAGGGCAGGCATAAATCACACAAGGGACCTGTCTTCTCCAAAAAGGCTTGGGTCTTGTAGAGGTAGAATTGTCCGCAGTCGTGGTAGATGGGGGGCAGATCCTGGCTACGAGTCAAGGCATACTGGGGATATTGATAGACCAGCCGGCCATCCTCCACCACAAAGGCCCTCTGAGGAGGAAAACTGTACTGCACCACACTGACCACCTGCTGTGCCCGGGCGGCCTCCATGGTCTGATAAGCCTGTCTGATCTTCTCCCCAGTCAGAAAAGGCGCTGTGGGATACAGGCAGGCAAATGCCTCAAAGACCTGCCCCCGCTTCTCATATTCTCCCAAAACCTCCTGAAGAACATCCACAGTGGTGGCATAGTCATTGCTTGTGGACGCAGAGCGCAAAAAAGGCACCTGGGCGCCGTACTCCCTGGCCACCCGGGCTATCTCCTCATCGTCTGTGCTGACCATGATTTCGTCAAATATGCCGCTGTCCTGCGCCGCTTCTATGGAATATGCCAGTATGGGCTTGCCGCAAAAATCCTTGATATTCTTCCTGGGTATCCTCTTGCTGCCCCCCCGTGCAGTGATAATGGCCAAATTGGACATACAGACCTCCTTGTTGTACTTTTTCTCCATCATAGCGCAAATGGCCGGCTTTGCGTACCGCTACTTTTTCCCCATCCAGGCCGGGGAAAAACTATTCTTTTTCCATTTTTCCCTTTGCAATTTCCAATTTTTGTTGTAAAATAAGAATGTCAAGCAGATATGGTTCATCGGTAGAACGCTAGCTTCCCAAGCTGGAAAGGCGGGTTCGACTCCCGTTATCTGCTTCTTTTTTTGCCCTTTATTTGGCAAAACCAACTCCAGACCTACCGAGCCGCCTTACTCCAATGAAAAGGCCCCTCCATCCAAACCGGATGGGGGGGCCTTTATCTAGTTCATACGCAAATCTTAATCCGACTGCAATTTGCCCATGCTCCGCAGGCCTATGGCCAGTGTAGAGCCATTGTGCAGCAGTGCTGCGACAGTGGGCGTAATCCATCCGGCCAATCCCAGAGCCAGCAACAACAGATTTCCACCCACGATATACCTGTAATTGCTCTGTATGCGCCGCATCAGGGCCTGGGAAAGCAGGCGCAGGCTGACCAGACCCTCCAGACTGTCCTGACTGATAATGATATCCGCAATCTCCCTGGCCAGCTGGGCGCCGTCGCTGATGGCTATGCCTACCTCCGCAGCCGAGAGCGCAGGAGAGTCATTGATGCCATCCCCCACCATGATAATCTTGCCGCCCTGGGCCTTGGCCTCCTCCACAAAGGCCGCCTTGTCCTGGGGCAGGACCTCGGCACGGTACTGGCTCAAGCCCACCTTCGCCGCCACAGCCTTGGCCGTATGCTGGCTATCGCCGGTCATCATCACCAGCCGCTCCAGCCCCAGCGCCTTTAGCCTGGCGACCACCTCAGATGCCTCCTCCCGCAGGGGATCCTCTACGCAAATCACTGCGGCCAGCTGGCCTTCTATGCTAAGGTACAAATGGCTGTATTCCTTGGGCAGGGAAGCGAATACCTCCTCCTTGCCCTCTGGTATGCGGCAGCCTTCATCCTCAAACACAAAGTGGTAGCTGCCTATCAGCACCTTACGGCCCTCCACCCGGCTGGCTATGCCATGGGCCACTATATACTCCACCTGGCTGTGCAGCTCCTCATGGATCAATTTGGCCTCCTGAGCCGCCTTGACCACGGCCTTGGCCATGGAATGGGGAAAATGCTCCTCCAGGCAGGCGGCCAGCCGCAGGGCCTCTCTAGGACCCAATTCGCCAAATATTGCCACCCCGGCCACCTTGGGCTGAGCCTTGGTCAGCGTGCCGGTCTTGTCAAATACTATGGTGTCCGCCTCGGCCACGGCCTCAAGGAAGCGGCCTCCCTTGACGGTGATGCCCTGTTCCCCAGCCTCCTTGATGGCAGACAGTACGGATATGGGCATGGCCAGCTTGAGGGCGCAGCTAAAGTCCACCATCAGCACTGTCATGGCCTTGGTCAGATTGCCCGTCAGCACATAGGTCAGCAGCGCTCCGGCCAAGGTATAGGGCACCAGCCTGTCCGCCAGATGCTCCGCCTTGCCCTCCAATTTCGATTTGAGCTTCTCGCTCTCCTCTATCATAGCCGCAATCTTCTCAAAACGGCTGCCTCCAGCCTGCTCCCGCACGGCCAGGGTCAGTTCCCCCTCCTCCAACACGGTGCCGGCGAATACGCTGTCCCCGGGCAGTTTGGCTACGGCTATTCCCTCTCCGGTCAGGGACGCCTGGTTGACCATACCCTGACCATCCAAAACCTCTCCGTCAAAGGGTATGAGATGCCCCATATGCACCCGTATCCTATCCCCAGGCTGTATGCGGCTTATATCCTCCAGATATAGCTCCCCTCCCTCCAGCTTCCAGACCTGCTCCACCTGCAGAGAGAGGCTGCGCGCCAAATCTCCCACCGATTTCTTGTGGGTCCACTCCTCCAATATCTCCCCTATTTGCAGGAGGAACATAACGGAACCGGCCGAGGAGATATCCCCATGCAGCACAGAGGCTGTGATTGCAGCCCCATCCAGCAGATCCACTGTCCACTCCCCCCGCATCAAGGCCGCCACTGCCCTGCGCACATAGGGCAGGGCATTTTTGATGGTGAGGAGCTGTCGTAACCTGTTGGGAAAGAACAGCCATTGCAGACCCCTCCACAGGCATTTGCTTATCAGCTTCTCCCAATAATAGGCATTCATCTCCCTGGAGGAGCTCTCCAACACATACTCCGGAGCCGACATCTCCTCCCATCCAAGGCCGCTGATATACTCCAGCAGGCATGCCCTGTCCCCGCTATACTCCAGAACCACATCTCCCAGGCGCTCAAAGATCTTTACCCTCTTCACCTGGGGATGGCGGGCGCACACCTCTTGCAGCACATCCGCCCGGTCAAAGGTCAAGGCTCCTCCGGCCAGGCGCAGACGGACTCTGCCGGGCAGTTCATGTTGTATAGAAAATACCATGCGCTTCCCCCTCTTTGCACAGGCGGCTGCTTATGCCTCCCCGGACTCCGCCTCGCCCTGTTCCTTGTTCTTTGCATGGATGGCCTTAGCCTGGGCATATACATCCTCAGCATTGGCTTGTACCCTGCTGACTACATCCAGCGCCTCATCCCTGGCGCAAAGCGCCGCCGCCCCGCAGGATGCATAAAAATCCTTGGCCTTTTTGCTGGTCAGCAATTTGATTCCCGCCGTTCCGAACAACACGCCCGCCGCAAAAATGCCGGCTTTTTTCCTGTCCACCCATGAAAAATACTGTTTCATCTCTCTCCTCCTATGCATAAGTCCGCACACTTTCCTGTCGCTACTTTTCCCTCCGGCACACGCTTTTCCCGCTGGCACACGCTTTTCCCGCCGGCATACGCTTTTCCTACTGGCACACGCTTTTCCCGCCGGCACACACTTTTCCCTCTGGCACACGCTTTTCCTACTGGCACACGCTTTTCCCTCCGGCACACGCTTTACCTGCCTCTATACCCGCTTTTGGCCGGTATACATGGCCATCAGCATACATACCACCGCTGCCCAGGCCCAAAATCTGTGCTGCTTCATCCCCATTTCACCCCCTTTTTTCCACTCTATCACAATGCATATGGGTAATACAATGCTAACATTCTCACAATTTGCTAGTTTTCTGTATTTTTATGATTATTATTGGTTAATCACAACTAATTCTTTGTGAATTAGTTGTTTCTACCCTCTATTGGTCTACATATTCCAGACCCCTCTCCTCCAGTATCTCCAAGCCCTCCAAGCGTATGCGCATAAAGATGGCTCCCTTCTCCTCATATTCCTCCAGCACACCCCAGACCTCCACCCAGTCATTCTCCTGGGCATAGGCCTTATCCTCCTCGCTCCACAACACCTCAAATCCCACGTACCCGTCTATGCCGCAGCAACCGGGGCCGTAGCGTATAACGGAGTAATACACCTGCTGGGTGTCAGGATCCAGGTATGAGCCGAATATGCCCTGGAAACGCAGGGTCTTGCCCAGGTACTCCTCCGGATTGATATAGATGTCATTGACCTGGGTGACAAACATCTTTTCCTGTATATACAGGATATCCCCCTCCAGCCAGGCCTGCCTGTCCTCCCCCTGCATGCTGTGCAGGGCAGGCTGACTCTCTGCAGCCGGGATCGCAGCCGGGTCAAAATCCTGGCTGACCTTATTCTCCCCATTGGGTTCTTGCAGCACCAAATCCGGCCTGGCCGCCACGCCTGTCTGCTCTGATCCCTCGCTCTCCGCCAGCTGGGCCAGCCTCCCCTGCCTTTGCTCCCCACAGGCTGTCAACAACAGCAGGGTACAGACGGCAGCCAGGCAGATTCTCCTGCCAGCTTTGCTCATGCAGCCCTCCCCCTCCACGCCCTGATCAGGGTAAACAGGCCAAAGGCCGCCATATTGAGCAATACCACGCTGGCACCCGTGGGCGTATTCCACACATAGGATATGCTGATACCCCCCATAAAACAGACCAGAGCTACGGCCGCCGCGCACAGGCTTACGCTCAAGAAGCGCTTGCACAGCCGCATGGCCGTCAGCGCAGGAAAGATGATCAAGCTGGAAATCAGTAGCGCGCCCATCATGCGCATGCCCAGCACTATGGTAACCGCCGTCAATCCGGCCAACAGCATATTGTACAAGCCGGTCTTTACGCCTGTGGCGCTGGCAAAATTCTCGTCAAAGGTCACGGCGAATATTTTGTGATAAAAGAGGCCAAACAAGAGAAGTATGGCCAGCGCCAGCGCCAAGCTCAGCTGCACATCACTTTTTTTCATGGCCAGTATGGATCCAAACATAAAATTGCAGACATCCGTATTCATGCCCACAGTCAAAGACATAGCAGTTACGCCTATGGCCAGAGAGCCGGTGGATATCATGGCCGTAGCCGCATCCCCCTGGATCTGGCTGTTCTCGCTGATGCGCAACAGAAAAAAGGCCGCCAGCACCACCACCGGCAGGGATACGGCCAGAGGCGCCGCCCCCAGAGCCGTGGCCACGGCCAGAGAACCAAAACCTACATGGGAAAGGCCATCTCCTATCATGGAGTAACGCTTTAGCACCAGGCTCACCCCCAGCAGGGAAGCGCAGAGAGATACCAGCAGACCCACGGCCACAGCCCTGCCCATAAAGGCATAGGAAAACATCTCCTGATACAAGGATATCATGCTTCACCCCCTTTTGGGGAAGCTCCCAGAAAATGTTTCCCCGCCTCCGTGTCCATATATGCTTTCACCGTGCCAAAAAAGAGCTGCCGGCCGGCCATATGCAAAATATGCTTGGCATATGCCAGGCTCTTTTCCACATCATGACTGACCATGACTATGGCCAGTCCCAGCTCCTGATTGATATTCTGTATCAATTGATATAGCTCCTGGGATACCAGCGGATCTAATCCCGCCGCCGGCTCGTCCAAAATCAGCAATTTTTTCGCCGCACACAGGGCACGGGCCAGCAAAACCCTTCTTTGCTGGCCTCCAGACAGTTCCCTGTAGCAATGCCGGGCCAGGGCCTCTATGTGCAATTTCTCCATATTCTCTCTGGCCAGGGCCTTATCCTCCCGTGAATACCATGGCAGCCAGCCCCTGGAACCCAGGCGGCCGGAGAGTACCACCTCCTCTACGCTGGCAGGAAAATCCTTGTGCAGAGGCATTTGCTGGGGCACATAGCCTATTTCCTTGGATTGCAGACCTTCCTCCCGCCATATATTGCCGCCGGCCGGGGCCTTTAGGCCCAAAAGGCCTTTAAGCAGGGTACTCTTCCCCGATCCATTCTCCCCCAAAACACAGAGATAATCCCCCTCCTGGACGGTAAATGCAATATCCCTGGCCACCACCTTGCCGTCATAGGCAAAGCTCAGCTTCTCACAGCCCAGCAAATCCATATTATTTCAACGCCTCCTTCAGGGCCGCCACATTGGCCTGCATCAATTCCAGATAGCTGGCTCCGGCCTCCAACTCCTCCTTGGAGAGGTTGTGACAGGAATGCAACAATGCCACCTTAGCCCCGGCCTCCTCGGCTATGGCCTGGGCCATTTTTTGATTGGACAATTCCAGATGGAATACCACGGGCAATTGCTCCTCCTTGGTCTTGTCTATCAGGAAACGGATAGTGGCCGCAGATGCATCTGTCTGGGTGGAGCAGCCAGGAAAGGCCGCATAATACTCTAATTGGTAATCCTCAGCCAGATAGCGGAAAGGAAATCTGTCGCCAAAAATCATGGTTTTTCTCGTGCCGGCGGCCACGGCCTCGGCAAATGCCTTGTCCAACTCGCCCAATGCCTGCAAATACGCCTGGGCATTTTCTTGATAATACCCGCTGTTGTCCCCATCCAGTGCCGCAAACTCCGCCAATATGGCCTTGACTATATCCTGGGCCTTGCGTGGAGATGTCCACACATGCTCATCGTAGACCGGCTCCTCATGGGCGTGGCTCTCCTCATGGGCATGGCTCTCCTCGTGAGCATGGCTCTCCTCATGGGCATGGCTCTCCTCGTGAGCATGGCTCTCCTCATGGGCATGGCTCTCCTCGTGGGCGTGGCTCTCCTCATGAGCGTGACTCTCCTCATGGGCATGGCTCTCCTCGTGGACATGGCTCTCCTCGTGGGCGTAGCTCTCCTCGTGGGCATGGCTCTCCTCGTGGGCGTGGCTCTCCTCGTGGGCATGGCTCTCTTCGTGGGCGTGGCTTTCCTCATGGGCGTGGCTTTCCTCCCCATGGCTGTGGCCGGCTTCCTCCTCCATGCCCTCTACCAGCTCTTCCTCCACCAGGTCCACCGCATCCATCAGCCGCAACACCCTCTTTGGCCCCTGATCCAGGGAATCCAGTATGCCCTGCACCCAGGTATCCGATTCCCCTCCCACATAGATAAACAAATCGCAATTGTCTATGCGTTTGATGTCCTCCGGCGTGGGTTCATAGGAATGGCTCTCGGATCCGGGCGGCAGCAGGAGATGGATCTCCGCCTTATCCTTGGCTACTTCCCTGGCAAAATCATAGGCTGGAAATATGGTGGTTACCACCTGCCATTTCACCTCTCCCTGGACCTCTTCCCCGGATGCAGCCGACTGGCCACAGCCCCCCAAACCCCAGATAAACACCAGCGCCAGCAGGGCAAAAACATACCATTTTCGCCTCCAAGTATTTCTTTTTTTCATATTTCCCTCCTTTTTTGTCCGGACATGCCCTGTAGGGCAAAACACACCCTATCCGCATGATCCTTGCCTAGCCGCATTTGGAAATCCCCAGAAACAGGGTATCCCGCGCCGCATACCTGACTGCGGGGCGTAAAAACCGATTGGAGAAGAGCGGGAACTGCCCGAAAAGATGGTGATTAGATGCACCTAACCTCTGTGTTCCCCCATTTTACCAAGCTTGACCTCCAAAGTCAAATTCCACCTTGCCAGACTATATACAAAATTTTGCGAAAAAACACGCTTTTCCCAGGTACAAAAAAGGCGCCGCCCTGCCTCCGGAAAAATGTCCCCGGAACCAAAGACGGCAACCTTATTCTCCATACTTGGAAATATCATCCATGTTATCCGGATCTTAGGCCAATTTTGCCTTGGCCATCTGTGCCAGGGAGGCAAATCCCTGGGCATCATGCACAGCCAGATCCGCCAGCATCTTGCGGTTCAGCTCCACACCGGCCATTTTGAGGCCGTGCATCATGGCGCTGTAGGTCAGGCCGTTGAGCCTGGCAGCGGCATTGATACGAGCTATCCACAGCCTGCGGAACTGGCGCTTCCTCTCCTTGCGGCCAAAATATGCCGTGGCCAGCGCACGCATTACGGACTGCTTTGCCACCCTATATTGCTTGCTCCTCGCGCCCCTGTAGCCCTTTGCCAGCTTGAGCACTCTTTTATGCTTTTTCTTTGCGTTTAATCCACCTTTTATCCTTGCCATTTCTTCCTCCCAATCTGCCTTTTCGTAAGACGCTTACTCTCTATATGCCTAGATATAAGGCAAAATCTTCTTCATGGTGTTTACATTGCTGGCATCCGTTATCGCTGCCTTGCGCAGATTGCGCTTTCTCTTGGGGGATTTCTTGGTCAGGATATGACGCTTATACGCTTTATTCCTCTTCAGCTTCCCCGAACCGGTTACCTTGAAGCGCTTTGCCGCAGAGCGGTTGGTTTTCATCTTGGGCATGTTCTTTTCCTCCTATGCTATAATCTCTATTTTAACTGCACGATTTACCGCTTTTCAGTTAAAAACATGGTCATGGTGCGCCCCTCCACCCTGGGCGCTTTCTCTATCACAGCTATGTCGGATAATTCCTTGGCTATATCGTCCAAAATATGCTTGCTATTATTCATATGGGCAATCTCACGCCCCCGGAAGCGCAAGGTAACCTTGACCTTATCCCCCTTTGAGATAAACTTCTTCGCCGAGGCGATCTTTGTATTCAGATCGTTGGTGTCTATATTGGGAGAGAGGCGTATCTCCTTGATCTCCACCGTCTTTTGCTTTTTTCTGGCCTCCTTTTCCTTGCGGGACTGCTCATAGCGGAATTTGCCGTAATCCGTTATGCGGCAGACAGGCGGCTTTGCCGTAGGCGCGATTTTGACCAAATCCAGATTGGCCTCCTCCGCCAGCCGCATGGCCTCCCGTATGGGCATAACGCCCAGCTGCTCCCCCTCGGCACCCACCACACGCACTTCCCTGTCTCGAATTTGCTCGTTGATCATCAAGTCGTTTATCGCCATAACCTCCCACCTGCCAATGGCTAGATCCCGGGCCGCCCAACAAAAAAAGCGGAGGCCAAAGCCATCCGCTCCATAAAGCTCCAAAAGGGCATATGCACAGACATATGCATCCAAAAAGCTTAGAACCTTGACGCCGCTGAAGGCGCAAGGCGAGAGTGACGACTCTGCTTTCCCATCAATTGTAAATACTCATGTACTATACCACAGGCCGGGAGTTCCTGTCAACACTCCTGCGCAAAACAGAAGATCGAGCTGTCCGCCGGGCCTTCTGCCGGCTTATCCGCCCCCCGGCCTGTTTCCCGCTCAGACGGCCACGATCAGACCGCCCTCATTGGCATACATACTGCTGATGCCCGCCGTGTCCAATACGATAGTCTGCGCAAAAGGGCTTTTTGCCAAAATCATATCCCTCAGCTTCTCCGCCCGCTCCAGAGCATTGACATGAGATATGACCATGCGCTTCTCCCTGGCATTCTCCACCTCGGCCGCCACCAGTTCCGCTATCTTTTGCATACCCTTTTGGAAACCTATGCCCTGGCCTCTTTGGACGATAATACCCTCCGTAGCCCCCATCACGGGCTTGATATTCAGCTTGGAGGCCACGAAAGCCTTGACTCCGGTAAGACGGCCATTTTTCCGCAGGGTTTCCAGATTGTCTAGGATGAAATAAGTCTTGAGCTGGCGACGGTAGCTCTCAGCCGCCTCCACCACCTGGGCAAAGTCCAGGCCCTGCCTCTCCAAATCCTCTATCTTCAGCGCTATCTGGGTTTCTCCGCAGCTGGCCGACCAGGAGTCAAAGATATGGATCTGCTTGTCACCGTATTTCTCCTGATAGAGGTTTTTGCCTAGTACGGCGCTGTTATAACTGCCGCTCAGATGGCTGGAAAGGGTTACGACATATATGCGCTCATAGGGGCCGTCAAAGGCCTGCATATACCTCTCCGGCGAAGGGCAGGAGGACTTGGGCGCCGTCGGGCAGGCCGCCACCTTGTCCAGAAAGGATCTCTGGGCAAAGCTGTGGTCATCCACTATAATCTCGCCGCCCACCTCCATCTCCAAGGGTACCCGCTCTACCCAGTCCTTCTCCCAATACGCTGCCGGCAGTTCACAGCAGCTGTCTACCACCAACTTAAATCCCGCCATGGCTTCACCCATTCCTTCCCCAATATCTGCCTATCCTCACATTTTTGCTTGTCTTTTCCCCAGCCCCGATATACAATCCATGTATCTTGAACAATACATCCGGGAGGTCTTTATGCTTGCCATACAAATCGCCTCACCCAGTCTTTTTATGAAACAACTGCTCACCACAGAGGAGTACTCGCCCTTTTTGCTGCAGGAGGCCTCCATCTCCACTGCCTACAACTATACCATAAATGGTCGGCTTCTGGGAGATTTTTTTGCCCAGGAGGGCTGTGAGCCCCCGCCTGCAGAGGATAAAGGATACGCCCCCTGGTCTGTCCACAAGCCCCTGATTCTGCAAATTCTCAAGGGCCGTCGCCGCCCCCTCTCCCTAAAGCTGATTCTGCTGCTCTCCACCCGGACCACGGAAGAATGGCTGGCACCCCATCTGGATCCCGCCCTCTATGGCCAGATCGCCTCCGTATCTTTCCAAATCCGCTACAGCCACCACCCGGACAGCCGGGAGGAATCCCTGCGCATCACCACAGGCATATCCTACCATAGCTTTCAGCTCTCCAAGGAGGCCGAGGCCCTCTGGGATGCCGCCTTTTTGCGTTTCCTGGATCAGGCACATCTAGAATATCTGCTGCTCTAGGCCTTGCCGCCTCCTGTGTTTATATGCAGCAGACGCACTATCTCCTCCACCACCGCCTGTATATCCCTGCCCTGGCAATCCACGGTATAATGGGCATACTTCTCATACAGCGGCGTTCTCTCCGCATACAGCCCCGCCAAATCCTGGCCCGGCCTCAGCGTGACCCCCCTCTGCTCCAGATTGCCTAGCCGGGCGGCCACAGCCTCCAGGGGCAGCCGCAGATACACTATTCTGCCTCCGGCGGCAAAATGCTCCATGGCCTCATGTCCATAGACTGCGCTGCCCCCAGGGGATATGACGGAACCCCTGGCCCGCACCGAGGCATTGATGCCGTTTTCCAGCTCCCAAAATCCCTCCGGCCCCAGTTCGGATATCAATTGATGCAATAATTTGCCGGTGCGGCTCTGAATCACCAGATCCGTGTCCACAAATCGCCGCCCCAGCTTCTTGGCCAATACCACGCCCACTGTGCTCTTTCCCGATCCGGGCATGCCTATCAGCACGATATTCTCTCTGCGCTTCATACCGCCCTCCGGCTCTAGGCCTCCGGCAAGGGCCTGCGCAACGCCACGGCCTCCACCTCGCACAGGGCCTGCCTGGGCAGGGTCTTAACCGCCACACAGCTTCTGGCCGGCTTGTGGCTGATGTATTTGCTGTAGACTTCATTAAAGCGGGCAAAATCCTCCATATCCGCCAGGAAACAGGTGGTTTTAACCACCGTGTCCAAGCCCGCGCCGCCTGCGGCCAGCACCTGGCCCAAATTTTCCATCACCCTGTGGGTCTGGGCCTCTATATCCCCCTGCGCCATCTGGCCGGTGGCCGGATCCAGGGCTATTTGCCCAGAGGTAAACACCAGTTCTCCGCAAATCACCCCCTGGGAGTAGGGGCCTATGGCCTGGGGCGCCTTATCCGTCTGTATATGCTCCATCTCTGCCTCCTTTTAGTTACGCTCAACTCCAATACGCTATGCCCATGGCCTTTTTCACGCGCAGCAGTGTGGCTGCGGCTTTTTCATTTGCACTTTCGCTGCCCTGGCGCAGTATCTCCCAGAGGGTCTGCCTGTCCTGGGCCAGCTCGGCCCGCCGGCTGCGTATGGGCCCCAACAGTTCCTCCATAATGGCGTGGAGGAAGCGCTTTACCTTGACATCCCCCAGGCCGCCCCTCTGGTAATGTGCCTTTAATTCGGCCAAATCCGGATACTCCGGCAGATACCTTTGGAAATGCTCCGGGCGGCAAAAGGCGTCCAGATAGGTAAAGACCGTATTCCCCTCCAAATGCCCCGGGTCAGACACCTGCAAATGCAGGGGATCCGTATACATGCTCATAACCTTTTTCTTGAGGGCATCGGCATCCTCGGACAGGTAGATGCAATTGCCCAGACTCTTGCTCATCTTGGCCTTGCCGTCTATGCCGGGCAATCTCTGGGCCGCCTCCTGGACTGCCACCCTGGCCTTGGGTTCCACCAGCACCTCACCATATATGCTGTTAAACTTGTGGACGATCTCCCGGGTCTGCTCTATCATAGGCAGCTGATCCCCGCCCACCGGCACCAGAGTGGCATCAAAGGCCGTAATATCCGCCGCCTGGCTGATGGGATAGGCAAAGAAGCCCACCGGCAGACTATACTCAAAATTGCGCATGGCGATCTCTGTCTTGACCGTGGGATTTCTCTGTAGGCGGGATACGGTCACCAGATTCATATAATACATAGACAGCTCCCAGAGCGCAGGTATAGCGGACTGGATGAACAATGTACATTTGGCCGGATCCAGTCCTATGGCCAGGTAGTCCAACAACACCTCCAGCACGTTTTCCCGCACCTTTTCCGGATTTTCCATATTGTCAGTCAAAGCCTGAGCATCCGCCACCATAATATACATCTGCTCGTATTCTCCGGCATTTTGCAGCTCCACCCTCTGCTGCAGGGCTCCTGCATAATGCCCTATGTGCAGACGGCCCGTGGGTCTGTCCCCAGTTAAGATAATGGGTTTCATATCATCCTCCTAGCCCGCGCCAAGGCGGCTTTTTGTCTTTGCCTTTATAGTAACACTTTTGCCGCATTATTCAAAGCGCGGCATATCCTGTTTGCCATTCCCCAGGGGCAATGGTATAGTAAATACGTAACCGCAGTTTGCCTTTTTTCCGTGAGAGAGGGATAGCTTATGCAGATTATCAGGGTCAAAAATTACGAGGAGTTGAGCAAAAAAGCCGCCAAAATCTTGGCCTCCATCATCACCTTGAACCCGGAAGCCGTATTGGGCCTGGCCACCGGATCCACGCCGGTGGGCGCTTACCAAGAATTGATACGGCTGCACAGGGAGGAGGGATTGGATTTCTCCTCCATCTCCACCGTCAACCTGGACGAGTATCTGGGTCTGGACGGCAGCCACGACCAAAGCTACAGGTATTTTATGAACCAGCAGCTTTTTGACCATGTCAACATACACATAGAACAAACATTTGTTCCTAGCGGTGTATCCTCCGACTCCCAGGCAGCCTGCACAGAATACGATGCCCGCATTGAGGACTTTTGCGGCACCGATGTGCAGGTGCTGGGCATAGGCGGCAATGGCCATATAGGCTTTAATGAGCCGGCGGACCACTTTATCCGGGAAACCCACATAGTGGATCTGGCAGAGGATACCAGAGAGGCCAATGCCCGTTTCTTCTCCTCCATAGAAGAGGTACCCACCCAGGCTATCACCATGGGCATGGGCGGCATATTCTCCTCCCAAAAGATCCTGCTGCTGGCATCCGGCAAGGGCAAGGCTCAGGCCATCAAGGACACGGTGCTGGGCCCCATTACCCCCCAGGTGCCAGCTTCTCTGCTGCAGCTGCACCCGGATGTGATACTGATCGCCGATGAGGATGCGTTGAGCCTGCTGTAAGTCCACTCCCCATGCCCGCCCCCCCATAGGGGCGGGCGTTTTTATCGCATCCTCTGTGAAAGCCTCCTCCATTTCCATCCAGGGGGAAAGGCCATCTGCCCGCCCCCTGGGGGACGGGCAGATATGCAATTTATCATCTATTTACTCATATGCCAAGAATTCTTTGTACTCTTTCCAAATATTGCAGATCCAGGTCTTTCCCTGATTAAAGATGATTTCCTCGCCATTTTCGTCAAAGAAGAGATTGGGCGCAGTGTCGCTCTCCCGCTTCCAGGTACCATGGATCACCCTGCCGGCGGTAAAGACATAGGCCTCACCCTCTCCGTGGACGCCAAAGGCCAGATAATCCTTGCCCACAGGCTCCCGCACCTCTCCATGGCATATCTTCATCACCACATTGGCCACGGCAATCTGCTCTCCATTGCGCTCATCTATATGCGCCTTGCCAAAGTGGTAGCGCTTGTATAGGCCGCTCTCCTCATCATAGGCAAAATACGGCCGAGCATCCCCATAACCGCCCTTATTGGCTCTATCTCCTCCGGGATAGATGGTTGTGGCCCTCTCCCTATCCCCATACTCCGCCGGCTTGCCATCGGCGGCAAAGGTAAAGGCTTGAACAAACCCGGGCCTATACTCCTGCTCATATCCCAGCCTCTCCACCTCCTTGGCATAACCCTTAACACTGAGATACCCGGTAAATTCCTGGGCATATCCCGGGCGGCTGACCCGGGTATAGGCATTGGGCGCAGGCTTATCTATGCCGGCCACGGCCTGGCTGACATTGTCTATGCGCTCTGAGTTGATCAGCTCTTCTACAAAGGCCCTGGCCAGACCCCAGTTGCAGTATATGCTGTCATAGGCCATGGCCTCATAGACATAGTAATCCCGGCTGCTGCGCACCGGCCCTATGCGGTCCAGATGGTCATAATCCTCAAACAGGCACATCAGCCGGGTGGTCCGGCCCTCTACCGGCGCCTCATAGTATACGGAGGCATCGCTGATGCCATACTGAGGCAGAGCGGCCTTGTTGTTGGGTATCATCACCGCCATATTGCGGCGGCGGACCACCTCCGCATCTTTCCACTCCCCGGTGAGATAGCTCTGCATCTTGCCATCCACCTCCTCACGGATGCGTATGACATCCGCTTCTTCCTCTTCCTCCCGGCTCTCCGCCGCACTTTCCACCGGCCGGGGTATGGGTTCCGGCTCCACCACAACCACTTCCGTGCCCCCCTTGCCGCAGGCGGCCAAGAATAGGGCCAGTACCAGCGCCATCCAATTTCTTCCCATGATGTCCTCCCTCACTCAGTCATTCATTCCTTTGGCATGGCAAATCGCAGTATAGTGGCCGAAACTGCCGGCATGGTGATATGCACCTTGCCCCCTTGAATGGCATAGGTTTTGGCCTCCAGCGTATATCCCTGCCTGGTGGTCTGCAACAGCTGCACCATTTCCCCTTTTTTGGGTATACCGGCCTCCCATACATGCACATCCCGGCTCAGTTCCCCCAGGTTGTTGTTGATCAGGATAACACATTGGCCTTTTTCATAGAAACGGGCATAGGCGAGATAGTTGTAATCCCCGTCCAAGGCCTTCAGCGAGCCCCTGCGCAGCTCGTCATACTCCTTGCGCAAGCGGATCAAATCCCTGTGGAAATCAATCAGCCCTATGTCCTCCCGCCCCCAGGGATAACTGCGGCGGTTGTCCGGATCCGTAAATCCGCAAAGCCCGGCCTCATCCCCATAATAGAGCGTGGGCGCGCCCACCCAGGTCATCAGCATGACCACTGCCTCCCGGAATACGCCCTTGTCCACATCCCGTTCAGCCGCCTCCGGCCCCACGGTGTTGGTGCGGCCCACCATATGGTTGGTGCGGGTGAGAAAACGGGAATGGTCATGGTTGGAGAGCTGGTTCATGGCCACCTCCCAGCTGGGCATGGAAAAGCTGGCGCTGTGGTGATACATGGCCCCCCAGAAGCTCTGGGCATTGCCCAAAAGATCCGCCCGAAAGTCATCGCTGTGCTTTTCCATACCTGTCAGAAACCAGGTGACCGGCTCCATAAAGGCATCGTAGTTCATCACCGTATCCCACTCATCGCCCTGGAGCCAGTCCTTGGTCTGCCCGTAATGCTCCGCCAGTATGATGGCATCGGGATTGGCCTCCTTCACCGCACGGCGAAACTCCTGCCAGAACTGATGGTTGTACTCCGGACTATGCCCCAGATCCGCCGCCACATCCAGTCTCCATCCGTCGGCATTGTAGGGAGGGGATACCCATTTGCGGCCTATCTGCAGCACATACTCCTTGAGCGCCATGGACCCTTCATAATTGAGCTTGGGCAGGGTATCATACCCCCACCACCCGTCATAGCTTGCATTGTAGGGCCAATCCCCCCGGCGAAAATCAAAATAGGATCTGTATGGACTGTCTGCACTGATATAGGCCCCCTTATCATATCCCGGGGCCTGCTCATATATCCTCTCCTTGTCCATCCATTTGTTAAATGATCCACAATGGTTGAACACTCCGTCCAGTATGACCCGCATCCCCCGCTTATGGGCCTCCTCCACCACCCGGATAAACATCCGATTGGCGGCCTCCAGATTGGCCGTATCCGTCACCCTACAGACATAACGGCTTGCCAGACGGTTCTCCCTCTGGCCCGGCTCCAGCAATGCCCCCTCATCCTTGACCAGGGGGCCAAAATGGGGGTCTATATGGTCGTAATCCTGTATGTCGTATTTGTGGTTGGAGGGGGATACAAACAGGGGATTGAAATATATGGCCTCCACCCCCAGGCCTTGCAGATAGTCCATCTTGTCCAGCACACCCTGCAAATCCCCGCCATAGAACTCCCTAATGCCCATCTGGGCAGGGTATTTGTACCAGTCCTCCACCCGGTCTACCTGCTCGCCTATATAGCAGTACTCTCCGGTGAGTACGTCATTGCCCCTATCCCCATTGCAAAACCTGTCCACATAGATCTGGTACATCACCGCCCCCTTGGCCCAGGCCGGGGTCTTAAATCCGGGTATGACCACGAAATCGTAATGGGGATCTGCCTCCTTCACTGCCCCCCGGACATCATAGCAGCAGTGCATTTTGCCGCTCTCTACCAGGAAGTGGTAATGCACCGGCTCATTGTCCAACTGGTGGTCATAGATGTAGTAATCAAAATCCCCATCCCTTTCCTCCTTGACCATCAATACCGGCTGGCCCTTATGCACCCAAAATACTCTGTCCACATTGTTCTTAGCCGTGCGAAAGCGAAATTCCACCATGGCGTAGGGTGCCGGCTCCGAGGGGTTTACAAAATGCTCTGAAGTGTCCGCAAATAAGGCCCGGCGGTTGAACACAGGCCTCATAGACGAAATGTACTGTTGGTTGTATTCGATTTTTCGTAGCTCTTCTAAGTTCATCAACGCGCAGCCCTTCCATTTCCCTTTTTTAGAAAAAAATCTAACTAATATTTTAGCAAATTTTCCCTGGCATTTCTATGCGTATTTCACAAAAAAATTGCAAAAAAACAGCCGCCCGGGAATATTTCTCCCCCTGGCGGCTACACACTGCGCTCCAGCAGCTAATTCCCCTGAAACAGGGCCTCAAATTCCTCCCGGCCTATGCGCTCCTTTTCCAGCAGCAGCCCTGCACAGGCATGCAGAGCGGACTCCTTCTCCCGCAGCAGCGCCTTGGCCTTCTGATAGCAGCCGTCCACTATGTCCTTGACCTCCCTGTCTATCAGATCCGCCAAACGCTCGCTATACCCCTTGGCATGGGCCAGATCCCGGCCTATAAATACGGCATCCTCATCATCCTCGCAGGATATCATGCCTATATGCTCGGACATACCGTAGCGGGTTACCATACGCCTGGCCAGCTTGGTGGCCATCTTGATATCCCGGGAGGCTCCGGTGGTGATGTCGTCCAACACCAGCTCCTCGGCTATGCGCCCGCCCAGGGACACCATGATCTCCTCCAGCATCCGGCCCTTGGTCATAAACATTTCATCCCTCTCGTGCAAGGGCATGGTATATCCCGCAGCTCCGGTGCCTGTGGGTATTATGGATACAGTATACACGGGCGGCATATTGGGCAAGGTATGGAAAAGTATGGCATGGCCGGCCTCATGGTAGGCTGTGATGCGCCTCTCTTTCTCAGACACCACTCTGCTCTTCTTCTCTTTGCCCACCCCCACCTTGACAAAAGAGTCATTGATGTGCCTTTGGCTGATAAAGGCCCGGCCCTCCCTGGCCGCCAGTATGGCAGACTCATTGAGCAGATTTTCCAGATCGGCCCCAGTAAAGCCGGCCGTGGTCCTGGCCAGCTGACCCAGATCCACATCATCCCCCAGGGGCTTGTTCCTGGCGTGAACCTTGAGTATATCCTCCCGGCCCTGCACATCCGGCGGTCCCACGGCCACCTTGCGGTCAAAGCGGCCCGGCCTCTGAATGGCGGGATCCAGTATATCCACCCTATTGGTAGCTGCTATGACGATGATGCCCTCGTTGACCCCAAATCCGTCCATCTCCACCAGCAGCTGGTTGAGGGTCTGCTCCCTCTCGTCATGGCCGCCGCCGGTGCCCGCCCCCCGGAGCCTGGCCACAGCGTCTATCTCGTCTATAAATATGATACAAGGAGAGTTGTTCTTGGCATCCTGGAACAGATCCCGCACCCGGGACGCGCCCACGCCTACAAACATCTCCACAAAATCCGATCCGGATATGCTAAAAAAGGGTACTCCCGCCTCTCCAGCAACTGCCTTGGCCAACAGGGTCTTACCCGTGCCGGGAGGCCCCTCCAGCAGCACGCCCTTGGGTATTCTCGCGCCCAGCGCCGTAAAATCCTCCGGCTTTTTGAGAAAGTCTACTATCTCCCGCAGTTCCTCCTTCTCCTCCTCCAGCCCGGCCACGGAGTCAAAATTCCATTGAACATCCCCTTTGACCATCCTGGCGCGGCTGCGGCCAAAATTGAGCATGCGGGAACCGCCTCCATCTCCGGACGCCGGCCCCCGGAGAAAGACATACAGCACGCCGCCCATGGCCAGCACCGCCGTTCCCGCCAGCACATAGACCATCATGCCCTTCTCCCGTCGCACATCTGTCACCATGGGGTCATAGCCGTATTCCCTGGCCAGGGCCTCCAGCTCCACCACATCCGTAGTTTGCAGATGGCGGCTCTGTCCGTTGTCCAATTTGATACGCAAGTAACCTGTGGGTATTTCCTTATTAGGATAGATGACTATACTGCTCACCCGTTTTGCCTGCATATCTTCGAGAAATTGGTCCCTGGTATACATTTGGTTTCTATTCTGCCATATGCCCACCAGATAGGATACGCCAAACACAGCCAGCAGAATCATCAGATAACTTCTCAAAAACGAGCTGCCCTTTTTTTGATTCACTCTGCCTCCCCTCTCAATCCTGCTCCACTACGCCTATATAGGGCAGATTCCTATATCTCTGGTCGTAGTCCAGGCCATATCCCACCACAAATTCATCGGGAATCTCAAAACCGGTGTAATCCACCTCCACATCCACCACCCGGCGGGAGGGCTTGTCCAGAAGCGTGCAAAGCCGCAGGGATCTGGGTTGTCTGTCTTTTAGCATTTCTATCAGATAACTCAAGGTCCGGCCGGAGTCCACTATGTCCTCCACCACCAGCACATCCTTGTCCTTGATGGAGTCGTCCAAGTCCTTGATAATCTTTACCACGCCGCTGGATTTTGTGTCGCTGCCATAGCTGGATACGCTCATAAAATCCAGGGATACGGGCAGGCTGATCCTCTTGGCCAGCTCGCAGAGGAAGAAGCTGCCGCCCTTGAGCACGCAGATCAAATGGACTTGCTTGCCGGCGTAATCCCGGCTGATCTCCTCGCCTAGCTTCTGTATCCTCCGGTCCACTTCCTGTTCAGTCAACATCACCCGAATACGCTCTGCCACTGCTCTCTCCTCCTTGACTCTCCCCTGGCAAAAAAGCGGCTCCCAGCCACCACCCTCCCTCCGGCTCCGGCATCTGCGCAGCCCGGTGGCCCAGCGCCCATAACACCGTACTTCCGCTGGCCAAAAGGGTTATGGCCTCCCGCTCCTGACGGGGAATTTTTGCGTTGATAAAGTACTTTTTCAAACTCTGCTTCTCCCACTGGCCATCCCGCCCCCGAATAGGCAGCATATCCCCCTCCCTACGGCGGCGCAGGGCCAATGATTTTTCCATTTTATCACAAGAAAACCATTTCGTATACGGCGTGTTATCAGTATTTTGCCTGCGGCAAAGACGTATGCGGCCAGACTCCCCCATATCCACCTCCAACCATTCCGGCCCCAGGGCATCCAACTCCATCTCCCAGAGTTTCCCGCCCTTCGCCGGCTTCCATCCTCCTTTTTTCAGGTACATTTTTCCGTAGACAATACGGACCTCCACGCCATAGGGCATTGACCAAAGGCCGTTTGCCCCCTTTTGGGCCGCCCTCCAAAGTATATCTCCATGGACATAAGCCAGATCCCGTTCGGCTCCAGCCGCCTTAGCCAGACAGGACAGCAGCAGCTTTCTCCCCAGCACCGGCTCCATAGGGCGTATCTGATCCAAATCCAACTCCCAAATGCCGCCCCGCTCTTTGCATGCAGCGCTTCCCCATGCCTGAGCCTGGGCATCCATATAGGCCTCGCTCTCCCGCAGTATGCCGGCCGCCCTGCTCATGGAGGATACGGCCTCTGGATTGACCATGCTTTGCAGCAGAGGCAGTATATGCCTGCGTATACGGTTGCGGGTGTAGTCGTCCTGCTCATTGCTGGCATCCAGGCAATAGGCCTGGCTCCTCTCCTCCAAATAGGCCTCTATCTCCCCCCTCTCCAGACAGAGCAGGGGGCGAATCCATGGCCCCTTTCTGGGAGCCATGCCGGACAGACCCAGCAGTCCCGCTCCCCGCACCAGGTGGAAGAGCATGGTTTCCGCCTGGTCGTTGGCGTGGTGGGCCAGAGCTATTCTATCCCCCTCCCCTGCCAGCTCCAGAAAGAGCCGCCGCCGCGCATTCCGGCCGGCCTCCTCCAGACCTATGCCCGCCTGTCCGGCCTCCTGGCATATATCCCTCTTCCAAAGAGTCAGGGGCCAGCCCTGATCCTGGCACAGCCGCCGCACGAAGTCCTCATCGCCATCGGCCTCCGCCCGCAGGCCGTGGTGCAGGTGGGCCATATGCAGATCCATGCCCAACTGGGAGCGCAGAGCCTGCAATACCAGAGCCAGGCAGACGGAGTCCGCCCCTCCGGAAAGGCCCACCACTATCCGCCCCCCGGGCTTCCACATGGCATGCTCCCTGCCGTACTCCCAAACCTTTCTCTCTATCCTATGCACACATCCACCCCCGCCATAACAAAAGAGCCACCCTATGGCGGCCCTTGCTGCTTTGCTATTTTTCCGGTTTGAACACTATCTCCCCCTCGTAGACCAGCCCCAGCTTCTCCTTGGCCATCTCCTCGGCGAATTGGGAGGTCTGTACATATTTCTCATATTCGGCCAGCTCCTGGCTGCGCTGTTCCTCTTGGGCTATCTCCTGCTCCAGGTACTCTCTGCGGGCCTGGTATTCTTCCAAACGTTTGTTCATCATGCTGGTACGCCAGGCTACCACACCCAGCACGCAGGCCACGGCCAAGATAACCAAGGCCATACCTATGCGACCCTCCTGCCGTCTTTTTCGTCTAGCCATGCCTGCCTCCTCAGATAAAACGGTACAGCTCTCCTGCCGCCTCCTTGCGCACCACTGCCTGCACATCCAGAACCTCTACAGACACTTCCTTATTTCCAAAGGCAATTTGTATAATATCACCCGCTTTGACTGCGCAGGAAGCCTTAGCCGGCTTGCCGTTGACCATGACCCGGCCGGCATCCGCCGCCTCATTGGCCACGCTGCGACGCTTGATCAGCCTGGATACCTTCAAAAATTTGTCCAAACGCATAAGCCCCCCTCCCTGTATCTGGAAAAAAAAGAACCTGACCCCCGTGGGGGAGGCAGGTTCTCCTGAATGTCCTAGGGGTTAAGCAGATCCTTCAAAGCCTTGCCCGCCTTAAAACGAGGAGCCTTGGAGGCCGCAATCTGCATCACCTCGCCGCTCTGGGGATTCCTGCCCTCTCTAGCAGCCCTCTCAGACACCTCGAACGTGCCAAAGCCTACCAACTGCACCTTTCCATTGTTCTGCAATTCCTCAGCCACCACATCCGTAAATGCCTTGAGAGCCTTCTCTGCATCCTTCTTGGACAGCTCCGCCTTTTCTGCCATAGCGGCAATCAACTCGGTCTTGTTCATCAAAGTTCCTCCTGTAAGTGGGTCGTTTGCTCGAAAATAGGCCTTTCTCTTTGGCCTCTATATATGTATATCCACTTTACTACGCTTTGTCAAGGCTTTTATCATAGGCACTGTGAATTTCTGCCAGTTTGTCCGCCAGAGCCAGCTCAGCGTAGATTTTTTGGCTATGGGCCAGTCCAGCCAGCTCCCACAGGGCATCTGCCAGAACCGCCCTACGCTCTTCCTTCCCCCCAGCATCTCTCCACCGGCCTCCAAAGCCCTCCAGAGCCGCCAGAGCCGCCTCCTCGTCTGGAGCCTGCCCAAAGGTTTTCTCCAGGATTTTGCGGGTCTTGACAGCCCGGCTCAGCTCCGGCAGCTCCATGGGGATATTGCCAAAGGCCCCCTGAACCGGCACCGCCTTGACCTCCAGGGATTTTGCCGTCTCCCAGCTGCTCAACGCCTGTTCCGGAGTGCGGGCATCCACCTGGCCAAAGACATGGGGATGCCTCCGTATCATCTTGCGGCCCAGACCGCTGATCACATCCTCCATCGTAAAAGCCCCGGACTCCCGGCCTATCTGCGCATGGAGAAGCACCTGCAAAAGCACATCTCCCAGCTCCTCCACCAAATTCTCCAGTCCAGGCCCCGCTTCCTGCTGCGCCTCCACCTCCTGCGCATACAGACGTATGGCCGCCAACAGCTCACCGCTCTCCTCCATCAGACAGGAGCGCAGGCTCTCATGGGTCTGCGCCCTATCCCAGGGACACCCCCCCTCTCCCCGCAGCCGGGCTATGATCTCTACCACTTCCGCAAAATCATACCTCTCCTTGTATTCCATATTCCTCCCGTCTATTGACCCAAAAGCTTTAGCTCTGCGAATACATAATTCACATCCTTGTCCTCATCGTCCACATCTATGGTATAAACCTGACTGGAATACCCCTGCCGGCTCAGAAGCAGATGCCGCCTACCCGCTTGCTTGGGAAAGGAGCAGGGTATATCCCCCACCAGCACTCCATCCACATAGAGCTGGGCGCCCCGGGGCTCCTCCACAGTGATAAGATGAGATGCCGCCGCTGTAGAGGACTGCGTTTCTGTTGCAGAGGCTGCTGCCGCTGAGGATGCGCCCCCAGCCGCCGTTTTTGCCGCCTGGCTGTCCATGGGCTCCAGCTGTATGTCCAGCACGGCCATAGGCTCCCCCACATGGACATACTGGGTCTGGCTGGCATATCCCTGGGCCTTGGCTATCACCTGGTGTCTGCCGTACTCCAGCTCCAGAGGCTCTCCCGCCGCCGCCGGCTCCCCATCTATATACAACTCCCCTTCGGCCGGCTCCAGATGAAAGATAACCGTGCCCAGCTCCGGCTTGGGAACCTCCATATCCCCTATATCCAACAGGGTTTCCTCTCCCCTGTTGATGACCACATCCCGCAGGCCGCCGCCGCTGCCCTTGCGTATGGCCACTTTGTATGCACCCTCCGGCAGGGTCAGAGCCATGCCTTGCTCTATGGCGTAGATATGGGAGTCGCCTATCTCCAGCCACCCTCCCACAAAGTCCTGGGTGCCGCTCAGCCGCAAAAATCCCTTGCCCTCCTCTACCACCACGCTGTAAACCTCCTGGCCCAGACCCCAAACGCTCAGCACATCCCCCTGGGCCAGATCCCCCAATGCCAGGGGCGCTCCGCCATAGAAATACCGAGTCTTGGCTCCCAGCTTGTACTCCTGGCCGGCCAGCTCCAGCCTCTGGGCCGTCTTTTGCAGCTCATACCTGTCCGCAGACTGCCACACCCATGCCTGGGGGGATATCTGCAGCTGGTGCAGCCGCTTGTGGGATTTTAGAAATAGTACATCCACCACCATGCCCGGCTCTATAGTGGCTAGAAATACCGGCTCCCCGAAACGGTCCAGATATGCCGATGCCATCTCTGTACCCAGTGTATAGGACTTGCCCAGAGTCCAATTCCAAAGCTGTATCTGCCCCTGCTGCGCATCCACATGCATCACCACAGCCGTGTCCGCCGAATCATAATATCCCGCACCCATGATTGGCTCTGCCGCCGGCGCATCCATCCGGCTTTCGGCCTGCGGGGCTTGCACACTCCTTCCCCCGGGCCAAAAGGCCGCCAAACCCAGCAGTATCAGAATGGCCATAGGCGGCAGCATCCACCGCCGCCTCTGCCATATGCCCTGGGCCAGACCCATATGTTTTTTTTGGCTATTCTTCTTATTCAAAGCCCTTCCCCTGCCGCGGCCCTCTTGGCGTATGCCAGCAAGGCCGCTTTCTCATTGCGGGAGGGGTCCTCCAGCACCCACTCCATCAAGCTCTCCAGTATCCTGCCCACTTCTCTGCCGGGCCCTATGCCGGCTGCCTCCAGATCCCTGCCGTCCACGGCCAAATCTCCAAGGCCAGTAGGGTAGTCGCTGCGAATCATCTCCAGGTATATGGCTCTCCAGGCCTCCAGCCTCTGCTTATCTTTGGCATATTCCTTGCCAAGGGCCCGGTATTTGGCTTCCTGAAATACCCAGAGAGCAGGAAACAGCTCTCCCCACCTCCACAGCATTTTTCCCATGGCATAAGCGCCGGGTTCTGGTGACCATCTCTGTCCCTGGGCAGAGTCCTTGTCTATGCAGTGCAGGGGTATGCCCCTCTCCGAGCCAAAACCCTGCATACATACCAGCAGGCGCACCTGCCTAATGGTCTTATTGTCCAGCCGAAGTCCCTCCATGGCTGCCTTTGCCCAGAGGGAGGCCTCCCCCTCCTCTCCCGGCTGCATGCCAGCGCATAGCGCAGCCAGCCGCAATCCCTTATCCTTGGGCAGAGCCGCCATCCATTCCCGGCCTATGCCCCCGGACCTATCCCCTCCCGGCGGCATAATGGACTTCCCCAGACCCAGCTCTGATATACGCTGCCAGTGCTGGGGCCGATCTGAGAGCAGGGTCTTGACCAACTCCTGGCATATGCGCTCCCGGCTGATGCGGGACAGGCTGGGTGCCAGCTCAGCTATGGCCTCCTCTGTTCGGGGATCCAGAACAAATCCCAGCTGGGCGCAGAAACGTAAGGCCCTCAGCAGCCTAAGCGCATCCTCGCCAAAGCGCTCCCGGGGATCGCCCACACAGCGTACTATGCCTCGTCGCAGATCCTCCGCACCGCCAAAGCAGTCCACCAGCCCCCTGCGGGGATTGTATGCCATGGCATTAACGGTAAAATCCCTGCGCCGCAGATCTTCCTCCAGAGAGGAGGTAAAGAACACCTGTTTCGGTCTTCTGCCGTCCTGATACTCCCCATCCAGCCTATAGGTGGTCACCTCATATCCCCTGCCCTCCAGCATGACCGTCACCGTGCCATGCTCCAGACCTGTGTCTATAGTGCGGCCAAACAAAGCCTTGACCTGGGCCGGGGAGGCATCTGTGGTAATATCCCAGTCCTGGGGTTCCAGACCCAGCAGACTGTCCCGAACACAGCCGCCCACGGCATAGGCCTCATATCCAGCCCCCTCCAACCTGTCCAGTATCCTGGCCGCTCCCTGAGGCAGGGCCAGTCTGGGGGGAAATTGTGTAGTATTGTCTGCTATTTTGCTCATTCACCCAAAAAATACTTGTCAATTACGCCTACGATTCCATCTCTGTCATTGGTATCTGCGATATAATCCGCCCTGGCCTTGACCGCCTCCTGGGCATTGCCCATGGCCACACCCACGCCGACGTACTCCAGCATGGTGATATCATTGTATCCATCACCGCAGGCCACCACCCTCTCTTGGGGAATGCCCAGCCAGAGGAAGAGCTTCTCTATGGAACTGCCCTTGTCCACACCCCTGGGCATGATTTCTATAAAATACGGCTCCGATCTGTATATGCCCAGGCTCTCCCCATAACGGGCCTGCAGCTTCTTCTCCAGTTCCCCGGCCTTGTCCGGCGGCGCTGTCATGAGATACTTATTCACCGGAAAATCCACAAATTGCAAAAAGTTCTCCACATGCCGCAGAGGCAGCTTGTTCAGCGTGGACTCCTTGATGGTAAATTCATCCGGGGCAAAGGCGGACAGCACGGTTTCTCCAAATACCGTCAACAGCCCGCAGCCCTCCATGCGCGCAAAGGCGTATAGGCCTGGGGCCACCTGGGGCATCAGCGTTTTTTCGTAGATGACCTCCCCGGTACGGCAGTCCAGCACCCGCCCTCCATTAAAGGAGAGCAGGTATCCCCCCCGCCTCTCCAATTCCAGCGCCTGTTCTATGGGCCGCATACCGGGTGTGGGCCGGCCGGAGGCCAGGGCCAAAATGTGCCCCATATCCATCATTTCCCAGATTTTTTCCTTTGTGGCCTGACTCAATTTCTTCTCTGAATTGAGCAGCGTGCCATCCAGATCCACCACCAGGGCTTTCTTTTCCATCTCTCCTCCACATTTTCCCCTATGGAAAGGGGGCTACCGCAATCCGCTTGCAATAGCCCCGGCTTCTACCTTGATTCCACTGTCGTTTCTGCAGCCGTTTCCACCGTTGCCGTTTCTGCAACCGCTGTTTCCTCAGAAATCTCCTCCGCCATATTCTTCCATCCGCCCTGGACAGTCTGTATCTCCACCTTTTCCACGGCCTGGCTGACCAGCGTATTCATAGACTCCCCGCTCAATATATCCTGTATGGCGTAATACCACTCCGGCTGGCCCTGTCCCACATAGTAGAGCAGATAGGCCATGTCCTCCTCCTGGAAGCCCTTTACATCACCGGCCGCCCTGGACGCCTCCAGCCAGGCCGTCATTTCCTCATTGCCCATATTGGCGGCCACCAGACCCTCATAGTATCCGCCCTCCGACAGGGAGGCCACATCCTCACTGTGCCGGGCCACCAGCGCCCCAAAATCCTCCTCCGACTGGCCGCCGGCGGCATACAGCGCCTCCAACTCCTGTGCCGTCTGCGCATCCGTTGCCAAAATGCGCACATTGTGGGTGGGGGCATCGTTCCTGTATTTCTTTTCAAAGGCCAACACATAATAAGCGCGGCCCGCCGTATCCTCCACCAGCGTGGTATCCCCCGCCTTGCGGCCGGCTTCAAAGAGCCAATCCCTGATCAGCGTGTTCATACCATCCTTTGCCTGGGCCTTGTAAGCTTCGCCCTCAGAAGCAACGGTATCCAGCCCTGTCTGCGCCTGGGCCTTTGCGGCCTCCATGGCCTTGCTGATCTCTTCTTCTGTAGGCGACTCGGACTCAAGAACGGCTGACACCATCTCCATGCGATAGTCCACTACATCATAGGAATCGGTATTTTCAGCGTAATATGCCTCTATCTCCTCCCCGGCCGGCACCTGCTCCCTTTGCATATGCTTGTAATATGCGCTGGCCTGCACGCTCTTAGACAGCAGAGGCTCTATGCGGCCCATGGTAGCATAAGTGCCGTAAAATTGCCGCACATACTGCGAAAGGCTCACCTCCAGCAGCGCGGCCGTCTCCTCCAGCCCCTGCTTTTGCAGCTCTACCTCCCTTGAGGCGTCATAACTGTATCCGGCCTCCTTGGCCAGGCCGTTCAAGGCCCTCTCCCTGCGCATATTCTCCACGGCCATCTGACCAAAGAAATCCGCCCAGGTCAGATCCTCCGAATACTGCTGGTCCGCCAGATCCTTGTTTACATCCAGCCCCATATAGGACAGCAGGCTGCCATACTGATTGATATAATTATTCTTGGCATTATTGTAAGCGTAATCATACTCCAGACGGCTCACCGACTCGCCGCCCAGCCGCAGGTAGGTTCCATGAATGGCCATATAATTGCGTATGGGAAAGAACAGAGCCAGGCCCAGCAGCGCCACCACCGCCAGCGCCAGCACCACTGCGCTGATTTTCTTTTCCTTGGCCTCCTCCTTGGCCGCCTGCTGCCTCTTGGCCATCCGCTTTTCATAGCGGGTAATCACCTTGGGGCTTTCCTCTGTGGTCTTTTTCTTTTTTCCCTGGGACATACATCCATCCTCCTTGCTGCACTATCTGCACATTGGTCTATTCTACCCCATTTTTTCCAAAAATCCTAGTGGGGTTTTCGAAAAATGCCCCTATTTTTTAAGCCTCCACCGACTGCCTCTGTCGCTTTTTTTCCTGCTTTTGCACATACATAGCCTCATCCGCCCTCTTGATGGCCTTATATATGCTCTCCCCCTTGCGGGGCTCAAAATGGCTCATTCCGGCCGCCGCCGAAAAGGGAAATTCCTTGCTTGCGGCCGCCTCCTCCATGCTGGCCTCAAAGCGGCGCATGCTGCCCAGCACCCACTCCTCCGGACAGCCAGTGAGCAACACGGCAAATTCATCCCCGCCTATGCGGTAGCAATCCCCCTGCCGCCGCCAGTTTTCCTCCATCAGCCGGTAGGTTTCCTGTATGGCAAAATCCCCAAAATCATGACCATAGTGATCGTTGATTTTTTTCAGATCATTGAGATCTATAATAACGATATAGGCCTCCTGATCCATGAGTTCCTTCAGCCTATGGTCGTAGGCCGTGCGGTTCTGCCCCCCGGTCAGCGTATCCTTGGTGGCCAGATCCTTATAGAAATTCCTCTCCAGCCGCAACATGCCGCTCTGCAGCGAATCCAAAAAGGCTTTACGCCCCATCAGAACGATAAAAATGGGCAAAATCAAATTCAGACTGCCGGTCAGATTGGAAAAGCTCTGCTGATAATAGGCCAAAAGCTCCAGTATGGCCGCCAATCCCAGAACCAGGAAAGCCGCCAATTGGCCGGCCGCCTCCTTATTCTTGTACAGCAGCCAATCCCGGCCCAGAACCCAGGGCACATAGAGCAAAATAGACACCAAAAGGACATGGGTGCTGGGCAGCAAGGACATCAGATCCGATATGCCTGTGGCATCCAGCGCCAGGCACAGCAGCATATTAACCACAGACAAGATTTCCAAAATATGCAGATAATGCCTGCCCTGCAGCTCCGTACCCGTCTTTATGAAAGAAACGGTCACCGGCAGCAAAAACAGCAGTGCGATAAAGGGACCCCGAGTGATAATGTAGGTATTGCCGGTAATAAATTGCAAAAGCGTGGAATTGGAGGCCATCCACAGGCCTATGGAAATGGCGAATACGGACAAATATACCAGCCGGTGGTCATCCATTTTCTCCCTGCCGCTGGTAAAGTGCACCACAGCCGCGCCCAGCCCTAATATCATGATTACGCAGCCCAGCAGCACCTCCAGCAAATTTCTCTCCAGTATATGCACAAAGCAGGAAGCCTTAGAACCTAGCAGCACCTCTCTGGCCAGGCCGTTATAACTCTTGTGGGGGCTGTACAACTCTATCTTCAGCTCTTTGCCCGCATACTGGTGCGCTATGGATATCATATTCCAAAAGCTGCCCGGGGTTTTGCCTATCAGCGTGCCCTCATTTACCCCGCGGCTATATACCATATACCCGTCCACATAGACCCGCACCTGCTGGCGCACGGAGAAAAACATTAGGGTCAACCGGTCCGGATACATTTTGGGCAGGTAGCGGGAGTACACCACTTTCTCCCCCGCCGGCACCTCCAATTTGGCCGGCAGATTCACATCCCGGTACTCCTTGTCCCCCACGCTCACTTTCCAGGGATTAAAAAGCTTCTCCTTGGCCAGTCCTATACCTATATCCTGCTGCCTGTGAAAAACGGGCATGGCCATGCCCAGCAGTATGGTCAGCCATATGCCCAGCCAGAGACCCTTATACACTAATTTTTCCATCCAAATCTCCGCCGTACCCCCCCCCCCCGTCGAATGTACGTTCTTGTTGCCTGGCATCCTGTCCCCCTATGCCTCTCGAAGTTTTCTCCTCCATGGCTATTCTCCATGCTCAATGCTGTTTCTGTCCGGCTGCCCTCTGGGCTTCTATCTCCTTGTGCTGGGCCTGCTTGTGTTCGTACATGCGCTCATCGGCCCGGCGAAGCGCGCTGTGTACATCCTCCACCCCGTCTGCGCTGTAACGGGCATATCCCACGGAGAGGGAGAAAGGGAACTCGTATTTCTTGTCCGCCTCCTTAGCGCTGCGGTATATGGCCTCCACAGCCGCCTCCACATTCTCCTTGTCACCAAAGGGCAACAGACAGACGAACTCATCCCCGCCCACCCTGTAGCAATTGCCCAGATGGCCTATGGCCGATTGTATGGTCTGGTAGGCATCCCTTATAGCTATATCCCCGCAGCCGTGGCCATAGTTGTCATTGATCAATTTCAGATAATTCATGTCTATGACCAGGATAAACAGAGGCTGTCCCTGCCTCTCCTGCAATTCCTGTTCAAAGGCCGTACGGTTCTGCCCTCCGGTCAGCCAATCCTTCATGGACAGATCCTTGTAGTAATTCCTCTCCTCCCGCAGCGTGACCACCCGCCGCAAATCCTGAAAGGCCGTGCGGGAAATCACCAGCACAAACAATGGTATGCCTATGCCCAGCACTCCGGCCACCTGCTGCCTTTGGGCCAGGATATAGTAATGCAGCATCTCCCCGGCTGCGGCCACCACCAATATTACCACGGACACCAACTGCTGGGAGGCCTCCCGGTTGCGGAAGCGGAAAGCCTCCCGGAAGATAACCCAGAGCAGATAAAAGCCGGAGATCAGTATCAGGCCGTGATTTAGCCATAGCACATCCGAGAAATCATACCACCCCCCCAGCACCAGTACCATGCTCAGGAAGAAAACTCCCATATTGGCCCAGATCAGATGGAGGAAATAGTTCTTGCGCTGGCTTTGCAGGGTCAGATCCTCAAAGGCCAAAAGGGGTATGGGCAAAAGCAGCAGGGATATATAAACCATGGAAGTGATAATCATGGCATTGGAGAAAAACAGCTCCAGCAGCGTGCTCTCACCCAGCATCCACAGACCTACCAATAGCACGAAAATAGAGAGATAGTGAAAGCGGTAATCCCCCCTCCTCAGCAGATCCCTGCGCCTGTGCAACAGCAAAAGTATGAAGGACATCAGAACCAGCACGCAACCTGTCAGAAAGCGAAAGGCCCCCTGGCGTATAATCAGCAAAAGGCACAGGCCGGGATGCCCCAGCCATATGCCATCCACCATGCCCTGGAAAGCCGGCGTGTCCGTGGTGATTTCCAGGCGCAGCTCCATGCCCTTTCTCCCCCCGGCCAGCTCTATCAAATTCCAAAAACTGCCCAGACTGCGGCCCATATGGCCGCCCCCACCTTTTTGGTATATCAGCTCGCCATCCAAATAGGCCCTCACCACCTGCCTCTTGGTGCGCAACATAAGAACCTGACCCTCCTCAAAATTCTCCGGCAGGGTGTTGACCAAAACCAAGGCACCCAGCGCATCCACGGGATTTACCCCCTCCGCTGTGCCCTGGACATACTCCTCTTCCCCTTTTGCATCCGTTGTTAAGGCCTGCCATCCGCTGTCCCAGTACATGGGTTCCCTGATGGGCAGGCGCATATCCGGCATGTCATACCAGGCGGGCAGTACAAATATTGCCGCCAGGCAAAAAAGCATGGAGCCTATCAGGCCCCGCATAATCCATTTGCGCATCTCACCATCCCCATTTTCTGCAATAACAGTTCTATAGTACCATTTCTTGTGCCAAAACGAAAGTGCAGATTGGGGGCTATTCGTATAAAATTCTACTTTTTTGGTGTAATTTTCCTCTGTTTTTTGTTTCTATTCCATAGAAAAGCGCCCCAAAGCCCAGCTCTATTGTAAAAAGCCCACAAATATGCCACAATTAATATTAGAGCAAAGGGGCTCCGTCCGGAGCAGCGCACACAGAGGAAAAGCCATGGAACATTTTCAAAATATCGCCGTTTTGATCGATGCGGACAATGTCAGCTTTAGCTTGCTGGAGGATATATTTCTCGCCCTGAACGCCTATGGCCGGATAGTGGTCAAAAAGGCTTATGGCAATTGGAAAAAATCCAATCTGCATAAATGGGAGGACCCCATACGCCGCATGGCCATCAGGGCCGAACACCAGTTTGATTACGTGTCCGGCAAGAACACCACAGACATAGCCATGGTTATAGATGCCATGGATCTGCTGCACACCAAACTCTACGATGCCTTTGCGCTGGTGTCCAGCGACAGCGATTTCACCCCGCTGGCCATACGGCTGCGGGAGGCCGGCGCCTATGTCATAGGCATAGGAGAGAGCAAGACGCCGGAGGCATTCCGCAACGCCTGCGATGAATTTTTAAAGGCGGATTTTATAGGCACGGCAAAGAAAAACCCGCCTGCCCCTCCGGCTGCAGAAGAGGCGCCGGCTCCGAAAAAGGCTGCGGCCAAATCCAAGAAATCCGCATCCGGCCAGGAGGCCTTGGCTCCGAAGAACCCGCCTGCCGCCCCGGAGCCTCCCGCCCCCGACATAGAGGAGATACACACATTGCTGCTCATCGCCTCGGACAAGTACCAGGACGAGGATGGATTTGCCAATGTGGCCTCCGCAGGCCAGTACATCAAAAGGGCCAAGCCAGATTTTCTGCCCCTGACCTATGGCTACAAAAAATTGCCTCTGCTGCTGGCCGCCTTTCCAGAGCGCTACGAGATGAAAAAATCTAAGGGCAAAGGCACGGCCACCATCATATCCTACCGCTGCCTCTAAAATGCCTTTGCGCACAGCAGAACAAGCCGCCCCGCCATATTGCGGAACGGCTTGTTTTTTGCCATTGGAGTGCCTAACCTCCCATTTCTTAGAGGGCGAAGAACTTGGCCAGATCCTCCTCCACCTCCCCTATGCCGGAGATGCCAAAATTCTCCACCAGCACCTTAGCCACATTGGGGGAAAGAAAGGCGGGCAGGGTGGGCCCCAAATGTATGTTCTTGATCCCCAGATAGAGCAGGGCCAAAAGGACGATGACGGCCTTTTGCTCATACCAGGCTATATTGTACACGATGGGCAGCTGGTTGATATCCTCCAGGCCAAAGACCTCCTTGAGCTTGAGGGCTATCATGGCCAGGGAATAGGAATCATTGCACTGGCCGGCATCCAGCACCCTGGGTATGCCGCCTATGTCCCCCAAGGGAAGCTTGTTGTACTTGTACTTTGCGCAGCCTGCCGTCAGAATGACCCTGTCCTTGGGCAGCGCCTTGGCAAACTCCGTATAATAATTGCGGCTCTTGGCCCGTCCGTCACAGCCGCCCATAACCACAAATCCCTTGATCTGGCCGCTCTTTACAGCCTCCACCACCTTGTCCGCCAGCGCAAGCACCTGGTTGTGCGCAAAGCCGCCCACGATCTCCCCCTCCTCTATCTGGGTGGGAGGTTGGCAGGTCTTGGCCAGGGAGATGATCTCTCCAAAATCCTTGACCTCGCCTATATCCCCGGGTATGTGCTTGCAGCCGGGAAAGCCTGCGCTGCCGGTGGTAAAGAGCCTGTGCTTGTAGCTATCCCTGGGAGGCACTATACAGTTGGTGGTCATCAATATTGGCCCGTTAAAGCTGGCAAATTCCTCGGCCTGCTTCCACCAGGCATTGCCATAGTTACCCACGAAGTGGTCATATTTCTTAAAGGCCGGATAATAGTGGGCCGGCAGCATCTCCGAGTGGGTGTACACATCCACGCCGCTGTCCTTGGTCTGCTCCAGCAGCATTTCCATATCCCGCAGATCATGGCCGGATATCAATATGCCCGGGCGGTTGCCCACGCCTATATTCACCTTGGTGATCTCCGGATGGCCGTAGGCCTGGGTATTGGCCTTGTCCAGCAGCGCCATGCCCCCCACGCCGGCCTTGCCGGTTTCCATGGCCAGGGCCACCAGATCCTCCACTCCCAGGCCGTCATCCAGCAGCTTGCCCAAAGCGGACTGCATAAAAGCATCCACCTCCTCATCGTCCTGCAGCAGGGCATTGGCATGCTTGCTATAGGCGGATAGGCCCTTCAGACCATAGGTTATCAGCTCTCTGAGGCTGCGCACATCGGCATCTTCTGTTGAGAGGACGCCCACCCGGGCAGCCTTGTCGGCATATTCCTCCCTTGTTCCCTGCCACAACGCCGCCTCCGGCAGACTCTCCCCATTGCGCAGCTGACCCCGCAATGCGGCCGCAGCCTCCAGGGTTTTCTCTATACGGAGCTCTATAGCCTCCCTGTCAAAATTTGCATTGGTGATGGTGATAAACAGATTCAAGGATACCAGGTGGTTGATCTCAGGGGATATCTTTGCCCCCTCCTCCCGCAGGCGGGTGGTTATGGCGCCCAGACCCTTGGTCACATAGACCAGCAGATCCTGCATAGCGGCCACATCCGCCGTCTTCCCACAGACTCCGGCCACGGTGCAGCCCACATTCTTGGCCGTTTCCTGACACTGGTAACAAAACATCTTCTCTTGCATACCCTCTCCTTTTCCTGACAAAAAAACGTCCCTGCGCTGCCAATGTAGCACAGGAACGCCTCTATGTCGGTAACTTTTGTTACGAAATCCCATTTTTTTATGTATTATTGCGCCATGCGGGCCAGGGCCTCCCTGTCCGCCACCGCCAGCCCCCGGCCCTTCTTGGCCAGCGCCCCCTCCTCCAGCAGCTCCATCACCACCCTAGAGAGAGCCGGACGGCTGACGCCCAGAAAATCTGCCAAATCCTCCCTGTGCATGGCCGCCCCTTCCATAGCATGGGCCAGCATGGTACGAGCGATTTTTTGCCGCAGGCTGCCCCCGGAGAGTATGGACAGCTTCTTATTGAGAAAATATGCCTTTTGCGCCAGTATGCGCAGCATATTCTCCCCCAGCAGCGGAGGCCAAAACGCCGCCCCCTCCCGGGGCAGAGCCAACACCTCCACATTTTGCAGACACAGGGCATAATGCTCATAGGCGGCCCTGTCCAGATAAAAAAACACCTCGCCAAAGACCTCCCCAGGGGAGGAGAAATGGGCCACTACCTGCCGCCTGCCCTCCGGGCTATAATTGCCCACCTCCACCTTGCCTCCCAGCAGTATCCACAGATACCGGGGAATCTGCCCCTGTTCAAACAAAAGTTCTGACTTCTCATACCTCCAAAGCCGCACACCCTCCCCGGCCAAAAATCCATCCAAATCCTCCATCCCCCGAAACAAGGGGCAGGCTGCCAGCGCCGCCTCCAGACCCCCGGCCTCCTCTCTCCCTATCCTCTCCAAAGATCCCCCTTTACTCCCTCTCCCTCAGCTGCACTTTCACCATATCCCCTGGCTGTTTTTGAATTTTTGCCCTGATGTCCTTGCGCAGGCCCAGAATATGGCCCGGCGTACCCATGCGCACCAGGCTTCCCTCATATTCCACGCCGTCAAAGCTGGCCCAGACCTTGACCCGTCCCTTGCCAAACTCCTGCCGCACATCATAGGGAAATTCCACATAAGCGCCGTCTATATCCGGCACTTTTTGTATGCAAGCCGTAAAACTATACAGCTTCTTTTCCAATTCTCAAACCTCCTCCTGAGCCCTCTTCTGCTCCTGCCTGTATATGCCCTGCAATATCCAGCCCACGCCCCAGAGAAATACATACAGGCCGGAGAAAAAGGCATAAGAGGCCACCTCCAGTCCGCTAAACAGCACGGGCAATATACCCATACCCAGCGCCGCCACCGCCATCACGCCCATGACCAGCCGCTCCGACAAAGGCAGCTTCCGGCGCATGCTCTTGCGAAATCCCAGATAGGATACGGCGAAGAAGAATGCGCTGATGACCATACCCGAAAATCGGCTGACAAAGCTGCCCTGGGCATATAGGCCCACCACCAGGCACATACAGCCGGCCCACCACAGAATTTTGATCCTCTTTGTCTTTGGCTCTCCCCCATCCATGCCCGCCTTGAGCAGCTTTTGCACCATCCAGGCCAGGACCACGGCGCCTATGGCCAGGGAGAGCAGCTTGCCGGCATAAGCGGGCAAGGCCATAAAAGCCAGGCCTGTTCCAAAGCACAGAACGCCCAGTGCCATCTTGTGCCCATCCAACAAAGCCTCCATGGGCATTTTTTTCAAATTCTCCGCCACGGTTCCGGCCAGCTTGCCGGCAAATTCCTTGGTTTCCCTGCGGCCGGCCAGGGCCTCCAGCACATGCTGTACCCCCTCCAAGCCCTTGTGAGGCACTTGGGACATCTTCTTATTGCCCCCCTTTTCCAATGCATCAAAAAAGTCCTTGGTAAAGGCCTCCCTCTGCTCCAAGGTGCCGGACTCTATCCACTGGTCAAATATGCCATTGATGGCCAGGCTGTCCGGGTGAAATCCGTCCTCCCGGACCAGGTCATTCCTCTTTACCTCCCAGCTGAGCAGCTCATGCTGTAAAAAGCCCTCCCCATGGCTGCGGACGATTACATCCGGCTCCTTGTTGGCAAACAGCGCGCCCACTATGCCGAAATGGGGCATGACCAGGCAGACCTTATCCTTGATCTGCGCATATCCGGACAGATCCACTGCATCCTTGCAAAATCCGGGCGCATCCAAGGCATAAATGCCCTCTATGCGGGACTGTATCTCCTCCGGGGCCTGCATGGCAGCATAGATGGCCAGATTGCCCCCCTTAGAATGGCCGCCCAGCAAGTATATGCCCTCCCCATCCTCTTCCATCCTCTCCAGCAGATACCGGGCCGCCAGCTTTTGCGCGCCCACCACCTGCCAGGTCATGCAAAAATCCTCCCTCCAGCCCACAATGGTATCCCCTGTGCCTCTATAGACCAGAAATTTTCGCCCCTGGCCCAGATCCACCACCATGGCTGAGAACTCCCTGTGGCTCTCCTCGTCCAGCACATCCACAAAATGGGAAATGGCCAAATCCCGAAACCGGGCGCTCTCTGCCAGAGCCTGGGAAAATCCGCCGTTCAAATCCTGAAAACCCACGCTATTGCGCCCCAGCTGGACAAAGCGGGCGCACATCTCACCTATGGTCAGACTGTCCTCCCCAGAGCCGGGAGCTATGCCCTTGACATCCATATAAGCCATCTGCGCCAGCACCACGGCATCCGCTAGCCCAAAGGCCTCCTCCTCTAGCGAGAGATCCCCCCGCCACTGCAAATACTGCACTATATTTCCCATATGCGCATCCTCCTCAGGCAAATAAGAGCAGACTCAGAGCCATCACCGCCATACCGGCCACCAATCCGTATATGGACAGATGGTGTTCGCCGTACTCCCTGGCGCTGGGCAGCAGCTCGTCAAGGCTGATATACACCATAATACCGGCCACGGCGGCAAAGAGAAAGCCAAAGACGGCATCATTGAAAAATCTATACAGCAGTATATATCCCACCAGCGCGCCCAGAGGCTCTGACAGGCCGGAGAGGAAAGATAGCTTGAAGGCCCTCCACCTATCCCCCGTGGCGTAGAACACAGGCACGGCTACGGCTATGCCCTCGGGTATATTGTGTATGGCTATGGCCACCGCTATGGGTATGCCCAAGCCGGGATCACTCAGCGCCGCAGTAAAGGTGGCCAGACCCTCAGGAAAGTTGTGTATGGCTATGGCCATGGCCGTGAACAGGCCCATGCGCATCAAATTTTTCTTGTGATCCTCACTTTGGCCATCCATCTCCTCCACGGTGTGGATCTCATGGGGATTTTCCGCCGAGGGAATAAAGCGGTCTATCAGGGCGATCAGCGCTATGCCGGCGAAAAAGCCCCCCACCGTGCCATAGGCGCCCAGACTCTCCCCCAACGCCGCTGTCAAAGCCTCCTGGGCCTTGGGAAATATCTCAACAAAGGATACATAGATCATTACGCCGGCGGAAAATCCCAGAGCCAGTGATAAAAATTTGGTGCTGGTCTTTTTGGTCAGCAACGCCAGAGCGCTGCCTATGCCCGTAGCCAGGCCGGCGAATAAGGTCAGGGAAAATGCCATCCATACATGCTCCATATCTATTATTTCCTCCTTTCTGCAAATAGCATACCATTACCATTCTATCAAAAATATCCCTTTGGCAAAAGCTTTTTTTGTCCAAACTATACAAGGGAGATACTACTGTTTATTGACTTTTGCCTCGTAGAATGCTATGATTTTGCCAACTGGTTTGTGTCATTTTTTCTTATTTATCAAGGAGGGCAGATCGTTGAAAATCGTCATCATTGGCACCAATCACGCCGGTATTGCTGCCGCCAACACGCTGTTGGACAACTATCCCGGCCATGAGCTCGTCATGATAGACAAAAATACCAATCTCAGCTACCTGGGTTGTGGCACGGCTCTTTGGGTGGGCAGGCAGATCGAGTCTGTAACCCATCTGTTTTACACCAATGCGGCCGCCTTTGAGCACAAGGGCGCTAGGATTTATCTGGAAACCCTGGTAGACCGCATAGACTTCGCCGCCAAAAAGGTATTTGCCACCCAAAAGGATGGCACGGTGATAGAGGAAAGCTATGACAAGCTGCTGCTGGCCACTGGCTCCCTGCCCATATCCCCCAAGCTGCCCGGATCAGATCTGCAGGGGCTGAACTTCCTCAAATTGTTCCAGGAAGGACAGGAAGTGGACAGACAGCTCGGCCTGGAGGAGGTCAAGGAAGTGGCCGTTATCGGTGCCGGTTACATAGGCGTGGAGATAGCCGAGGCCGCCAAGCGCCGCGGCAAGCATGTGCGCCTCTTTGATATAGCGCCCAACTCCCTTTACAGCTATTATGACCAAGAGTTCTCCCAGGAGATGGATAAGACCCTGGTAGCCAACGGCATAGAAACCCACTTTGGCGAAACCGTTACCGCTTACAAGGGCACGCCCGAGGGTCATGTGCGATCCATCGTTACGGATAAGGGTGAATACCCCGCCGATATGGTGGTCAATGCCATAGGTTTTGTTCCCAACAATCTGCTGGCCAAGGATCACCTGGAACTGCTGCCCAACGGCGCCTACAAGGTGGACCGCCACCAGAGGACCAGCGATCCGGATGTATATGCCGTTGGCGACTGCGCCTCCATATACTCCAATGCGCTGCAGGCGGATACCTATATAGCCCTGGCCACCAATGCGGTGCGCAGCGGCATAGTCGCCGGCCACAACCTGGGCGGCACTGCACTGGAGAGCATAGGCGTACAGGGTTCCAACGCTATCTGCGTATTCGGTTATACCATGGTGTCCACCGGCCTGTCCGTCCGTGCAGCCCAAAAAGCCGGCATGGAGGTGTCTTACACCGATTTTTCGGATTTGCAGAGGCCTGCCTTTATGAAGCACAATGCCAATGTTAAAATTCGTATCGTATATGAAACCCAAAGCCGCAGGGTAGTCGGCGCCCAGATGGCCTCCACAGAGGACGTGTCCATGGGCATACATATGTATTCCTTGGCCATAGAGGAGGGCGTAACCATAGACAAGTTGAAATTGCTGGATATTTTCTTCCTGCCCCATTTCAACCAGCCCTACAACTACTTCACCATGGCCGCTCTGGGAGCCAAATAGGAAATCAGCCCATAGAGCAAGGAATGGCATCCACTGCCCCAACAGCGGCAAACCCGCTTTTGGGGCAGTTTTCAAGGAAAGGAAGGTCCGCTTATGCTACAATATTTCCAGACCCAGCTGCAAACTCTCCAAAAAATGGACGGACCTGCCAATGGATCCTGGGTATGCCTTATCGCTCCCACCGAGCAAGAATTGAACCAAGTCGCGGGACATTACCGCCTGGAGATGGATGTGCTCAAGGCGGCGCTGGACTTGGACGAGCGCTCCCGCATAGAAACAGAGGAGGGCCAGACACTGATCCTGGTAGACATACCTATGGTGGAGGCCAGCAGCGACAGGGATCTGTACAACACCATCCCCCTGTCCATTATCATCCTCTCCGACACCATTATCACCGTTTGCAGCCAGGACAGCCCCATCTTTGCCCCCTTTCGCCAGGGCCGGGTCAAGGGCTTCCACACGGCCATGAAATCCCGCTTTGTGCTGCAACTGCTCTACCACGCCTCCACGCTGTACCTGCAATACCTAAGAACCATAGACCGCAAGAGCGAGGAAGTGGAGGCAAAGTTGCACAAGTCCACTCAAAACCGGGAGCTGATCGAACTGCTCAAGCTGGAGAAGAGCCTGGTCTACTTTACCACCTCATTGCGAGCCAACGAAGTGGTGCTGGAGAAGCTGCTCCGCATGGAGCTGATCAAACGCTATCCCGAGGACTCGGAGCTGCTGGAGGATGTTATCATAGAGAACAAGCAGGCCATAGAGATGGCCAATATCTACAGCGGCATACTCAGCGGCACCATGGATGCCTTTGCCTCCGTCATATCCAACAATTTGAATATAGTCATGAAGGTGCTGGCCGTTATCACCACAGTCATGGCCATACCCACCATGATCTTCAGCGCCTACGGCATGAATGTCCATCTCCATGGCATGCCCTTTGCCCAAAGCCCCTATGGATTTCCCATTATCATCTCCATGGCGGCTCTTTGCAGCGCAGCGGTTACCATGGTATTTGTCAAATTGCGTATGTTTAAGTAAAAGTTACCGGGGACAATACGGAAAGGGAGATATTTCTTTGATGCCATGGGCATGGTCATGTGAAGTGGACCGTACCAAATTTTTTGATATTAAGCCTAAGCTGTTGAAATACTAAAAAAGCATTATCAAAGAGAACCAAGAAGGGGGTGTTGCAGTAATGATTAAAAATCGTTACTGCAACACCCCCTTAACTTTGTGTAAAGAAAAAGGGCATCGCACTAATGATATGTACCCAGTTCCCTGGACACATTGATTTATGATCGAGGCTCAACAGGTGGATGCCGTTCTGTACTTTGCAGGTGGCATCCACTTTGTTTTTGCCTGGATGCGCTCGTTATTGTAGTAGTTAATGTAATCAG
>JBGYPP010000043.1:0-7108 GCA_041838515.1 Acetatifactor sp. | reverse complement strand
GGGACAGAGTGGCCTTTCTTCGCATATGCTCCGGGCAGTTTTGCGCGGAAAATGAGGTGCGGCATGTGCAGGGGGGGAGGAATATGCGGCTCTCCCAGCCCCAGCAGATCATGGCGGATGAGCGTAAGATATTGCAGGAGGCTTATGGCGGGGATATTATAGGCGTGTTTGACCCAGGCATTTTTTCCATAGGCGACAGCCTCTGCGCCAAGGGCAAGAATATCTGCTATGCCGGCATACCCACTTTTGCGCCGGAGCATTTCGCCAGGGTGCGGCAGGTGGACACCATGAAGCGCAAGCAGTTCGTCAAGGGTATAGAGCAGATCGCCCAGGAGGGGGCCATACAGATTTTCCAGGAGTTCAATACCGGCCTGGAGGAGATCATTGTGGGCGTAGTGGGCGTACTTCAGTTCGATGTGTTGAAATACCGCCTGGAAAATGAGTACAATGTGCAGATACGCCTGGAAACCTTGCCCTATGAGCATATACGCTGGATAGTGAATAAGGATCAGGTGGATTTGTCCAAGCTCAGCGGCACTTCGGATATGAAAAAAGTCAAGGATATGCGGGGCAATCCCTTGTTGCTATTTGTCCATGCCTGGAGCGTGGGCATGACCTTAGATAGGAATAAGGGATTGGAGCTTTCGGAATTTGGCATGGCCACATAGAGGAGAGGCTTATGGCGAGATTGCGGGCGATTTTGGCCGCTTGGCTGTTGGCGGCGGCAGGGCTTTTGTGTACGGGCTGCGACACTGAGGAGCTGGAAGCCGCAAAGGCCCGGCTGGCCCAGGCCGGGGAGAGCGCGGAGCAGAGCCTGGAGCAGAGCCTGGAGCAGAGCCTGGAGCAGAGCCTGGAGGGCGGATTGCTGGGCTGGCAGGGTTTTGACATAGAGGAGGATTTTCGGGATACACAGCAGTCCAGCGCCCTGGAAGTGACCGGCCGGTGGGTGGCCGAGGGCGTGATGGGGGTAGAACTGCCCTCGTTGGATCAGGATGTCCCCTCTTTCCGCGAGGTGGCGCCCCTATTTTATTATTACCAGCTGGACGAGGGGGAGAGGCGTATCTACGAGGAGATGGAATCCTGCATATCTGTAATGGCTGCCCAGGAGGAATTGCCCATATCCGACACCAGGGTAGAGGATCATCATTTTTTGGACAGGGTGTACACTGCCCTGTCTTTAGACCATCCGGAGTATTTCTATTTAGAGGGATATGAGGTGGAGATCACTCATCGGGGAGAGCATTTGTACAGCGCGGGATTTTACCCCATGTACAATCAATCCGCAGAGGAGGCCCGCCGGCGGCAGGCCGGGATACGGCAGAGAGCAGAGGAGATTTTGGCCTCCATGCCCCAGGGGCTGGACCAGTACGGCCAGGTGAAATATGCCTTTGCGCAGATCGTAGGCCGTACCACATACAATCAGAACGCCCCCGACAATCAGAATATATGTTCTGTATTTGAAGGAGGGCAGAGTGTGTGCACGGGTTACGCCAAGAGCCTGCAATATCTGCTCCACCGCATGGGCATACAGTGCGCATTGGTGACAGGGGTGGCCGAGGATCAGGAGGGGCGGGAGGCCCATGCCTGGAATTTGGCCCGTATAGATGGAAAATACTATTACCTGGATCCCACCTGGGGGGATGGGTTTGGAGAGGCTTTTCCGGACTGGCCGGATTATTCGTATTTCTGCATGACGGCTGAGGAGATAGGCCGCAGCCACAGCGCCGACCAGGGGTGGATCTGGCCGGCTGCAGATTCTCAGGATGCGGATTACTTTGTGCGTGAGGGTTTGGAGTTTGTCGATGTCGAGAGGCAGAGCCTGGACCCGCTGTTTCAAAGGGCGCTGGCCCTGGCCCAGTCCGGAGGCCCCCACGCCCCTGTGGAGATACGGGGGGCAAACGCCCAGGTGTTTGAAAAGCTGAAGAGGGAGCTGTTGGAGGAGGATAGGATATTTGCATATCTGCCTGTGGGCGATTACCTCACATATGTAGAGGATGCCAGGTGGCTGGTGATTAGATTTCAGTTGGAATAGGGGCGGTTTTGTGGTATACTGACAGACAGTGGGATTTTATTCGCAGCTAGGAAGTACCGGAGACGGGGAAAGGACATGGCATGGGAAATCCAGCGGAGAATAAGGCAAAGGGCAGGGGTGTAGAGGGCAATGTGTTGGTGGCGGACGATGTAGTGGCCATGATAGCATCCCTGGCGGCCGGAGAGGTGGAGGGCGTAGAACCCCTGGGCGGCCCCATCACCAATGGCGTGATGAGCAAAACCAGCTCCCGCAAGCTGACCCGGGGAACCAGGGTCAAGGTGTCGGAGGGCCGGGCCAAGGTGCAGCTGGCGCTGACCATGGGATATGGGGTCAACATACCAAAATCCTGCGCCCTGGTGCAGGAAAAGGTAAAAACCGCCATAGAAACCATGACTGGCCTGCAGTGCGGGGAAGTGGGCATACGCATTGTAGGCGTGAATATGAAAAAAGGCAGATAGGCAGATGGGCAAGAGGCGGCAAAAGGATAATTGGGGCAGGAGCCGGCAGAGGGAAGTGCTGTTTTGGCTTTTGTTCCGCATAGATTTTTATGCTCTGGAGGATCTTGCTGAGCAGGAGGAATTGTTCTGGCAGTCGGAGGAACTGGAGGAAATACCCCAGAAAGCCAGGGAGTATATCTCCGGCCGTTTCCGCCGTCTTTTGGAGGTGCGGGAGGATATAGATGCCCGCCTGTCGGAGAAGGTGGAGGGCTGGAGCCTGGGCCGCATAGGCAAGGCGGAGCTGACGGCGTTGCGGCTGGCCATGTTTGAGATCGAGTATGATCCGGACATACCCAGGGGCGTGGCCATAGACGAGGCTGTGGAGCTGGCCAAGCGCTATGGCCAGCACAACTGGGAGGAGGAGGGTCGATCCAAGTCCGGATCCGGAGTCTTTGTCAACGGCGTTTTGGCCAAATTTGACCCCAGATAGGCGGATGGAGCCCGGGCGGGGGAGAGCCGGCCGGAGCCGTGGCTGATGCAGGCCTGTGGGGAGGGCGCCGCCTGGCCTCCGGGCGGTTTGTGTTTTTGTTATCAATCATAGAGGGCTTCGCCCCTAGTGAGGTATACTATGGCGGCGCAGGGCGCATATTCTGTTTCCCAAGTCAATCAATATATCAAATGCATGTTCCAAGAGGATGGTTTTCTCCATTCTATCACCGTGGCCGGAGAGGTGGGCAGCTGTAAGGATCACAGCTCGGGTCATCTGTATTTTACCCTCAAAGACGGCGCTGCGGCCATAGCCTGTGTTATGTTTGCCGGCAGCCGAAAAACGGGCCTGTCCTTTCCGCTGACGGAGGGGCAAAGTGTGGAAGTATCCGGCTCCATAGAGGTGTTTGAGCGGGATGGCCGCTATCAGCTGTATGCCAGGCGCATACGCATGGCCGGCGTGGGGCTGTTGTATGAGGAATACCACAGGCGCAAGCGGGAAATGGAAGCCAGGGGCTGGTTTGACCCTGCGCGCAAGAAGCCCATACCGGCCTATGCCCAGAGGATAGGCGTGGTGACGGCGGCCACAGGCGCAGCCATCAGGGATATTATTCAGGTGGCCAGGCGGCGAAATCCCTATGTGGACATATGGCTTTCCCCGGCCACAGTGCAGGGAGAGGAGGCGCCGGCATCTATAGCGGCGGCGCTGTACAGGCTGTACCGGGCTGCCCCGGATGTGATTATTCTGGGCAGAGGGGGAGGTTCTTTGGAAGATCTGATGGCCTTTAACTCCATGGAGGTGGGAGAGGCCATAGCTGCCTCCCCCATACCCCTGATCACGGCCATAGGCCATGAAACGGACACAACGCTGGCGGATTTTGTATCGGATATGCGCGCCCCCACGCCCTCGGCGGCCGCCCAGCTGGCCGTCTTTGATCTGGCCCTGCTGGAGGAGGCTCTGGCCGCCCTGGGCCGCAGCCTGGACAAGTCCATAGAGAGGAGGCTTTTGCAGGCAAGGAACGCCATGCAGCGACTCTCCTCCCGCTGGGAGTCAAAAAGCCCCATGGCCAGATTGCGGGAGAAGAAATTCCAAAAAATGCTGCTGGAGGAGAGATGGGAAAGGGCTATGGCCAGGCGGCTGGAGGCGGCCAAGAACCGCCTGGGCTTGCTGGCGGCCCGCATGGAGGCCTGCTCCCCTCTGGCCAGGTTGGATAAGGGATATGCCTATGTGGAAAATGTCCGGGGTCGGGGCCTGAAGCGGCTGGAGGATGTGGCCCTGGGAGAGAACATATTCGTACATCTGAGGGATGGCAGGATATGCGCCAGGGTGGAGCAGATCACGCCTGGGGACTTGGTGGAGGGATGTGGAGATGAATAAAGCCGGTACTTTGGAGGAAAATCTGGCCCTGCTGGAGCAGCTGCTGGAGAGTATGGAGGGGCAGGAGCTGTCCCTGGAGGCCTCCTTTGAGATATATACCAAGGGTTTGCAATTGCTGGGGGAGTGCGCCTCGCAGATAGACAAGGTGGAAAAGCAGGTGCAAATGCTGACCCGGGAGGGGGGGCTTATGCCCTTAGACGGAGAGGAGGCCTGACCATGGCGGATTTTCGGGAGGCATTATCGAAAAAATCAAAGAATATCGACCATTTATTAAAATCATATCTGCCGGATCCGCCCAAGCAGGCCCTGGAAGAGGCTATGGCCTATGCCCTGTTCTCCCCGGGCAAGCGGTTACGCCCCCTGCTTTTGTGGGAGGCCTACAGGCTGGCGGCGCCCGGCGGCGGGGATATTCCCGCCATAGCCCGGCCCTTTATGGCGGCTTTGGAGATGATACACAGCTTTTCCTTGGTTCACGACGATTTGCCCGCCCTGGACAATGACGATCTGCGGCGGGGCAGGGCCACCACACATAAGGTCTATGGAGAGGCGTTGGGCATACTGGCCGGAGATGCGCTGCTGTCCTTGGCTTATGAATGCATATCCTCAGCCATGGTTGCTCCGGACAATCCCGTGGAATACCTGCCCCGGCAGGCGAGGGCTCTGGCCATACTCTCTGCCAAGTCCGGCGGGGGAGGCATGATAGGCGGGGAGGCGCTGGATGTGCTGTGGGAGAAGGGCCGTATCAGCCAGGCGGATGATCCCAAGGCCCTATTGCAGCAGATACATGAGAAAAAGACGGCGGCACTGCTGGAGGCTCCGCTGATGATGGGCTGGTGCCTTGGCGGCGGGGATGCCGTCGGCCTGGCCGCCATGGAGAGGGCCGGGCGCGCGCTGGGCATGGCATTCCAGATACAGGATGATATTCTGGATATAGTGGGCAGCCAGGAGGAGCTGGGCAAGCCCATAGGCAGCGATCAGAGGAACCAAAAGGCCACATATGTGTCCTTGTACGGGCTGGAGGCGGCCAGGGAGGCTGTGGAGGATTTCAGCCGTCAGGCTCTGGAGGCGCTGGGCGTCACCGGGGAGGACTTCCTGGGCCAGTGGATACTGGAGCTGGCGGGCAGACAAAAATAAGCGTTCCGGAGGGAGGGCTATGGAGTACATAGACGGATCCGTATTGTACCCCCTGCTGGCAAAGGTGCAGGGGCCTAACGACATAAAGCGCATACCCCGGGAGCAGTATGGGGAGCTGGCCGCTGAGATACGGCGGTTTTTGATAGACAGCCTGAGCCGTACCGGCGGCCATCTGGCGCCGAATCTGGGCGTGGTGGAACTGACCATGGCTTTGCATCTGGAATTGGATTTTCCTGAGGACAGGCTGATATGGGATGTAGGCCATCAGAGTTATACACACAAGCTGCTGACCGGCAGGAGGGAGGGGTTTGCCAGCCTGCGGAAATATGGCGGCATGAGCGGATTCCCCAAGAGGGCGGAAAGTGATTGTGATTGTTTTGACACAGGCCACAGCTCTACCTCCCTCTCGGCCGGACTGGGCTTTGTGCGGGCCAGGGATCTGCAGGGGCAGAGGCATACGGTGGTGTCCGTCATAGGTGACGGAGCGCTGACCGGAGGCATGGCATACGAGGCGCTGAACAATGCGGCCAAGCTGGAAACCAATTATATTATGGTGCTCAACGACAACAATTACTCCATTTCGGAGAATGTGGGGGGTATATCCAGGTATCTGGGGGCCATACGCACCGGCGAGGGATACAGAAATCTCAAGGATATGGTGTACAATGCCCTCAAGGGTTCTGCCGGGGGGCGGGGTCTGATAGAAACCATACGCACCACCAAAAAGGGGCTGAAGCAGTGGGTGATACCGGGCATGTTTTTCGAGGATATGGGCATCACCTATCTGGGCCCTGTGAATGGGCATAATATGACCCAGCTGCAAAAGGTGCTTCAGGAGGCCAAGAAGGTGCCGGGGCCGGTATTGGTCCATGTGCTGACCAAGAAGGGCCGGGGCTATGCTCCGGCGGAGAGGCATCCCGCCAGATTTCACGGATCGGAGCCATTCTGCGTGGATACAGGACTGCCGGCCAAGAAAAAGGGCGCCTCCTCCTATACCGATGTCTTTGCCACCGTCATGTGCAAATTGGCGGCTAGGGAGGAGAGGCTGGTGGCTGTCAGCGCTGCTATGCCCACAGGCACGGGTCTGGCGCGTTTCGCCAACCGCTATCCCTCCCGCTTCTTTGACGTGGGCATAGCCGAGGGCCATGCCGTCACCTTTGCCGCCGGCCTGGCTGCAGGCGGGCTAAGGCCGGTGGTGGCTATATACTCAACCTTTTTGCAGAGGGCCTATGACCAGATACTTCACGATGTCTGTATACAAAAGCTTCCGGTGGTTTTTGCCATAGACAGGGCCGGCCTTGTGGGCGCGGATGGCGAAACCCATCAAGGCATATTTGATTTGAGTTATCTCACCCCCTTGCCCAATATGTGCGTTATGGCTCCCAAGAATAAGTGGGAGCTATCGGATATGCTCAAGTTCGCCCTGGGGCATCAGGGGCCTGTGGCTATACGCTATCCCAGGGGGGAGGCCTGCAGCGGCTTTGAGGGGCATAGGGCGCCTATAGAGCTGGGCAGGGGGGAGTGGATAGAGAGGGAGGGGGGCATAGCGCTCTTTGCCCTGGGATCCATGCTGGAATTGGCTGCGGCTGTGGCCGGCAGGCTGCGCGCCCAGGGTTACAGGGTCAGCCTGTTCAACGCCCG
>JBGYPP010000042.1:0-3286 GCA_041838515.1 Acetatifactor sp. | reverse complement strand
GACCAGGCCCACAAATTCCTTGGAGGGCCTGGGCTGTTCCAGATGGGAGAGCAGCTTTTCCAGCCGGGCCTCCTCTATGCCGCACCCATCGTCCATCACGCTCAGCACCAGCGCATCCCCGTGGATTTTGGCGCCTATGAACAATATGCCCTGGCCGCATTTTCCCTCCAGGCCGTGGACTACGGCATTTTCCACCAGGGGCTGCAGGAGCATTTTCATCACCAGCGCATCCTGGGCGTCGGCGGGCAGGTGGAATATGACCTCGAAACGGCCGGGAAAGCGGGTCTTTTGTATGTCCAGATAGGCCTTGGCCACGGCCCATTCCTCCGACAGCCGCACCCTGTCCTCTCCCTTGATGCTGTAGCGGTATATGCTGCCCATAGCCTGGGCTATGGAGGCTATGTCCTCAGACCCCCGGCCCAGGGCCAGTCCCTTAATGGTCTCCAGCGTATTGTAGAGAAAGTGGGGGTTGATCTGGCTGCGCAGCCAGTTGATTTCGGCATTTTTCTTCTCTATGTCCGCCTCGTAGAGATTGCTCATGGTGGTCACCAATCTCTCCTCCAGACGTGTGATCTGCACCATCATCTCGTCAAATTCGCAGCTCAGATCCCGTATCTCCCGGCAGCCGTCCAGCTGCAGGGGGGAGCGCATCTTGCGCCTGTCGCCCTCTTTGATGGTCTGTATATGCTCGTTAAATCGCTTGAGAGGTTCTACCACATTGCGCAAAAAAATGCCAAACAATAGGAAAAATAGCAATAGAAACAACAATACGATCAACATGACCAGGAGCCGGGTGGGAGCCAGATCCTGTTTCAGCAAGCTTTTGTCTATGGCGCAGATGACATAAAAGCCCGTGGAGGGGGAGCGGGAGCAGATATAGGAATAGGCCTGGCCATCTAGCGTTAGCAAACCCTCTTTTTTGGCTGAAAGCCCTTCCTTTTGCGCCAGCAGCTCCTCATAGACGGCCCGGTCTTTTTCCGGGTCGGCATTGGAGAAGGGGTAGAGCTTTAGCTGCGCGTCCGCCACATAGTAGGCCAGGGCGTTGGGCGCAAGCCTCGCCTCCGGCTCTGAGGGAAAGGCCCCGCTGTCCGGGAGGATGGGATCTCTGCCTTGGGGAATACGCAGGGTGGTGGAGATAAAAAGGGAACCCTGGGGTTTGTCCTTGTCGGGGCCATAGAGATTGAAGCCAAATACCAGGTAGGGAGCATATCCTTGGTACTCATAGACCTGGGGCTGCACCAGTCCCAGGCAGACCAGGCCCTGGCTGCTGCCCAGGGAAGCGGCCATATCGTCCAGCTGGGCTCCGGGGTAAAAGGTGGACCAGTGGATCTGGGGGCTGTGTATGGATATGTCGGCTATATCCCCGTTGGTAATGCTGTAATTGGTGATGGATTTGGATACCTGCTTGAGATTGTCCACGGAGGCGGGTGTGTAGGCATCCCCCACCAGCGCCTGCAAGGCGGTTTCTGTCTGCAATAGGCCTACGATATTGTATATGCGGCTGATCCTATGCTCCATCTCGTAGGCATAAGCCATGCCGTTTTGCTGGGCATATCCTATATGCCGGTCCAGCAGCAGCCGCTCGGCGTGGTGGTAGGCAAAAAAACCGGCCAGAGCGGCACAGCTGAGCAATATAGAGCTGATCAGGTAGAATTGGATCTTGACACTGGCATTTTTGCCCCAGGATATGCTGTTCACAGGCTGTCCTCCCCGGCTGCTTGGTATTTGCTCCCTTAAGTATATTATATGGGGCGAAATTTGGCCAGGCGGCAGGCCTGGTGAAATTTTTCCATATATATGCAAATTTTCCATAGGGCAGGCCGGGGCTAGGGGAGAAAAAGTAAAAAATTGCCATAGGGGGGCTAAGCTTGCGCCATACTATTTTTTTGGAAAGGATTTATAATTTCTTTAGAAACCAAACAAAAAAGAGGTGGCTTCCATGGCAAAGGCGCAGAAGGCAGTATTACAAGAACACATTAGAAAGACACACAAAAAACAGCTGCTCAGGCGGATATGGAACGGCAAGATGCTCTATCTGATGTTCCTTCCGGCGCTGGTGTGGTATCTCCTCTTCACCTATGTGCCCATGGGAGGCCTGTACCTGGCCTTTGAGGATTTCAATTACCGGGGCGGACTCTGGGGCAGTGAGTTTATAGGCCTGGACAATTTTGCGGCCCTGGTCGGCGACAAGGGATTTATGACATCCTTTGGCAACACCTTGATTTTTAGCCTGGGCAAGCTGGCATTCCAGTTTCCAGCGGCTATTATACTGGCTCTGGCCCTCAATGAGGTGCGGCATATGCAGCTCAAAAAGGTGTACCAGACAGTGTTTACCTTTCCCCATTTTATCTCCTGGGTGGTGATGGCCGGCATATTGACCAATATGTTTGCCTCCAACGGCGTGATCAACCAGATACTGGCGGCCATGGGCCTGCCGGCTGTGGCGCCTCTGGTATCCCTGACGGGATTTAGGCCCTTTATCTGGGTGTCCAATATATGGAAAGAGGTGGGCTGGGATACCATCATCTATATGGCGGCGCTGGCGGGCATAGATCCCGGCCTGTATGAGGCGGCCAGCATAGATGGGGCAGACCGCTGGCAGAAGATGTGGCATATCACCCTGCCGGGTATCAAGAGTACCATACTGGTCATGTTTATTCTGGAGATAGGGCGCATCATGACCACCGGCGCCAGCTTTGAACAGGTGTTCAATCTTTATTCCTCTCCGGTATACGGCGTGGCGGATACCATAGACACCTATATCTACCGGACATCCTTTGGCGGTATCAATGACTTTGGTTATACCACTGCCGTGGGCCTGTTCAAATCTCTGATGGGATTTGCCATGTTGGTGGGAGCCAACAAATTGGTGAAAAAGACGGGAGAGGAGGGCATATTCTGATGACAGCGGCAAAACAAGCCTCCCCGGGAAAGCTCAATCCGGTAAAATTTTTTGACATAGCTCTGGCTGTGGCGCTGGGCATATTGGCCCTGCTGATCCTCTATCCCTTTTACAATGTGCTGGTGGTGTCCTTTTCCAGCATAGCCTCTCAGGCCGCCCATACGCCCTACCTTTGGTTCTGGGATTTTGATCTGACGGGATACCGCACCATAATGGGGGATCCCAGCTTCTTTGCCTCCCTGGGCAATACGCTGTTTGTCACTGTGGTGGGCACGGCCATCAATATGTTGCTCTCGGTTACGGCCGCCTATGTTCTGTCCAAGCAGAGGCTGCCCGGCCGCAAATTCCTACAGGCTCTGGTGCTGATACCCATGCTTTTTAACG
>JBGYPP010000041.1:0-5362 GCA_041838515.1 Acetatifactor sp. | reverse complement strand
CTATACCGCTTAGAGATGGCTGTCCGTGGTTGGCGGCAAGATGCGGTATGGCGCAGCATGGAGAGGGAGCCGTAGGCTGGGGACCGGTCCATGAGCTAGGCCTGGGCGTGTATTTCTCTATACCGCTTAGAGATGGCTGTCCGTGGTTGGCGGCAAGATGCGGTATGGCGCAGCATGGAGAGGGAGCCGTAGGCTGGGGACCGGTCCATGAGCTAGACCTGGGCGTGTATTTTTCTATACCGCTTAGAGATGGCTGTCCGTGGCCGGCGGAAAAATCCGGTATGGCGGGGGGAATAGAGGGCATAGAGGGCATAGAGGGAATAGAGGGAATAGTCAGACTATATTATTATTTCTTAAAAACACAGATAATAATAAATAAAAACAGATAATAAGAAAGGACCCGGGTGCAGTATTCCCGGGGAGGTAGGAGGAAATTGGGCTATGGTACATTTTGTGGGCGCCGGTCCGGGGGCTGCGGATTTGATTACTGTGCGGGGTAAGGCCCTGCTGGAGGCGGCGGATATCATTGTCTATGCCGGATCCCTGGTCAACCCCCAGCTGCTCTCTTATGCCAAGCCGGGGGCCGGCATATACAACAGCGCGCGGATGACTCTGGAGGCCGTTATTTCGGTCCTGGAGGAGGGCGCGGCTGCGGGCTTGGAGTGCGTGCGGCTCCACACTGGTGATCCCAGCCTCTATGGGGCGGTGCGGGAGCAGATGGATATGCTGGAGGCCAGGGGCATAGCTTATGATTGCTGTCCCGGCGTCAGCGCAGCCTTTGGCGCAGCGGCCTCCCTGCACTTGGAATACACCCTGCCTCAGGTGAGCCAGACCCTGATTATCACCCGGCTGGAGGGACGCACCCCGGTGCCGGCCTCGGAGTCCATGCGCTCCCTGGCGGCCCATGGCGCCTCCATGGCCATATACCTGAGCGCAGGACATATGGAAGCTCTACAGCAGGCCCTGCTGGAGGGGGGATATGGATCTGACACTCCGGTGGCCCTCTGCTATAAGGCTACCTGGCCGGAGGAGAGGAACTTCCGCTGTACCTTGGGAGAATTGGCATCTCTGGCCGCCAGGGAGGGCATCAGCAAGACGGCGCTGGTCTTGGTGGGAGAGGTGTTGAGGAGCCTGGATGCCGGAATGGGGGAGGGGCACATGTCCATAGAAGCCCTGGCTCGGGAAAAGGGTTATGGCCGTTCCTGCCTTTATCATCCGGGATTTGCCACCGAGTATAGAGAGGCAGACCATGGGAATTAATATTCTGGCCTTTACCCAAAAAGGTCTGGCCCTGGGCCGCCGTCTGTTCCGGACTCTGGCTCCGGGAGAGGCTGAATTGTATGTAAAATCAGCACATTATTCCCCCCAGTCCTGGGGAGAGGCTATCTGCTGGAAAGAGGGGGTGGAAGCCTTTGCCGGGCAGGCCTTTGCCCAGGGCCGGGCGTTGCTGTTTATAGGTGCGGCCGGCATATGTGTAAGGGCCATAGCGCCCTTTGTCCGGGATAAATTGGCGGATGCGCCTGTTCTTTGTATGGACACGGCAGGGCGTTATGTCATTCCCCTGCTCTCCGGCCATGTGGGAGGTGCCAATGCCTGGGCCTGGCGCATAGAAAAATTGCTGGGGGCGGCGGCGGTGATTACTACGGCTACGGATGTGGAGGGAGAGTTTGCCATAGACCTCTTTGCCCTGGCCCATGGGCTGGAGATAGTGGACAGGCAGGGCATATTACTGATATCCTCCGCCCTGCTGGCCGGAGGGAGGGTGGGCATATCCGCTCCCGGGCTGGAGGGGGCGGAGCTGCCCCAGGGCTTATATGCCCAGGCCTATCCCCCCCGGGGTCCTGTGGATGTGGTCATCTCCGGCAAGGAGGAGGAATTGGCTTTGGGCCGGCTGGGGCTGCGCAGCCGCAGCTATGTATTGGGCATGGGATGCCGCCTTGGAAAATCCCTGGAGGCTCTGGAGGCCTTTGCTCTGGAGCAGTTGGCCGGTGCGGGCGTAGATCCTGGGGAGGTGGCGGCGCTTTGCTCCATAGACCGCAAGGCCCGGGAGGCGGGGCTGCTGGCCCTGGCCGCCAAATGGCGCTGGCCATTTTGGACCTTTGCGCCGGAGGAGTTGGCGGATGTAGAGGGAAATTTTGCCACATCGGACTTTGTCCTCTCCCAGATGGGCGTGGACAATGTGTGCAGCCGGGCGGCGCTGTTGGGCCTATCCCGGGCTGGTTTGGCCGGAAAGGAGGCCGACCGTGTAGGCGCTGCCTTTGCCGGAGGCCGTTTAATGGTGGATAAGGCGCGGGGGGAGGGCATGACACTCTCCCTGGCCCGGGGCAGCCGGAAGTGGGATTTTGCGCTGGGAAAGGGGTATGGACATGAAAATAACAGAAAATAAAGACAAAAACCAGACTATATACGTGGTGGGCATAGGTCCGGGCCATGCCCAGGGCCTGAGCCAGGAGGCCAGGCAGGCCCTGGAGTCGGTGGATGTGATAGTGGGATATCCTGTGTATCTGGATTTGTTGCGTGAGGAGTTTGGGCACAAACAGTTTCTCTCCACGCCCATGACCAGGGAGGCGGAGCGCTGCCGTCTGTGCTTTTCCAAAGCCCGGGAGGGGTATGCCGTGGCTATGGTCAGCAGCGGGGATGCGGGCATCTATGGCATGGCCTCTCTGATGTGGGAGATAGGTGAGGAGGAGGGATATCTGGATATAGTGGTCATTCCGGGCATTACCGTGGCCTCCAGCGGCGGAGCCTTGCTAGGCGCGCCCATCAACCACGATTTCGCCGTGGTCAGTCTGAGTGATTATCTCACCCCCTGGGAATGGATAGAGAGGCGGCTACGGGCCGCAGCTGCCGGAGATTTTTGCCTGGTGCTGTACAATCCGGCCAGCAAGCGGAGGTCGGGATTTTTGGCCCGGGCCGTGGAGATCTTGTTGGATGCCGGCCTCCCGCCCAGTCGGCCGTCAGGATATGTGCGGCAGGTGGGCAGGCAGGGCCAGGAGGCTGGGTGTTGTACGCTGGCGGAGCTGGCCGGCTTGGAGGCGGATATGTTTACAACTGTCTTTGTGGGCAATAGCCAGAGCCGTATCATTGACGGACATCTGGTCACGCCCAGGGGGTATCAATGGAAATCTTAATCTTTGGCGGGACCAGCGAGGGGCGGATCTTAGCCCAGACCTGGCTGGGAGGCGGCCTGAGGGTATGCCTGTGCGTGGCCACAGATTACGGCCGTGAGGTATTGCCGGAAATGGAGGGGCTGGAGGTGCGGCAGGGCCGTATGGACAGTGTCCAGATGCGGGAGCTGGCGCAGAGTGGCTATGCCGCAGTGGTGGATGCTACCCATCCCTATGCCGAACAGGTGTCCAGGCAGCTGCGCCTGGCCATGGAGGGCTTGGATCTGCCCTTTTTGCGGCTGCGCAGGAGGGAGGGGCGGGCCGGGGGGGCGGCTGTATACCACGGAGCCGATGCCCGAGAGGCGGCCAGGATATTGCAAGGTCTAGAGGGGAATATCCTGTTGACCACGGGCAGCAAGGAGCTGTCTGTCTTTGCCAGTACTCCCGGTCTGTTGCCCCGGATCTATGCCCGGGTACTGCCGGCGGCGGAGAGCCTGGAGCTGTGCCGTCAGGCGGGATTGGAGGGGAGGCAGATTTTTGCCATGCAGGGGCCCTTTACCCTGGAGATGAATCTCGCGCTGATCTCCCAATGGAAAATATCCGTCATGGTGACTAAGGATGGAGGGGAGGCCGGGGGTTTTGGCCAAAAGTGCCAGGCCGCCGCAGAGGCGGGCATAGCGCTGGTGGTCATAGGCCGGCCGGATGAGGCTGCAGAGGGCTGTGGCCGCCAGCCGGAACCTTTTTATCTGGAGGAGGCTTGGCCGGCCCTGGAGAGGCATTTGCACTTGGAACTGCAGCCGGCCCAAGTAGATTTGCATATTTTGGGCCTGGGGCCCGGGGGCAGGGAATGGCTGCCTCCAGCCTCCGGCCGGGCGTTGGAGGAGGCAGATTGTGTGTTTGGCGCCCCCAGTTTGTTGGAGAGATTGGATTGCGCCTGCCCCAAATATGGCATATATCAACCGGAAGCCGTGCTGGATGCCCTGGAGGAGAGGCGGCGTCAGGCCGGCCCGGGGGGCAGGGTGCGGGCGGCGGCCATATACTCTGGGGATGTGGGCTTTTACTCCGGCGGCGGAGTGTTGGCCAGGGCGGTGTCGGGCCGGCCTGGCTATCGGGCCAGGCTGTACCCCGGCATATCTTCCATGGCTTATCTGGCGGCGGCGGCAGGCCTTTGCTGGCAGGGGGCGGGCATACGCAGCCTCCATGGCCGGGGGGGCGTGGAGGGCAACAGGGCGGCAGTGGCCCAGGATATCGCATGCCAGTCCCTGAGTTTCTTTTTGTTGGACGGATTGGAGGATGCGAGGGCCTTGGGAGAGTTCTGCCTCGCCCTGGGCGGGGAACTGGGCATATGGATGGGTTATGCGCTGGGCCAGCCGGGGGAGAGGGTATGGTATGCCAGCCCTCAGGAGTGTATGGCCCTGGATGCCCCAGGCCTGTACTGCGCCTTTGTGCAAAACTCCAGTCCAAAAAGACGCATACTCTCCCCGGCCTTGCGGGATGGGGATTTCCAGCGGGGAAAGGCGCCCATGACCAAGGAGGAGATAAGGCATCTGGCCCTGTGCAAATTGGGGCTGTGGCCAGGATCTGTTTTTTATGACATAGGAGGAGGCACGGGATCAGTGGCGCTGGAGGCGGCCCGGCTGGATGCCTCCATAGAAGTCTACAGCTTGGAGAGGAAGCCGGAGGCCCTGGCGCTGATGGAGGAAAACCGCAGGGCGCTGGGTCTGGAGAATGTGCGCATAGTGGAAGGCCTGGCGCCCCAGGCCATGGAGGGGCTGCCTACTCCCAGCCATGTATTTGTAGGTGGCAGCGGCGGATATTTGTTAGAAATATGTCATTCTGTTTGGGAGAAAAATCCTCTGGCCAGGGTGGCGGTGACGGCAATCAGCCTGGAAACCATAGGCGAAATCAACCAACTGGCCGGAGAATTCGCACCTTCCCAGGTAGAGATATGCCAGATACAGGCCTCCCGTTTGCGGAGGGTGGGCAAATATGGTATGCTCTATGGCGAAAATCCTGTAGTTTTGGCCCTGTTCGCCCCCGGGGGCATAGAATAGGCAGGGTCTGGGCATATACCGGAGGAGAAATATGAATTTACAAAAGCCGGCCTGGGAGTTGGCGGGGCAAGGGGCTGTGCCGGAGCCGGATGGGGCCTTGCCCCAGGGCTGTGATTTCCGGCAAAAGCCGGCCTGGGAGTTGGCGGGGCAAGGGGCTGTGCCGGAGCCGGATGGGGCCTTGCCCCAGGGCTGTGATTTCCG
>JBGYPP010000040.1:0-44346 GCA_041838515.1 Acetatifactor sp. | reverse complement strand
GCCAGAGGTGTGGCTCCATCATAGGAATAATACACCTTGGTGCTGCCCATGCCCAGCCGTGTATAGAGATCCTCTATAGTCCGGTACATGGCAGAGGAAAAAAGGCTGGCCGTGGCATACCCTCCCAGAGCGCCGTCATTTTTGGTGCGCTTTTGCCATTTCTCTATACGCTGATCCAGGCTCTGCCAGCCATAGTCCGCCAGTATATGCCTCTCCCCCTGCACGGATTCCACATAAGCGCCCCGGGAAGCCGTATCCAGGCTGGTGACGGCCATATTTCCCCCAAGCTCCAGTATGGCCAGCAAGAAAGCCAGGCCTCCGGCCAGAAACGCCCGGCCGTCCGGCAGCTCCCTTTGGCTGAGCCAGAGCAATAAACCGCCATAGGCCAGCGCCAAAACGCCGCTGATCCAAAAAATCCCCGAGGGGAAATGCGCCTGCTCCCAAGTGGTCTTTTCCAAGAAGAGAAAGAACAGGCCCATGCCCAGGCCCGCCTGCGCCAGCATGGTCTTGGAAATATGGCTGCGTTTCTGCCACAGCTGCCAGGCCATATGAACCAAGAGCAGTATATAGAGAAAGGACTGCCTGGCCGGCAGAGAGTTGGGAAAATTGGCTCCATGCCACAAAAAATTCAAATGATTATAGGAAAAACTAAAAAGCATAAACAGAGCCAGGGACAGATGCGCCACCCTCTTCCGCAAGGATATGCCCTTGCACAGCGTGTATAGAGGAACCAACAGATAAAACCAGGCACCACAATAGATATTAGGCCAATGCTCCAGCCCCCGCTCCGGGGACACAGCCACGCCATGGCGGGCCAGCACATCAGACAGGGGGAAGTACCACTCACCCTGCTGGGGCCAGGCGCCTCCCACAAAGCTGCTCTCCCCCAAGGCAAAGGCCACAGGCGTCAGCAAAAATCCGGCCAGCGCCGCACCCAGCAGGGAGCCGGCCACAAAGACCGGCAGCCGGGAAAGCTTCACCTCCCCCGAGGTCCAGAGTACCAGGACATACAGGGCCAAAAACAGGCATATGGGTATGGCCAGGTAATAGTTACTGGCTATGGCCAGGGCCAGCAGACCGCTATAGACCAAAAAAGCCGGACGGACGTCTGTGGCTCTGCGCTGGGTTCCAGCCTTGCCCGGAGCCGGCGCCTCTGAGATGGAAGTGTATTCCGGGGCTAGACTGCCGTCAAGCGCCGGGCCATTTTCTGCTGTGGCGGACTCCAGGGCTGGACTGCCGTCAAGCGCCAGGCCATTTTCTGTTATGGCGGACTCTGGGGCTGGATTTCCGTCACGCGCCGGGCCATTTTCTGCTATGGCGGACTCCAGGGCTGGACTGCCGTCAAGCGCCAGGCCATTGTCCTCTGTGGCGGACTCCGGGGCCAGCCCTCCCCCCTCCCCAGGCCCTTTATCCGCCAATAGTAAGCGGCGCAAACTATAGAGCAGCAGCGGAGCCAGTATCAGGCCGTCCAGCCACATCCAATTCCAATTGTAGGCGGCCACAAAGCCGGACAGCGCATAAAATGAGGAAAAAAAGGCAGGGGCATATCCCCGACCGCCGCCGCTTCTCTGGAGAAAAAAACAACAGGCCAGGCCGGTCAAACCGATTTTGACCAGGACAAAATAGGACATAAATTCCACCAGATAGGCCTCCGGCCAGAACAGCGCCAGCCAGCTAAAGGGACTGGCCAGATAATAGGCATACAGCGCCCAGAAATTCACCCCAAGGCCCAGCCTATGGCTGTAAAATAGGGATTCGCCATTCCTTGCCAGCCGTACTAACTCCTCCAAAAAGGGCACATACTGGTGGTACATATCCGAGTACATAAAGCTTCTATCCCCAAAGGGATATATACCCGAGGCGGCAAAGAGCAGCAGCATCAATCCAAAGGGCAGGAAAAAAGCCAGGCCCAGCGCCCTGCCCTCCTGCCCCATCCTCCATTTTGGCAAATAGATCCTCATCCCCTACGGACTCCCCTCTTGCGCAAAATCAAATAACCAATAGTATTGCATAGCCCGGTAGGCCTGCCACAGGTCATTAGCGGGGAGAACCCCCTCCCCGTCCGCCTCTGCCGGCGGTCCTTCTGACGAAAGCCCCTCCGCTGTCGCAGCCTCCGACGGCCCAACCTCTGCGGACACTCCACCCTCCCGGGGTTCCTCCCTCTGGGAGGATATCCAGGGCAGCGCCTCCCTTACCTCTTCCAGATACAGCGCCGCATCCCAGATAGGTAAGCCGGCCCGGGCCAGCGCCTCCCCGCCCAGATAATTGGCCGAGGTATGCGCCTCCTTATCCCCCTCTCCCAGGGGGTAATTCGCCCAGATACAGTATGGCACCTGATAGAGGGGATCCGCCCCCTCTTCCTGGAGCTGGGCAAAATAGCGGGAACCTCCGGCTTTCCATATGGGCGCGCTGACATAGGCTGCCGGCTGGTGGTCGCCGAAGAATACCAGCACCACCTTCTCCTGCCTCTCCTCAAAATACTGTACCAGCCTTTCCAAGGCCTTATCGCTCAGATAGAGCAGGGAGAGATAGTTGGAGAGAGGACCCTCCTCCCCCTCGTACAGCACCTGAGGGCGAAAATTGGCAAAGTCCGGATGCTGGTACCCGCTGTGATTTTGCATGGTTACGCCAAAAAAGAACAAAGGTTTGTGCTTTTCCACGCTCTCCTCATGCAGGTCTATCACCTTGTCTACAAAAGATTCATCAGACACATAATTGCGCACCTTTTTTGAGGGCCGGAAGTCCTCTATGGCCAAAAAGCGGTCAAAGCCCAGCAAGGGGTACACCCTATCCCTCTCCCAGCCGTCCCGGTAATAGGGATGGGCGGCCACGGTTTCATATCCGGCGGCGGCCATGGCGCGGGGCAGGCTGGGCATGGGCCTGCGCAGGTACTGCTGATAGGCCACGCTGCCGGGGGGCAGGTAGGCCATACTGGCGCCGGTGAGAAACTCAAACTCCGTATTGGCCGTATTTCCCCCCAACACAGATACATGGAGCCAACCGGATACGCTCTCCGGCCTGGATTTCCAGCTGTCAAAAAAAGCCAGCGGATTCTGCCTTGCATCCACCTCGCCCAACAGCCGCAAATCGGAAAAGGCCTCGTTCATGATAACGATAATATTGGGCTTCTCCCCGGGCTGCAATCCCCGGGCTGCCTCCCCGGCCCTGGCGCTGTAGGCCGCAAAGGCCTGCCCGGCCGCCTCCCGGTCATAATCCGCCGGGGGCAGGACCAGCGCATACTGGCACTGCATCAAAAAGGCCAGAGCGGAGCCGTCCTTATAACTCATCACTGTAGGCGTAAACAATTTATCATAAAACCGCATTTTGTATATAAAACTCGGCGTCCACAGCGCCAGGCACAGCGCCGCCATGCCCAGAGCGCCACCCAGCGCCGCCGCAAGCCTGTACCTGCCCCGCAGCACATAGGGCCGCCGCCCCAGCCAAAGCAGCTCCAGAGCCAAGAGCAGAGCAAAGGCTGCAGCCACAGCCTGCTCTCTTGGGGCCAGAGCATAGGAAAATCCCCCGGCTACCTTGGCCGCCGTGCCAAAGGAGAAGATATCCCAGGGCATAATGGGCGCAGAGCGGAAGCGCAGCACATAGGCATTGGCCAACCCCAAAAAGGCGGCCAAAATCCCCTGGGCCGCCAAGGCCCAACCCAACCGCCCCCACATTCCCCAGGAGATGGCCGCCCAGAGCGCATAAAAGACCAGATTCCAAAACACCGGCCAGGCGGCCATGGTTTCCCAGGGCTGGTGCGTATACAATTCCAAAAGCAAAAAATGCGAAGCAGAAAAAGACAGAAAATAGAACAGGGCGGCCAAATGCCCTGTTCTGCTCTTCTCTGCCTTATGCGCCTGTACATGCCGCCTCTCCCCCTGTGTCAAATCTGCCATCGGGATGCCTCTTTGATGCGCACCATGGCCCTGGCCAAGGATGCCTTGGAAATATGATATTCCTGTATGCTCTGCTTCTGGCGCAGCTGCTCCTGCGCCTGGGCCAGTGCCGCCTCGGCCCGCACCCTGTCTATATCCTCCGGCCTCTCCGCCGTGTCCACGATCATGGACAGACGGTTGTGCGCCACATGGACGAAGCCGGTGCCCACCACCAGATTGGTCCACTCCCCGCCCTCCTTGAGCTGGTACCGGGCCGGGCCGGTTTCTATGGCCACCACCATGGACTGGTGGTGGGCCATAAAGGCCAACTCCCCGTCTATGGCCGGAACGATGAGATTATGACAGCGGCCGTTGAAGAACACCTTGTCGCTGGCTATGATTTTGAGCCAAAAACTCGCCATAAGCCCCGCTTTCTATACGCTAAGGTATGCTGTATCCCCCGCCCGGTCTAGGCCGGACAGTCTGTCTGGGCCTGCATCCTGGCCGCCTTTTCCACCACTTCCTCTATGCCGCCCACATTGAAAAAGGCCGCCTCGGGATACTGGTCCATATCCCCCCGCACGATGGCGGCAAATCCCTTGATGGTTTCGGCCACAGGCACGAACTTGCCTTGCACGCCGGTGAAATTCTCCGCCACGGAGAAAGGCTGGGAGAGGAAGCGCTGTATCTTTCTGGCCCTGTACACCGTCATCTTGTCCTCCTCGGACAGCTCCTCCATGCCCAAAATGGCAATAATATCCTGCAACTCCTTGTATTTTTGCAGCATGGCCTGGACAGCTCTGGCCGTTTGGTAATGCTCCTGGCCCACGATTTCCGCCTCCAAGATGCGGGAGCCGGACTCCAGCGGATCCACGGCCGGGTATATGCCCTGCTCCACGATCTTGCGGGACAATACGGTGGTGGCATCCAAGTGGGCAAAGGTGGTGGCCGGCGCCGGATCTGTCAGATCATCCGCCGGCACATATACGGCCTGCACGGAGGTTACGCTGCCCTTGCCGGTAGAGGCTATACGCTCCTGCAATGCGCCCATCTCCGTAGCCAGCGTGGGCTGGTATCCCACTGCGGAGGGCATACGGCCCAGCAGGGCGGATACCTCACTGCCGGCCTGGGTAAAGCGGAATATGTTGTCTATGAACAGCAGCACGTTCTGGCCCATTTCATCCCGGAAGTACTCTGCCATGGTCAATCCGGTCTGGGCCACCCGCATCCTGGCTCCGGGGGGCTCATTCATCTGGCCAAAGACCAGAGCCGTCTTCTCCAATACGCCGGACTCCCGCATCTCCATCCAAAGGTCATTGCCCTCACGGGAGCGCTCGCCCACGCCGGTGAAAATGGAATATCCGCCATGCTGGGTGGCAATATTGTGTATCAGCTCCTGTATCAGTACGGTTTTGCCCACGCCGGCGCCGCCAAAAAGCCCTATTTTCCCGCCCTTGGCATAGGGCGCCAGCAGGTCTATGACCTTGATGCCTGTCTCGAACATCTCGGCCACAGGACTCTGGTCGGCAAATCCCGGAGCTGTCCTGTGTATGGGCCAACGAGGCGCATCTTCCAGGCTGGCGCCGCCGTCTATGGGATCTCCCAACACATTGAAAAGACGGCCCAAGACGGCCTCGCCCACCGGCACCTGTATGCCTGTGCCGGGCGCCAGCACATCCATATCCTTGGACAGGCCCTCGCTGGCAGCCAGCATAATGCAGCGCACCTGCCCATCGCCTATATGCTGGCTCACCTCCATGACCCTGGCCCCCTCAGCGGTTTGCACCACCAGCGCCTCCTGTATATAGGGCAGATCTCCCTGATCAAATTGCACATCCACTACAGGTCCCATGATTTGAACGATTTTCCCCTTGTTCAACGCCCCGCCCCTCCTGCTTGCTTCAACAGCTTCTTTTTCTTCTGCGCCTTGGCGCCGCCCACCACCTCATTGATCTCCTGGGTGATGGCCGCCTGCCGCACTCGGTTGAATTGTATGGACAATACGCTGATCATCTCCTGGGCGCTCTTATTGGCCGCCTCCATGGCCAGCATACGGGAATTTTGCTCCGAGCAAAAGGACTCCACCAGGGCGCCGTAGATATATCCCATAATACAGTCGGGTATGATGTTCTTGAGCACCGACTTGGGATCCGGCTGGAGGTTGATCACCTCCCGGTATATGCCGCCTATGTGCTGGTCCTTAAAATCGTCCGGATGCATGGGCAGCAGCTTTAGGGCCTGGGGCGAGGTCTGCCCTCCCCCCTCCATGCGGGTGTACAACAGAAAAACCTCGTCCAACTCCCCGTGCAAAAACTGCTGTATCACGGTTTCCGAAATAATCCTGGCCCTGTGGAGGGAGGGATTTTGGGCCGTGTAATGGAAATGCTCCTCCAGCGCCACTCCCTTGTGGGCAAAGTGATGCCGCCCTATCTCCCCTACCACATAGAGTTTCCAGATGCCCGGCTCCCGCATACGGCATTCCGCCATCTTGAGTATATTGTGGTTGTAGGCGCCGGCCATGCCCTTGTCCGCCGTCACCACGATCAGGCCCCGCTTTTTCTCCTCCAAGGGCTTGCGCAGCCTCTGGTCAAAAAAAGGGCTTTCCACGTCCTGCAAATGCCGCAGTATGCGGCTGAGCATGGATTGGAGGGTGTAAAAATAAGGCTCCGTACCCTCCAGAGCCTTTCTGGCCCGGCGGAGCTTGGTCTGGGATATCATATACATGGCATTGGTGATCTTCATGGTATCCTTGATGCTCTTGATACGCTTTTGGATCTCCCTCATATTGGGCATATAGCACCCCCAAGCCTAGGATACGGCCTAATAAAAGCCCTGCTTAAATCCATTGGCGATTTTGCATATTTCATTTACCAAAATTTCATCCAGATCCTCAGAGGTGCGCAGCTGGGTTTCCACCTCGGCGTGATGCTCACCGAAATGCTCTAGCATAGCCATCTGAAATTCCTTGATTCTAGAGGCCGGCAGATCGTCCAACAGGCCGGCATTGGCCACGCAGAGGCAGATCACCTGCTCCGGCATGGACAGGGGTCTGGCCAGAGGCTGGCGCAACAGCTCCATCAGCACCCGGCCGTGGTCCAGCAGACGCTTGGTGGAGGGGTCCAGATCTGAGGCGAACTGGGTAAATACCTCCATCTCCCGGAACTGGGCCAGGTCTATGCGTATGGTGCCGCTGGCCTTTTTCATGGCCTTGGTCTGGGCCGCCCCGCCCACACGGGATACGGACAGGCCCACGTTCACCGCCGGCCTCTGGCCGGAGAAGAACAGCTCGCTCTCCAGGAATATCTGGCCATCTGTTATAGAAATAACATTCGTAGGAATATAAGCCGACACATCCCCGGCCTGGGTTTCTATGATAGGCAGAGCCGTGATGGATCCGCCGCCCAGATCATCCCGCATGCGGGCGGAACGCTCCAGCAGGCGGGAGTGGAGATAAAACACATCTCCAGGGTAAGCTTCACGGCCGGGCGGCCTCTCCAACAACAGGGACAGCGCCCTATAGGCCACGGCGTGCTTGGACAGATCGTCATAGATGATCAGCACATCCCTGCCCTGGTGCATAAAAAACTCCGCCAGCGCCGTGCCTGTGTAGGGGGCGGCGTACTGCATGGGCGCCGGCTCGCTGGCCGTGGCCGTAACCACTATGGTGTACTCCATGGCCTGATGCTGCCGCAGAATGCCCACCAGCTGGGCCACTGTGGAGGCCTTTTGGCCTATGGCCACATAGATGCAGACCACATCCTTGCCCTTTTGGTTGAGCATGGCGTCCAGGGCCAAGGATGTCTTGCCCGTCTGCCTGTCGCCTATAATCAATTCCCTCTGGCCCCGGCCTATGGGAAACATAGAATCTATAGCCAATATGCCGGTTTCCAAGGGCGTATTTACGCTCTTTCTGTCCACAATGGAGGGCGCCGGCTCTTCCAAGGCCCTATAACCCTCAGACACTATGGGATCTCCGCCGTCCACCGGCTCTCCCAGCGCATTGATCACCCTGCCCAAAAAGGCCTCGCCCACCGGCGTTCCGGCCCGCTTGCCGGTGCTGATGACCCTGGATCCCTCCCGTATCTGGGTATCCCGTCCAAAGAGTATGCAGCCTATGTCCTCCTTGCGTATATCCTGGACAAGACCCTTTACACCGCTCTCAAAGAGCACCAGATCCCCGAAGCGCGCATGGTTGATGCCCACCACATTGGCTATGCCGTCACCCACCCAGGATACCTGGCCCACCTCCTTGTCCATGGCCTCCAGATGGAAATCCCCTATCTCCGTCTTGAGGATGGACAATATGCCCCCACTGGCCGCCTTTTCCATATAATCCGGAGTCTTGGCAGAGCATATGCGCACCTCGCCGTCCTCGCCGACCACGATGCCCTTTTTGATTTCCTCCAAATGCTCTTCCAGCTGGCTGATGCGTCCCTTGGTGCTCCAGTCTATGATCTCATTGCCCACCCGCAGCACAAAACCGCTGCCAAGGCTGTCGTCCTCCACCAGCGCAAGCGCCACGTCCTCTCTGTTGTAACGCTTGCGCAAATAGGCCTCTATGCCGGCCCTCTGCTCCGCTGAAGGCTCGGTCACAAAAAACAGCTTTGCCTCCAAGGCTCCCTTGCTATCCAACCTGCCCAAAGCTACCCCCTATTCCCCACTCTTCCCCTGCTGGGTGGCATCCAAAAATTGGTTGAAAAGCTCCCGGTCCCTCTGCTCTCCCTTTTGCTCCGCCACCAGCTTGGCCGTAGCCTCCAAAACCATGTCGGCAATCTGGGCCTGCGCCTGCTGTATATACCGGCTCTTTTCCTTTTTGGCCTTGTCCTGCGCCTGCTCCACCAGCTTGTCCGCCTTGATCTTGGCAGCCTCCACAATGCGGTCATACTCCTCCCCCGCCTTGCTCCTGGACTCGCTGATAATGCGGGATTTCTCTCCGTCTATATCCGCCAGGGACTGCTCATAGCTGGCCTTGAGCTCCTGCGCCTCCTTGGCCGTTTCCCCGGCCTTGGCATAGATTTTCTCTATCTCCTCCGCCCGCTGGTCCAGTATCTTGTTCACCGGTTTGAGCAAAAAACGCACTACAATAAAGAATATAATCAGAACATTTAAGATGGTGCCCAATAAATTGATATCGACTTTTAGCATGGCCTATCTTCGCTCTCCTTTGGCTGGCTGCGGCTTTTTTGTCCCCAGGGCTTAACCCTTCAAGGTGAATATGATCAGTACGGCGATCAGAAAGCCGTAGATGGCCGTGGCCTCCGCCAGAGCGCTGCCCAACAGCAGCAGCTTGGTGATCTTGCCCTCTGCCTCGGGCTGGCGGCTCACCGCCTCCGTAGCCTTGCCTGTGGCCACGCCTATGCCTATGCCTGCGCCTATGCAAGCCAGAGCTGCTATGCCTGCGCCTATTGCTATAGTACCCATACTCTCTCCTCCTCTTTCCCCCGTCCGCCGCGGAGGCCTACAATACAGATTTTTTGCAGCAGCGTATTATTCCACAGCCTCCTTGATAAAAAGACTGGTGAGAAACACAAATACATAAGCCTGGATCAAACCGTCAAACACGTCAAAATAGAAGCTAAAGGGCACCGGTATGACCACCGGCAGCACGGTCTTTAGCAGTTCCATAATAACGTAGGCTCCCAGTATATTGCCAAAGAGCCGCATACACAGGGAAAGAGGCTTGATAAAGACCTCCAATATATTGATGGGCGTGACTATGGGCATGGGCTGGGAGAAGGATTTGACCCAACCGCGCATACCCTTTTTCTTGATGGCCGCATACTCTATCAGCACTATGCTCATAATGGACAGGGCCGCCGCCACGTTCAAATCCCGAGTGGGAGGGATAAATCCCACCAGGCCGCAGACATTGGCCAGAGCCAGATAGATAAGCACGCTTTGCAGATAGGGCCTGTACTCCCGGCCATGCTCCCCCAGTATATTGTCAAAAATCTTATTGAGGCTTATAACCAGCATCTCCGCCGCCCTCTGCCTCTTGCTGGGATTGTGCAGCCGCATATCCCAGGTGAGAAAAACAGACACGCCCCAGATAAACACCATGATGCCCCAGGTCATGACCACGGACTCGGATATGCCTATGCCGCCGAATATGGGTATGGTAAATACCGTATGGACGTGGAGATGCTCCATAAGTTTGGCTGTGATCTCTTCCATGCCTTTCCTTACCTCTCTTCCATGGACAGGTAATCCCTGATGCCCATGACGCTCTCATAGGCCGGGCGTATGATCTTGTCCATATTGACCAATTCCTCTATGCGGTGGGCGCTCCAGCCCACGATACGCGCTATGGCGAATATGGGCGTATACAGCTCCAAAGGTATGCCCAGCATACTGTAGACAAATCCGCTGTAGAAGTCCACATTTGCGGAAACGCCCTTGTATATGGTAGCCTTTTGGGATATGACTTCCGGCGCCAGCCTCTCCACCATAGAATAGAGGGCGAAGTCCTTGTGCCTCTTCTTGGCCTTGGCCAGCTGCTCCACAAAGCTCTTGAACACATCCGCCCGGGGGTCAGAAAGGGAGTAGATGGCATGGCCCATGCCGTATATCAGACCCTTTTTGTCAAAGACCTCCTTGTTCAAAATCCGATTGAGGTAATGCCGCACGGCATCCTCATCCTTCCAGTCCTTGACATTGCTCTCTATATTGCGCATCATCTCCACCACCTTGATATTGGCTCCGCCGTGCTTGGGGCCTTTCAGGGAGGAGAGCGCCGCCGCTATAACAGAGTAGGTGTCCGAGCCGGAGGAGGTTACCACACGGGTGGTGAAAGTGGAGTTGTTGCCCCCGCCATGCTCCATATGCAGCAGCAGCGCGGCATCCAGCACCTCCACCTCCAGAGGAGTATACTCCTTGTCCGGCCGCAGCATCAGCAGCAAATTCTCCCCGGTGGAGAGCTTGGGAGAAGGCCGGTGTATATACATGCTGGCATCCTTTTCATAGTGGTTGTAGGCGTGGTAGGCGTAGACGGCCAGCATGGGAAAAACGCTGATCAAATGCAGGCACTGGTCCAGCACATTTTCCAGGGAGCCGTCGTCGTAATGCTTGTCATAGGAGGCCAGGGTCAGCACGCTGCGGGTCAGGGAATTCATGATATCCCGGCTGGGCGCCTTCATGATGACGTCACGGGTAAAATGCCTGGGCAGGGTGCGCTTCCTGGACAGCAGGGTGCAGAAATCCTCCAGCTCCTTTCCCGTGGGCAGTTCGCCGAAAAGCAGCAGGTAGGCTATCTCCTCAAAACCAAAGCGCCTGCCCCGGCAGCCCTCTACCAGATGCGTGCAGTCATAACCCCTGTACCACAGCCGCCCCTCACAGGGGATCTTCTTGCCATCCTCCTTGCGGAAAGCTTCTATACGGGAGATATTGGTCAGGCCGGTCAGCACGCCGCTGCCGCTCTTATCCCTCAGCCCCCTTTTTACGCCGAATTCATCGAACAGCTCCGGCGCTATTCCGTCCGCTTGGAGGCATTTTTCCGTATATTTCTGCAATTGTATACTGTCTTTGTGCATCCAGACCTCCCCGCCCTTAGCAGCCCCCCGCCAGATGGCCGATTTGATAACAAAGCTGCCGCAGATCTCTCCACGGCAGCCTCTCCTACGCTAGTCTACTGGTATGTGAACACCCTATGCCTGGCTGAAAGAATCCTTGCCTACACCGCAGAGAGGACAAACCCAATCCTCTGGGATATCGGCAAATGCCGTGCCAGGCGCTATGCCGTTGTCCGGATCACCCACAGCCGGGTCATATTCATAACCGCATACATCGCAAATGTACTTCTCCATTCTGCCCCTCTTTTCTGCGCCGCCGCGGCGCCCATAAATCCTGCCCCGTCCACATTATCCTCCGAAGCGCCTACATACATGGCTATTGTACTACCAATCCGCCAAAAGGGCAATATCCCTATGGCAATTCCCGTGGAAAAAAACATCCGGCCGCCTCCGGCCGGATGTGCTGTATGCTATGTATATTCCATGTCCAAAAGCCAGGCCCGCAGGTCTAGACATTGGCCTTCAGATATGCCTCCAGTGCCTGAGCTGCAGCATCTTCATCCGCACCCTCTATGCTCAGCGTGATCTCCTGGCCCTGCTTTACGCCCATGCCCATCAGCGCCATCATCTTCTTGCAGTCCGCCTCCTTGCCGCCGCAGGATATCATCACCTTGCTCTCAAACTTCTTCGCCTCCTTGACCAGAAGCCCGGCCGGCCTGGCGTGTATGCCCAGCTCGTCCTTGATCACATATTGCACCTTTTTCATATCTCGCCTCCTAAATGGCCAGCCGCCCTGCGGCCTCTACAAAAAACACGACAGTTGCAAGTCCATCTAGGCTAGAGTATAGGCAATATTCCCCAAAATGTCAATAAAAATCCCCAAAAAATCGCAAAAATCTTATTCACTTTGACCATGCCCCCGGGATGGACCCAGGGTGGTCTTAGTCATTTTTGCGGTGATGGGCTGAATCCTCACCCGAAGAAAGCAAAATATGCGCTGCCGGGCCAGATTCCCCGGCAGCTTCTGCCGACGCCAACCCGTATGCCGGGACAGCTTTTCCGGAGTCCGGCCCCGGCTCCTCCAGGACGGCGGACAGCCATTGGCAGACCTCCCCCCGCCCCTGGCGGTTCAAGGCCGAAAAGGCCACTATAGGCGTCTGCTCAGGGGCGCCCAGCTCCCGAGGCAGCGCCTGAAGGCGGGCGGCCACCTCACGGGGCTTGAGCTTGTCCGCCTTGGTCGCCACCAAGATCAGCCGTATGCCCTTCTCCTCTACCCAGCGGCACATCTGCTTGTCCAGATCCTTGGGCGCATGGCGTATGTCCAACAGCAAAAAAACGGCCCTGAGCTGCCTGGAGCGGTTCAGATACCTCTCTATCATCCGCCCCCACTGCTGCTTGACGGACAGATTGGCATTGGCATAACCATATCCCGGCAGATCTACCAGAAAGAAACGCTTGTTCACTTTATAAAAGTTGATGGTCTGGGTCTTGCCCGGCTGGCTGCTGGTCCTGGCCAGACTCTTTCTTTGGAGCAGGCCGTTGATCAGCGAACTCTTACCCACGTTAGAGCGGCCGGCAAAGGCCACCTCGGGATGGAGGTTGTCTGGCAGCTTGCTGGTGATGCCGCAGACCGTTTCCAATACCGCCTCTTTGATTACCATATTAGCTGACTTCCTTATACAAGGTCAAAGGCTCCCCCGTCCCCTCCACGGCCGCCTTGGTGATCACGCAGGACTCTATTCTATCGTCCGAGGGTATGCGGTACATCAGATCCATCATCACGGTTTCCATCACGGAGCGCAGACCCCTGGCACCTATCTTGCGCTCAAAGGCCTTATCCGCTATGGCCACCACCGCATCCTCCTCAAAGCTGAGCCTTACGCCGTCCAAATCAAACAACTTTTGGTATTGCTTGATCAGCGCGTTTTTTGGCTCTTTGAGTATGCGTATCAGAGAATCCCTATCCAGCCCCTCCAGCGCCAGGCTCACAGGCACCCGGCCCACGAACTCTGGAATCAGGCCAAATTTGACCAAATCCTGGGGTGTGACTTCACGGAACAGCTCCCCCACCAGCCTCTCGGCCTTGGGCTTGAGCACGGCGTTAAAGCCTATGGACTTGCGGTCCAGCCTCTCCGCTACTATCTTGTCCAGGCCGTCAAAGGCGCCTCCGCAGATGAAGAGTATATTGCTGGTGTCTATCTGTATCAATTCCTGATGGGGATGCTTGCGGCCGCCCTGGGGAGGCACGCTGGCCACAGTGCCTTCCACGATCTTGAGCAGGGCCTGCTGGACACCCTCGCCGGAAACATCCCTGGTGATGGACACATTCTCGCTCTTGCGGGTAATCTTATCTATTTCGTCTATATATACTATGCCCAGCTGCGCCCTCTCCACATTGTGGTCTGCGGCCTGCAGCAGCTTTAACAGTATATTCTCCACATCCTCGCCCACATATCCGGCCTCGGTCAGCGTGGTGGCATCGGCTATGGCAAAGGGCACGTTGATAATACGGGCCAAGGTCTGGGCCAGATAGGTCTTGCCCGATCCGGTGGGACCCATCATCAGTATATTGCTCTTTTGCAGCTCCACATCCCCGGGCTTGGCCGGAGCCATGATGCGCTTGTAATGGTTGTACACGGATACGGCCAGGATTTTCTTGGCCTCCTCCTGCCCTATGACATACTGATCCAAAAATTCCTTGATCTCCACAGGCTTCAACAGGTTGATATCCTCCGCATCCCTTTGGGCTGCCGGAGACAGGCCGGGCTGCTGATCCTCCTCCAAATCCTCCTCCAAGATGTCAGCGCAGATATCTATGCACTCATCGCAAATATAGACCCCCTCGGGACCGGATATCATTTTGCGGACCTGATGCTGGCTCTTTCCGCAGAAAGAACAACGCACATCATCTATTCTCTTGGCCATTTTCACCTCTTTCTAAACCCCAGGCTCAGTCCTTTGCCAATGCGGATTGGGAATGTATCACCTTGTCCACCAGTCCGTATTCCAAAGCCTCCTGGGCGTTTTTCCAATTATCCCTCTCTGTATCCAGACACACCTGCTCGTAGCTCTGGCCGGTATGCTGGGCCAGCATGCGGTTGAGCTTCTCCCTGGTGCGCAGTATGTGCTTGGCCGCGATCTCTATCTCCGTGGCCTGCCCCCTGGTCCCGCCCAGGGGCTGGTGTATCATCACCTCCGCATTGGGCAAGCAGTAGCGCTTGCCCTTGGCGCCGCCGGAGAGCAGGAAGGCGCCCATGCTGGCGGCCATGCCCACGCATACGGTGGACACATCGCAGGGTATGTAATTCATGGTGTCATATATGGCCATGCCGGCCGTCACCGAGCCTCCGGGGGAATTGATATACAGGTGTATGTCCTTTTCCGGATCCTCAGCGGCCAAAAAAAGCAGCTGGGCCACCACCAGGCTGGCCGTCACATCATTGACTTCCTCGCCCAGGAAGATAATTCTGTCTTTGAGCAGGCGGGAATATATGTCGTAAGATCTCTCCCCCCTGCCGGTCTGCTCTATGACATAAGGTACCAAACTCATTTTCTCGCACCATCCTTTCTCCCTGCCTCCTCCGGCGATCTGCGCCGGAGGGGCAAAGAAATAACCAACAAGGCGCATCCATCCCTTGTTGGCATTTCCCTTTTGTCTTATGGATTACTCGCCGCAGTTCTCTACCAAATATTTGGCCGCCTTGGCTATGGCCAAGTCCGTCCTCAGCCTTCGCAGGCCGCTTTGGCCCAGCCTCTCCCGCACAGCCTCCAAATCCATCACATAGGATTTGGCCATCTTGTCCATCTCCTCCAGCAGCTCCTCCTCGCTGGCCTCCAGCTGCAGCTTCTTGGCCAGCGCCTCCAACACCAGCCTAGCCTCTATGCGCTTCTTGGCCTCCTCCTTCACCTGCTCCATCATGGATTCCTGGGTGTTGCCGGTGAACTGCATATACTGCTCCAGGCTCAGGCCCTGCATACGCATCCTCTCGCCAAACTCGTCCACCATCTGCCTCTGCTTGGTGGTCAGCATGGCCTGGGGTATCTCCATTTTGGAGGCGTCTATCAGACCCTGGACCAGCCGGTCCTCCTTGGCGGCCCTGGCGGCCTCCTCCTTGCCCTTGGCCAGCTTGGCCCTGACATCCGCCTTGTACTCCTCCAGAGTGTCAAACTCCGACACATCCGCAGCAAAGGCATCGTCCAGCTCCGGCAAAATCTTCTCTTTCAGCTCCTTGACCTTGCAGACAAATACAGCCTCCTTGCCGGCCAGGCTCTCCTCATGGTAGTCCTCGGGGAAGCAAACCTTTACCTCCCTTTCCTCCCCAACGGAGGCGCCTACCAGCCCTTCCTCAAAGCCGGGTATAAAGCTGCCGGATCCCAATACCAGAGGATGGTTCTCCCCCTTGCCTCCGGCAAAGGCGGCCCCGTCCACAAAGCCCTCAAAGTCTATAACGGCCGTATCCCCCATGGCGGCAGGCCTATCTTCCACTACCTCCTGGCGGGCGTTCTTCTCCCTCTCCTGGCGCAGCCTCTCCTCCACCTCGGCATCGGATACGGACACATCCTGGGCCTCAACGCGCAGGGCGGTGTGATCCCCCAGCTCCACCTCCGGCTTTAGGGCCACGACAGCCGTGAATACAAAATCCTCCCCGGCCTCCAACTTCTCCACATCGATCTCCGGATAGGACACGATCTCCTCCTCGCACTGTTCCAGAGCCAGATCGTAATAAGTGTGGATCAGATCATTGGCCGCATCGTCCAGAAATACGCCCTTACCATACATCTTCTCTATAATCTGACGGCTGGCCTTGCCCTTGCGGAATCCGGGTATCTGTATGCGCCCTTTGTTTTTTCTATATGCCTTGTTGATGGCTTCCTCCAGACGGGCGGCGGGTACGCCCACCGTCAATTTGCCCATGCCCTTGTCCAATCTCTCCAGCTTCAAATCCATCTGTGCGTCCATGACATCCTCCTATTTTTTGCCCCATGGGCTTATTTCCTTTTTTCCATCTGTATATTGTACCGCAAAATCCCCGCCCTGACAAGGCATTGGCCCTCTGTTTTGTCCAGAGTGGGTGATTATTTTTTACAGTATCGCTGTTCCCAGGTTCGGAACAAAAAAACAGCCCAAGCGCTAGTCTTGGGCTGCCTTTTTACCATGGCTGCAATCTAGTTTCGAAACTACTTTTTTAGAACAAGTATCCTTGCGGATTAGCGGGACTTCCTAGCGGCGGCTGCAGCGCCAACCAGAGAAGCCATGGCGCCCATGGCCAGAACCATCATGGACGCATCCCCGGTCTTGGGGGAGGTTACGCCTGCTGCTCCAGCAGCCACCTTAACGATGGCCACAGGGGACAGGGAGGTAAAGGTGGCGGTCACCTTGCCGTCAACAACGGCATCGGGAGTGATCTTCTCCCAGGTGCCATCAGCCTTCTTGTGCAATACAACGATGGTATCGCCAGCCATCACATTCTTTACGTTGAAAGCGATGGTGATGCTGCTAAAGCTGCCGGAGAAATTCACGTCGAAGGTTTCTACAACGGTGCCGGCGCCAGCCTGGGCAACAGCCTCAGCCTTGATAGCGGAGGAAGCCTCGGTGATGCTCACTACAGCATCGGACTCCTTGCCGTTTACCTTTACCTTGTCGTACACCTTCACAGCGGCAACAGTGGAGTTGCCCTTTACCGCAGAGCTAACAGCGGTAGTGGTGGTGGTAGTCGTGGTGGGGCTGGGGCTATGAGCGGCCAGAGCGCTTACGCTAAAGCTGGCAGCCAGCACACCAGCGCACACCAGTGCGATGATCTTTTTCATTTGCCTCACTCCTCTCTCTTTTTCCCGGTTGCCATGGTGTGGTACCCGGGATAGCCATGGTTGGTACTCTATATTAACCCTATGGGCTAATACCGTCATCAGGGCGCCGTTTCGGGGCCCACCAATGCGGCCTGAACCAGGAACCTCTGGGTGTCCTGGCCGCCTATGCAGGTGGACAGGGTAATAATCTTGGAATCCGCCGTCAGCTCCATCTCTGTGTCCACGGATGCGGAGATGGAACGCACGCCCTGTATCTCCGCCAGATATCCCTCCCGCACTCTGGGAGAGCTGTAGTCAAAAGAATACAGTAGATGCCTGTCGTCATAGGCATAGGCGGCAAAAATCTGATACTGCAGGGTCTGCTCCTGGGTGTACACATAGACATAGGGATGCTCCTCCAGGAAGCTCTTGTCCTTATACAGGTGCAGATCGTGGAACATGGTGCCATTCTTCATATTGTGGCCATAGATCACGGTGTTAAAATCCGTAAAATCCTTTGCATTGGCCCTTTCCGTATATATGCAGCCAGGGTATCCCTTGCTGCCGTCCAAATTGTACAATAGATAATAGCTGTCGTCCTTGGGATGCTGCAATATGGGATAATCCACCCGGGTGCCGGGTATGGATATCCAGGCGTAGATGTCCTTGTTCGTGCCGGACTGCAGCTGGACAAAGTCTACCTGCCTCTCCATGTCCGGGTTGGGCGGCGCCTGGCTCTCCTCCGGCACAGACTCCGCCGCCGGAGCTTGCACGCTCTCCGCCGCCGGCGCTTGCACGCTCTCTGCCACCGGAGCCGCCTGGGTGGCAAGGGCCTCATAAGCCTCTTGGGCCTCCTGCCTCTGCCGCATATTGGCATAAAAGGAATATCCCATGCCTATAGCCGCGCCCAGGAGAAAAATAGCCAAAGCCCTAAACAAATTCTTCTTCAAATCAGTACTCTCCTCCTCAGCCTAGCCCATATCCACCTCTTCATAGAAGAGGGAGATGACCAGATCACGCAGGGCCTCCTCGTCGGGCCAAAACTCGTCAAATTCCTTGGATGTGTCCGTAGCGCCCGGCACCGTGTGCAGGTTCTCCCCGGAAAAATGCAGAGAGGCCGCAGTGCTGGCCAGGTAGGTTACCTCATCCAACAGTATATCCGTAGTCATATACTCTGTCAATTGTCCAAACACAGTTACAGGCAATGTGGGATTTTTCGCCATGGCCTCCTTGGCCGCGCCCACAAAGGCCTGCACATACTGCTTCTGCCTCTGCAAGCGGCCTGCCGCGCTGGCCTCTTTGGTGATGTCCCTATGTTTCAAATACCAAAAGGCATTCATGCCCTGCAGGTGGACCGTCTCCCCCTTGCGCATATGCACACCTGCTTCGGGTATTTGGATATCCTCCAGCACGGTCACCGTCACACCGCCAACGCTGTCGTTGATCTTGGGTATGGCCTCCATATTGATAGACACATATCCATGTATGGGTACGCCATAGAGCAGGCCGGACACGGCTTTGACCGTATTCTGATCCGCCAGTTCTCTATCTTGTCCATAGCCATGGGCCAGGGTGATCTGCCCTATGCCGGGGCCTAAATATGCGCCGCTGTCGTCAAAAGTATCTATCTGCGCCATGGTATTCCTGTCTATGGCCAGAAAGTGAATCTGGCCGCTATGGGAATTGAGTATGGCCAAGAACAGGCCGTCCGCCTGACCGGTTCTGTCCTTGTTGACATCCCTCTCATCCGTGCCTATGCACAATATGCTCAGGATATCCTGGTTGTAGGCATATACCTTGCCCTTGTAGCGTATCCAGTCCTCCTCCATGGGCAGCGCCTCTTCCTCCGAAGCCGCCTCCTCTCCAAGACTCTGCCCCTGGGCCTGGTACTGCACGCTGCTGCGATAAAGGCTGCCCTTGCCCAATAGGCGCAACAGCACAAAGGAAAGGGCCAAGGCCACCGCCAGCCCGGAAAAAGCTATCATAACCCAGGCCAGGATTCTTCTTTTGCTGATATTCCTCCAGTCCACCTAAGCGCTCCTACTCTCCAAACACCGCCCGGTAATCCGCTTGGAATTTGGCGATTCCGCTGTCCGTCAAGGGATGGCGCAGCATCTGCTCTATCACGCCATAAGGCACGGTGGCTATATCAGCACCGGCCAGCGCGCAGTCCGTAACATGGATGGGATTGCGCACAGAAGCGGCGATAATCTGGGTGTCTATATCCGTCTGGGAGAAAATCTCCGCTATCTCCCGTATCAAATCCACGCCTCTCTGGCTGACATCGTCCAGCCGCCCCAAAAAAGGGGATACATAGGTGGCTCCGGCCCTGGCCGCCAGCAGCGCCTGGTTGGCTGTAAAGATCAGGGTGAGATTAGTGGGTATGCCCAGGTCTGACAGCTGCTTGCAGGCGGCGAGGCCGTCAGCCGTCATCGGCAGCTTTACCACCATATTGGGGTGCAGGGCTGCTATGGCACGTCCCTCGGCCACCATGTCCTCAGCCTTTAGGGTGGTGGCTTTCACCTCCCCACTGATGGGGCCGTCCACTATGGAGGCTATCTCCTGTATGACCTCCTCAAAGTTCCTGCCCTCCTTGGCTATCAGAGAGGGATTGGTGGTCACTCCGCAAATCACGCCCATGGCATATGCCTTGCGTATCTCCTCCACCCTGGCTGTATCAATAAAAAAACGCATCTCTTCCTCCTAAGCTCTGCCGCAGCATTTCTTGTATTTTTTGCCGCTGCCGCAGGTACAGGGATCATTGGGGTATATCCTCTCCTCCCGCACTATGGTATGGGAGCTCTTCTGCTCTTTATACAGCGCCTTGCGGGTATCCTCGTCAAAAATGGAATTCCACTCCTCCAGATTGTACAGCCAATCCGCCTCGGCCTCCACCATATTCTTGTAGAGCAGGGCCTTGTCAAATCCCAGCTGCACATGGGTCTGCTCGTCCATCTCCTCTATGGGATTGGGCGTGATCAGGCTGTCATTGATGCCATCCAGAAAACCAGTCATGGTCTGTACCGTCAGGCCAAAACGCTCAGCCAGCTCCGCCACTGTACCCTCCTCCACCTGGTCCGGATTCTTCAGCAGGCGGGCATAAACCTCCTTTTCCTGGAGGAAATAGCTGTTCCAAAATTGCTGTACAAAGGCCTTGTCCGCCTTATCATTATAGGCTACCGACCTCCACTGCTCCAATAATGTGGCCATAATATTCTCCTTCCCTATAAATTACTGCCTGGTTGTACATTTGTCAATGTGATTTTTGCTCAATTTCATAGAAAAAAAAAAAAAACAAGTTTTCCGCTTTTATTTCAGATAATTTCCCGCTGACCTAAACCGGCTTTGGAGGGGATGCCGCCGAGGCCTGCTTTAGTCCCATTGCTTCCCCCAGAACCGGACAGCCTCTGCCGCCCTTTTGCGCGGCCGGCCGGACTTTGTTATACTATAGCATATTCCCCTAGGAATATATACCATACCCCAGAGCATATTTATGAAACCAATCCACGCCACCCCCACAAAGGAGGTATGTTATGTCCGACCAATCTCCCAAGATACGCTGGCTGCCCCTGGCCGCCGCCGGCCTGCTGGCGCTGCTCTATCTGGCGCTGCTGATACTGGCCCTGGCTGACCCCAGCCGGGGGGGCCGGTATTTCCAAATCGCGCTGACGCTGAGCCTGGCCATGCCCATACTGCTATGGCTGTCCTTGTCCCTGCTGCGCCGGGCCAAGGACAAGGCCAGGGAAGAGGGGCAGCGCGCCGGCCGGCGAGAATAGACAGCCGGCCGGAGCAAGCCCCAGACCTCCTGCTCCCACCTATCCATGCCTCAAATCCGTCAGCGGCCAGGTCGGATATGGCCTGACTCAACCGGACATGCCGCCTGCTCCAGGACACGCCGGCCTGGCCAAATCGGCTTCATAAGCTCCGGTCCGGAGTCTAGGCCTCCGGCATCCCCTCCTCCCAGTCCACGCCCAGTGTCCGCAGCTCGCCATCCACCTGGCTTTTTTCCAAAAAAAGGATGCCGGACAGCCCTACCGCCCGGGCTGCCTCCACATTCTCCGGCATATCGTCTATAAACACGGTTTCACCGGCCTCCAGGCCATACCTGTCCAGCAGCAGCCTGTAAATGGCCGGATCCGGCTTGACCAGCTTCTCCCTATAGGAGAGTATGGCGCCGTCAGCCTCTTGGGCCACGGAAAGTACGGCTTTGCAGTCCTCATAGGACTGCTGGGACATATTGGAGAGGCAATAGACCTTGTATCCGGCCCGTTGCAGCGCCCGCATCCAGGATATGGCATAGGGCCGAAGCTCTACCAACCCCTCCAGGTTTTGAAACACCTTTTCCAGATCCTGCCTTATCTCCGGATCATTGGCCACAAAGCCGGCGATAATCTCCTCATAGCTCCACACGCCCCGGTCATATTCGGCCCACTGGGGGCTGAGGGTGGAGGCCTGGCCTATGCGCTCCACCATCTCCTCATCATATCCCTGATCCGCCAGAAATCCTCTCCAGCGGTAATCCGTCAGCACATTGCCTATGTCAAAAACGATATTCCTGATCATCTTCCTCCCATCTGACAGCCGGCGGCCTAAGCCCCATGCTTTCATGCAAGGGGTGAACCTGTGGACCTTTGCAGGGGGCTGCGCCTGTAAATAATATCCTCCCTGCCTGGCCCGTTGCTGATCATGGTTATGGGATATCCCAGCCTTTTCTCCACAAATTCAATATAGGCGCGGCAGGCCTGGGGCAGATCCTCGTAGGCCCTGATGCCCCTGATATCGCATTTCCAGCCGGGCAGCTTTTCCAGCACTGGCTGGGCCTTTTCCAGCAGGCTGGTCACCGGAAAGTCCTCGGTGCGCCGCCCCTCCACCATATACGCCGTGCACACTGGTATCTCCTCCAGATATCCCAGCACATCCAGAACGGTAAAGGCCACCTGGGTGGCTCCTTGCAGGCGGCAGCCATAGCGTGAGGCCACACAGTCAAACCAGCCCATGCGCCGGGGCCGTCCGGTGGTGGCGCCGTATTCCCCGCCGTCACCGCCACGGCGCCGCAGCTCCTCAGCCTCCGGCCCGAAGATCTCTGACACAAAGGCGCCGGCGCCCACGGCGGAGGAATACGCCTTGCAGACGGTGATGATCTCCTCAATGGCATAGGGCGGTATGCCCGCTCCTATGGCCCCATAAGCCGCCAAAGTGGAGGATGAGGTCACCATGGGATAGATGCCGTGATCCGTGTCCTTCAGCGTGCCCAACTGCCCCTCCAGCAATATGGTCTTGCCCTGGGCCATAGCCTGATGGAGAAAGCTCGACACATCCGCCACGTAGGGCCGTATCCTCTCCCCATACTCCAGCAAGGTGGCCAGCAGGGCCTCCGGATCTATGCCCGGCTTGTGGTAGAGATGGTCAAACAGCACATTCTTCTGCCGGCAGACCCTCTCCACCTTGACTTTTAAGGCCTCTTTGTCAAACAATTCACTAACTTGAAAGCCTATCTTGGCGTATTTATCCGAATAAAAGGGCGCTATGCCGGACTTGGTAGAGCCGAAGGAGGCACCTCCCAGCCTCTCCTCCTCATAAGCGTCCAACAGAATATGATAGGGCATGACCAGCTGGGCACGGTCAGACACCAAGACCTTGGGCGCCGGCACTCCCCTGTCCACCAGGGATTGTATCTCGTCCAAGAGCACGGGTATGTTCAAAGCCACGCCATTGCCTATAACCGAAGTGGTATGCTCATAGAAAACGCCGGAGGGCAGGGTGTGCAGGGCGAATTTACCATAGCCGTTGATAATGGTGTGTCCGGCATTGGCGCCGCCCTGAAAACGCACGATGATATCCGCCTCCTTGGCCAGCATATCCGTGATCTTGCCCTTGCCCTCATCCCCCCAATTGGCTCCCACTACCGCTTTTACCATAGCTTTCCTCCTGACGGCCCGGGGCCGCCTCTTATTCCTTACCGCTCCAACAATAGGTGCAAAGCTTGTCCGCGCCTATACCTATGGAGTCCACCATATCCGCCAGCTTGTGGAAACGCAGTGAGGTAAAATTTAACCTCCGGCACATGGTGTCCACCAGCAGTTCCTGCCATTGCCCCCCCTCCTGGGTATAGGCCTCTATATCCGAGGGCGCGCCCTGGCTCTGGCCCAGCTCGCTGACCAGACGGCGGGTGATCAGCTCCATCTCTGAGGAGGAGCGGGAGAAATGCAAATACTTACAGCCGTAGAACAGGGGCGGGCAGGCAGGCCGCACATGTACTTCCCTGGCGCCGCTCTGGTAGAGAAACTCCGTGGTTTCCCGCAGCTGGGTTCCCCGCACGATGGAATCGTCTATCAGCAGCAGGCTCTTGCCCTGGATCAGCTCGCCCACGGGTATCAATTTCATCTTGGCTATCAAATTTCTCTGGCTCTGTATGGTGGGCGTAAAGCTCCGGGGCCAAGTGGGCGTGTATTTGATAAAGGGGCGGGAAAACGGTATGCCGGAGGCATTGGAGTAGCCTATGGCATGGGCCGTGCCGGAATCCGGCACCCCTGCCACCGTATCCGGCCGCACGCCGTCATCCATAGCCAGCTTGGCGCCGCAGCTGTACCGCATGGCCTCCACGCTGACCCCCTCATAGGAGGAGGAGGGATAGCCATAGTACACCCACAGGAAAGAGCAGATCTGCATCTTGTCCCCGGGCGGCACCAGCGTACGCGCCTCCTCCGGCGTAACCAGAACGATCTCCCCAGGGCCTAGCTCCCTATGCTCCACATACCCTAGATTTCTGTAGGCAAAACTCTCAAAGGACACACAGTAGGCATCCTTTTTCACGCCTATGGACACAGGAGTCCTGCCCAGCAAATCCCTGGCCGCATAAATGCCCTCACGGGTCAGCACCAAAATGGTCAGGGATCCGTCCACCCGGCTCTGGGCATAGCGTATGCCCTCTACCAGCGTGTCGCTCTGATTGATCAGCGCGGCCACCAGCTCCGTGGCATTGATCTCCCCGCCGCTCATCTCCAGAAAATGGGAGTGCCCCCGCACCAGCAGATCCTCCACCAGCGCATCCATATTATTGATACGGCCCACAGTGGATATGGCATAAGCGCCGTGCTGGGAGCGGACCAGCAAGGGCTGGGGTTCATAATCCGATATGCAGCCCAGACCCAGCTGCCCCTCCATCCTGTGGACATCCTTGTCGAATTTGGTGCGGAAAGGCGAATTTTCTATATTGTGTATGGCTTTTTCAAAGCCCTTTTCCCGGTCGTAGACGGACAGGCCGGCCCGCCTGGTGCCCAGGTGGGAGTGATAATCCGTTCCAAAAAACAGGTCAAAGACGCAATCCGCCTTGGAAGCAACGCCAAAAAAACCGCTCATCCTCCGCTATATCCTCCTTATACCTGTATGTCAGCGCGCAGCCCCAGGGCCTCTCTGTTGGCCTCCACTATGGGCTGCACCACCTCCTCCAGAAAACGCCGGGTCTGCCTGGCCGCCATGCCCGTATACCTGGCCGGATCCAGCAAGGCCTCCAAATCCTCCTGACCCAGGCCAAAGGCCGGATCGGCGGATATACGTTCCAAGAGGTCATTGGGCAGGCCCTCGGTCTTTATGCGGCGGCCGGCCTCCATAGACATCTCCCGGATTTTTTCATGCAGCTCCTGCCTATTGCCGCCCTTTTTCACCCCAGCCATCATGATATTCTCCGTTGCCATAAAGGGCAGCTCCTCACGCAGCCGCTTCTCTATGACCTTGGGGTAGACCACCAGGCCGTCAGACACGTTGATGCACAGATCCAATATGCCGTCCACGGCCAAAAAGGCCTCGGGTATGGAAAGGCGCTTGCCGGCGGAGTCGTCCAGCGTGCGCTCAAACCATTGGGTTGCCGCAGTCAGCGCCGGAGATAGACTGACGGTCATCACATGGCGGCTCAGAGAAGCTATACGCTCGCTGCGCATGGGATTTCTCTTGTAAGCCATGGCGGAAGAGCCTATCTGCCCTTTCTCAAAAGGTTCCTCCACCTCTTTGAGATGCTGCAGCAGGCGTATGTCATTGCTCAATTTGTGGGCGCTGGCGGATATGCCGGAGAGCAGATTGGCCACACGGGCGTCCACCTTGCGGCTGTAGGTCTGGCCGGATACCGGATACACTCCAGGAAAGCCCATATCCCGGGCCACCAGTTCCTCCAGGGCCTCTACCTTGTCCGTATCTCCGTCAAACAATTCCAAAAAAGAGGCCTGGGTGCCCGTGGTACCCTTGGAGCCCAACAGCAGCAGGCCGGAGAGGACAAAGTCCAAATCCCCCAGATCCATAATAAAATCCTGTATCCACAGGCTGGCCCGCTTGCCCACGGTGGTGGGTTGGGCCGGCTGGAAATGGGTGAAAGCCAGCGTGGGCATATCTTTATATTTGTCTGCAAAAATTGCCAATCTGTCTATGACATTGATCAGCTTGCGCCGCAGCAACTGCAAGGCCTCCCGCATCAGGATCAGATCCGTATTGTCCCCCACATAGCAGGAGGTGGCTCCCAGATGGATAATGCCCGCCGCCTTGGGACATTGCTGCCCATAGGCATAGACATGGCTCATCACGTCATGGCGTACCAGCTTCTCCTGCTCCCTGGCCACATCATAGTTGATATCCTCTATATGGGCCTCCATCTCCTCTATCTGCTCCGGGGAGATGACGGGCTGGCCGTTCATGGACAGGCCCAGCTCCATCTCAGCCTTGGCCAGCGCCACCCACAGGCGGCGCCAGGTGGAAAACTTCTTGTCCTGGGAAAAAATCCTCTGCATCTCCTTGCTGGCATAACGCTCGGACAAGGGACTGCTGTAACCATCCGTTGCCATGCTTCCTCCTTAGGCCAAGCCCAGACGGCGGAATACCTCATTATAGGCCTCCTCCACATTGCCCATATCCCTGCGGAAACGGTCCTTGTCCAGCTTCTCGTTGGTATGCACATCCCAAAGGCGGCAGGTGTCCGGGGAGGTTTCATCCGCCAGCAGCACCTGTCCGTGGAAACGGCCAAACTCTATTTTGAAATCTATGAGCTTCATATCTACCTGGAGGAAATAGGCTTTCAGCACCTCATTGACCTTAAAGGCGTATTTCTTGATCAATTCTATCTCCTCCCAGGTGGCCAGATTCAAGGCCCGGGCAAAGTGGTCATTGATCAGCGGATCCCCCAGCTCGTCATTTTTGTAAGAAAACTCCACCGTAGGCTCGGCAAAAGGGGTTCCCTCAGGCACGCCCAGCCGCTTGGAAAAGCTGCCGGCGGCCACATTACGCACGATGACTTCCAAGGGTATGATTTCCACGCGCTTTACAGCGGTTTCCCTGTCGGACAACTCCTGCACCAGATGGGTGGGCACTCCCTCCTTCTCAAGCAATGCGAACACATGGTTGCTCATTCGGTTGTTGACCACGCCCTTGCCGGTGATGGTGCCTTTCTTCTCTCCGTTAAAAGCCGTGGCATCGTCCTTGTAATCCACAATCAGGATGTCCGGATCATCGGTCAAAAATACCTTTTTGGCCTTACCCTCATAGAGCAAATCCAACTTTTTCATATTCTCCTCCTTAGCCATAAGCCTACAGCGCCACAGACCATTATATCCCAGCCATAGCGAGAAAGCAAATTATTCCCCTGGACTACAGGCCCATAAAGGCCCTCAGCCTGGGTGGAGGATCCCTAAAGAGAGCCTCCGGACTGCCCTGCGCCGCTATGCGGCCCCCCTCCATAAATAGCATCCTGTGGCTGATGCCCCTGGCGAATTCCATCTCGTGGGTGACCACGGCCATGGTCATCTTCTCCTCCGCCAACTGCCGTATCACGGCCAAAACCTCCTTGGTCAGCTCGGGATCCAGCGCTGAGGTGGGTTCGTCAAAGAACAGCACCTGAGGCTCCATGGCCAGCGCCCGGGCTATGGATACCCTCTGCTTCTGACCGCCGGAGAGCTGGCAGGGATAGGCATCCTCCTTGTCCGCCAAACCCAGCCTATCCAGCAAGGCCCTGGCCTGCTCCCTAACCTCCTGGGGTTTCCTGCCCAGCACCTGAACCGGCGCGTCCATAATATTTTGCAAAACGGTGAAGTGGGGAAAGAGATGAAAACTCTGGAATACCAGGCCAAAATACCGCTTTATGCGGCGCCTCTCCCCAGCTCCGGCCTGTACCAGCCGCCCCCCCTCCATCCAAAAAGCCCTCTCTCCTCCATAGGACAGCTCCCCCCCGTCCGGCGTGTCCAAGAGAGTGGCCAGACGCAGCAGGGTGGATTTGCCCGATCCGGAGGGGCCAATAATGGACAGGGTTTCCCCCCGGGCTATCTCCAGGCTCACCCCGTCCAGCACCATCTTGCCACCAAAACTCTTGCGTATATCCCGCATTTCCACTACGGTTTCCACGGACACCTCCCTATCTGCCTTTCCACACCATTTGCCCATATGCGCCGGCCGCTTTGTTCACAGAGCGGCAGCCCCTACTCCCTGCGGAAATAAGACATTTTCTTCTCCAAAGCCTCCATGAACGTGGCCGTGCCCAGATTGAAAATATAATAAAAAATGCCGCCGGCCAGCAAGGGCATCATGCTGGTCTGGGCCGCGCCTATCTGCTTGGCCACGGTAAACATCTCCGCCACAGACACGGTAAAGGCCATAGAGGTATCCTTTACCAGCGTAATGGCCTCATTGGTGATGGAGGGCAGGACAATCTGCACCACCTGGGGCAGGATAATACGAAAAAAGGCCTGAACCCTGCCATAACCCAGCACCTGCGCCGCCTCGTACTGTCCCTGGGGTATGGCCTGTATGCCAGAGCGGTAGATCTCGGCAAAATAGGCGGCATAATTGATGACAAAGGCCAGTATGACTGCCGGGAAGCGGTAGCTGCTGCCCATCCTCCAGCCAAAGAGATAATAGGGCGCAAAGTATACCACCAATATTTGCAGCATCAAGGGCGTACCCCGCATAATGGAGATATACACCTTGGTGGGTATACGCACCCAGGCCCAGGGGCACATGCGGCCAAAGGCCACCAAAAGCCCCAAGGGCAGGGAGAGCAGCAGGGTAAGCGCAAAGATTTGCACGCTGACCCAAAATCCCCCCATCAATTGCCACACCATCTCCCCTATGCCCATATGCCTCTCCTCTTTCACGCCGTCAAGCCTGTGGCATCCCACAGGCTTGGCAGTCTATCTTTTATGCAATTACTATATCGCAAGACGGCTTACTTGCCAAGGCTTACAGCCGCCTCCAGACCCCAGGTCTTGGCTATCTCCATAAAAGTGCCGTCCGCCTCCATCTCCAGCAGGGTTTCCTGTACCTGATCCCTTAGTTCCTCATTGCCCAGGAGGAATCCCACGCCATACTGCTCCGTGGCCAACTGCTCCTCCAGGATGACAAATTTGTCTGCGCCACGGCTCTGTATCTGGTAATTGGCCACGCCTATGTCTATGGCCACGGCATCCACAGCCCCCTGCTCCAGATCCATAAAGGCCACATTGTAATCTCCATACTCGGTCAAGGAGGCAAAGGAGGCGGCCAGACCAGCGTTTTCCTCGTCATTCAAAGCGGCCAGGGCGGAAGAATCCTTTTGCACGGCCACGGCCTTGCCTGCCAGGCCGGCCTTATCCGTTATGCCGGAGTCAGCTGCCACCACAAACACCTGGGAGTTGTCCACATAAGGCACGGACCAGGTATACTTGTCCTCACGGCCGTTGATGGTAAATCCATTCCATATACAATCCACAGATCCGCTGGAGAGTTCCATATCCTTGGCATCCCAGTCTATGGGCTGCTTTACCAGCTCCCAGCCCCTGCGGTTGCAGACCTCCTGGGCCAGATCCAGGTCAAAGCCCACATACTCGCCGCTCTCATCCCTGTAGCCATAGGGGGGAAATTCCGCATCAAAGCCTACGGTCAATTTGGTCCTCTCCCCGGCAGCATTTTCCGTGGCCACAGCCGTTTCTGTTGCCGCAGACTCCGCTGCCACTGTGCCGGCAGACTGCTCTGTGGAAGCCGCCGTTTGTCCGCAGCCGGCCAACAAGGCGCCGCTCATAGCCAAAACCAACAATCCTGCCACCCATTTCCTGTTCTTCATAATGCCTCCTCTCCGCCTGCGGCGGTATCTCCCATCCCTTGACCTCTGCCTCTCCCTGACAGGGGCTTTTCCCCAGGGTCTGGGTTGCGCTGTTTCACTGCTGCTCTGTTGCTTTGCTGCCCTGTTGCTCTGTTACTCTGTTGCTCTGTTGTTCTGTTACTCTGCCGCTCTGTTGCTTTGCTTCTGCATTGCTGTTGGGTTGCTTCTGCCGGGCTTTTTCTCCTGCCTTTGCCCTACATTGTCTTGCTTTTTGTCTTGCCCTTTGTCTTGCTCTTTGTCTTGCTCTTTGTCTTGCTTTTTGTTTTACTTTATCTTGCTAAATCGTTAGCATAGTGAGATGTTAGCATAATAAAAAAACCCTGTCAAGGGTTTTTTGAAAAACTTTTTGTTTTTTTTTCTGGATGCCGATTGTAAAATGAAGTTGGACATCTGAATAATAAAAAGATCCTTGGCAGGATCTTTGGTAGAATGTAAGTCACCACAACAAACTTTCTACTGGAGAATCGCTACCATGGACAACTCTTATTCTACCACATCTTCCCATGTGAAAGGTAAACATCTTTCATACGAGAACAGAGTTCTTATTCAGATTCGTCTTAAAGACAACTATGCAATCCGGGCCATTGCCCGAGAGATCGGCTGCTCACCGAGCACCGTCTCGAATGAAATCGCACATGGCTCAGTTACCTTGTATAACGGTCACGTGACCCGTGATAAGGCATCTGCCGGCCAGAATAAGCTGTTATAAAGCTTGCCTGGGTCTTGCCTCCCCCCTCCCCTACACCCCGGCAGGGGTATAGTCCCCCCCTCTCTCTAAGGATCCTTCTCCTCCAGCCTGCCCCCGCAGGCCCGCAACAACTCCTCCCTGTAGGCCGGGTATTGCAAAATCACGCCCTCCAGCTCCCTCCTGGCCGTCCTGGCCAGCTTTTGATTATACTCCACCTGCTTGCGCAGGGCCTGGCGTCTCTCCACCAGACCGTGGCGTATCTCCACCATCTCCCGCTTGTCCAGCAGGGCCGGCAGCCTGTCCAGCCATTTTGCCGGACTCTCAATGCGGTATTTTGATAATAATTCTACAATCTGTTTCCTATAATAGGCCGATTTTGCCCCGGCCTCCAGGAATTGGCGCCTCTCCTCCTTTTCCCGCTGATACCATTTCCAATGTTTTTTTAGTCTGGCGCTGCTGTCCGTCTTGTATTTTAAATAGAGATAATCCAGCAAATGCACATTGTTGACATAGCGTATCTTGACCTTGTTTTGCACGGCCACCAGCCTGGCCCAATCCCTGCCCAGCGTATCCAGCTCCCGGCCGGCGGCAAAAAAACGCAGGGAGGAAAACAACACCACGGCGGCGGCCACGGCCACCACCGGCACATAGGCCAAATGCACCTCCATCTGCCAGCCCATCTGCAAGAGCAACAGCAGTATCAGCGCCAGGAAGAGCGCTCCCAGAAAAATGATGGACAGCCCCCGCATATTGGCCATCAGCCTCTCCAGTTCCTCCCTCCGGTAGGCAAAGGCCGACCTCTCCCCGTCCAGCCTCTTTAGATCCTTTTTGACCAACAGATGGTATTTCTCTGTTTCCTCCATCCTGCTGATGGCCTCCGGTATGGAGTCCTCCATACTGTCCATGGCCTCATACAGCGCATCCGGCATGGGCTTCCTGTCCTTCTTCCTATAGGACTCTCTCTCCCTCTCCAGGGCTGCCAGGGACTGGGCCATCTGGGAGAGCTTCTGCCTATCCCCCTTGGGCAGGCTCTCTATCTCCTCGGTATCCCTGAGCACCCGGCTGACCAGGGCATATTCCCCGGCCAATATGCCCAACTCCCTCTCCGCCTCATCTATCTGCTCCAGACAGCCGCCCACAAAATAATCCCTCTGGGCCGTGTCGTGAAAATTGATTTTATCCCTGTCGTACTCTATCTCTTCCCAGGGGGCCGCCTCCGCATCTCCCCCGCCTTTTTGGAACCATGATGACCAAAAAGCCATACAGCCTCCTATTCCCCCCTATCTGGACAGGGCCTCCCGGCAGCCCTCCTTGATCTGCCGCAGCATAACCCTCTCCTGCTCCCAGGCCTCCCCGGGCCTCCCCTCCTTGCGCAACTCCCTCAGGTGGTCCAGGGTTTTCTTTTTATAACTCCCCTGCCAATCCTCCCTGGCCTTGGCCAGCCTGTGCTCCAGCCTGGCCGCCGGCTCCTGCAGTTGGGGCTGACCCCCCAGCCAGTCCAAATACTCCTGCTGGGGCATCTGCCTGCGGCGGGAGGCCAGATAAGCCTCCAGGCTGTCCTCATTGCCGTCCAGGCTATAGGCCTTTTCAAAACACAGGGCTGCCTGGCTGTACCTGCCCAGCCGTATCAAGGCCACAGCTTGATTGTGCCACAGCGCTGCCTTGAGGCCGGACAGATCCTCTCCCCCCTCCCTGGACTGCAGCTCCTCCAGCCTATCCAGCAGGGCGCGCAGGCCGGTCTTAGCCGCCAGCCAATGCCCCTCCCAGAGCAGCTGCCTAAGCCGCCTGGCCTGCTGCTCATACAACTCCCGGGGAGATCCCTCCCTGTAGAGCCGTATGGTGCTGTACACGGTTTCCCTGTCGTAAAAACTGGCAAATTCCATAATCAGGCTCATGGCCATGGCTGCCAATTCCCTGCCGGCCTCCTTGGACTCCCTCTTTTGCCGATGTTTTTGATATTTTTTTGACAATGTCAGCAAATCCTCAGACAGCTCGGCCAGCAGACACTCCTCGGCCAGCCAATTTGCCAAGGGTTCCTCCAAGACCTCCTCGGAAACCAAAAAAACATTATTGCGTATACAGTAGCACAATTCTTCTATACAATATATATTCTGCTTTAACTCCGCTAAGAAATATGGAGTTTGGGCATACGCTCCCACGCTCAGCCTCGCTCCCATGGCGCCTCCTATGCCGTCTGCGCCCCGTCCAAGGCGCCCAGTATGCCGTTTAGCAAAATTTCCCTGGTCCATTTATGCCGGGTGGAGGGGGCCAGCTCCCCAAAGCCCAGATCTGTTATTTCCACAGCCAGCACAGACTGGCTGCTCATCCACAGCCTAAGGCCCAGCCGCCTCTCCCCGGGCGGAAAGCCCTCGGGATGCAGGAAGATAGAGGTTTCCTCCCCTCCCAGTACCGGGCGGCAAATCAGCTCTATGCGCCCATCCTCCTCAGGATAGAGTTCGACTATGCCCACAGCTTCGGGCCAGTTCATGCCCGCATCCAATAACGGCACATACTGATCCTGCCCCCGCACCGTCAGCCTGGCGCCTATGTGCAGCTTGAGCTTCTGCCTGCCCAAATAGATGTAATCCTGGAACAGCGCATCCTTGCGTATGCGGCTGTTCATGGCCAACACGGCTCCCTTGCTGCAAAGATTTACTCCCATCAGCACCTGCCGCCCCTGGGCGCACAGGTAGGGTCCGCTCTCCTTCATCCAGGCTTCGTCAAATTCCTCCCCCACCAGATAGACAGCAGAGAATGTATCCTTATCCAAAAAATCCCGGGATATGGCCAACAGAGCCATGTCCATAGTATGGTAGCGCTCCTTTTGGAGAGCCTGACTCTGAGGCATATGTTCCATGGCAAAAAAAGGATACATACGTCCGGTCAATGTCATCACCACCGGCTTCTCCCCTGTACCCAGCTCCACCACCCAGGCACCTATCTGGTCATGGACATAATCCAGCAGGAACACCTTGTCCTTCCAAAGCGCCGGAGGCTGATGTATGGTGTATTGACAGGTGCACTCCCCATAACTGGACACCTGTATATATTTTGTGGACAGCTTTAAATCCTCCAGGGAGCGGTAGATAACCGCCCGGGCCTCCTTTTCCAGCTCCCGGCCGGTCACCGTAATGCCGGCGATCTTAGAAAGGGAACGCAGGGCCGGCACCTGGGTCAGTACCCTACGCAGAAAGAGAGTCAGCAAATCCTGGGCGGCAAATATCTGACCGTCCAGCTCCACCTCCTCCCCGCTCTCGGCCTTGGCCAAAATACCCTCTACCAAATCTCCCTCTCCCGTTTCGTATACCCGCAGGGCATCACGGCCCACATACCATTGGCCGGCGCCCCGCCGTTTGCACAACGCATTGGGTATCAAGAAATCCTCGACGCCCGCCCTCTGGGAATAGGTGCTGGCCTCCTGCCCGCCCAGGGGCATATAGGATACCTGAGTGCCCCGTCCTCCCAGATCCACGCCCACGACAAATTTTTCTCCTACTGAGCCGAACAGCAAGAACTCCACCTCCTCACATCAACGCAAACAATTCCTTATCCAGGAAATCTCCCCGGAAATAGGCCTCCAGGCCCTCCAGCTTCTTGGCATCATCACCAGTCATCTCCCCTATTAACATATCGTTGATACTGCAAATGGCTCCCTCTTTACTGGGCACCAGGTCCGCTGCGCCCAGCCATTGCTCCATGCCCTCCAGCCTGCCCTGGCCCTCATAAATGCGGTAGGCCAGCCTCTCCCCAAAGAACAGGATGAAATCCTTACAATACAGCCCCCCGCAGACGGGCGTCATATTCTCCACCCTCTCCTCCCCGGAGACATCTCCCTCATAAATGCTGTAGCGGATTTGCACCTCCTCAGAGGAGGACCAACACTCCGCCATCACCCTATCCTCCAAATGCCAGAGCAGATCCGGACACATGGACAGGCGGCGGAAAAAGCCCAGCCTGATGCCCCGCCGCAAAAAGAATTCCAAAAATTCCCTTACCAAGAGCGCATCCGGAGGGCTGCACAGATTATTGTGCCGGGCGAAATGCCGCAAAAAAGCCAATTTGACCATGTCGCACAAAATCTCTCCCCTCCGGTGCAGATCCCGCACAGCCGCCAGCAACTCGGCTGCGCCCTCTTCCTCATGGCGGTACACCTGCCTGGCCCAGGCTTCTAAAAAGGCGGATAATATCCTCCTCTCCTGACCCAATTCCAGCGAGAGAGCCTTTTCCTCCTCACCGCCGGTGCAAGCATCCATATAATCCCGGAATATGGCCCCGGCCTCCGGCAGTATGCGCCCGCTGTGCGCCATCTGCTCCAACAGACGGCCGGACAATTCCCTCTTGTCCTGGCCGTATTCATCCAGCATATGCCACAATTTGGCCAGGGAAAGGCTATCCCCCGCAAATTCCTGCCCCAGACAGGCGGCAAGCATCGGACTTTTCCGCCCATGGAGGAAGCAAAGCCGCGCCGCCTCATAGACGGTATCTGTCATATCGCCCATTTCTAATCTGTATTCCGTTAATTTGTGCAAGCTGTCTTTGTCCAAGGCATAAGGGCCGCTGCTTTGCAGCCAACGGTAGGCCATGTCATAACGCCCTAATTTGACAGACAGGCTCATAAAGCGCCGCCTCTCCTGGGCATCTACCTCCCCAGGGGATATGCGCTCCAAGTACTCCTCCAGCAGGGTGTGAAGCCCCTTACTGTCCAAATATCCGGCTATCTTCATGCGGGTTTCCGACTTGAGCCAGTCCTTTGCCGCCGGATGGCTGCCCAGCCGCATGGCCCTCTCCAGGCCGCCGCCGGACACCTTAGCCCAGCCCCGCCCCGATCCGCAGAGATAGATATCCAAGGACAGATTTCCGGACACAAAGGAGGCCGCCCTCTGCAACAGCTTGCCGGGCTGCATCATCTGTTCCACGGAAAAACGGCTGCTGTGGGCGAAACGGCTGCCGTCCTGATGCTCCAGCACCACCAGAGAATCCTCTCCATATATAGGTACCACAGCCCAGCCCTTGCCTGCGCCATAGCCATTTTCCAGGCCATTTCCGGACTGCCATACCAAAACTTTGACTATGCCGGACATGGTCCAGGTGATCCTGTGGGTAAAATATATACGGCAAAGCGCAGCTCCATTGGAGGAATCCACCATCTCCGGGGTGAGCACCTCATTGTAGAGATAGGCCAGATCTCTGTTGATATGGCCCAGAACCACCTGCCGCAGCACAAAGCGGTAGATTGCGCTCTGGTATTTGCCATAGATTTCCCCTAAAGCATCCCTATTTTTAAGTATATATGCGTATAAATAACTGTTTTTTTCATAGTCAAGGCTATTATTCTTTGCAAAATAAGGCAATATTTCCGCAGGCAAGGTTGGTTCCTGCCGCACATCCAGGGAGTACATAAAAGCCTCGTACAGCCTGGCCAGATTCAGTCCCCACTCTATGCCCTTTTTGTACCACTCAAAAGCCTTGGCTCCAAATTGCTCAGTTCTGATCAGATAAGAACAGATATCCTGCAATATGCCCGCATCCCCATAGGCGTAAAAACCCTGGGCCATCAACGCAAATAGCAGAGGTCTATAGGATTTCTCCCTAGCGATCAGCGCCATCACCGCGTCCAGCAATTCCCGGCTGATGGCCTGCCTTTTGCTGCCATAGCGCAGCACCTGCTCCTCAAACCCTCCCAAGCGGGCCAACAGGGAGGGCTGCTCCAGCAATACCAGAAAGGCCTCCAGATAGATCAGGGGGCTGATGCAGCCCTGCTGCCACAGGGACTCCAGAAAGGCCCAGCGCTTAGCCTTCTTCTGGGCATATTGGGAGGATAGGCAGAGCAATAACCAGCCCACCCGCCAATCCGAGGGGTATAGGCCGTGCACCCTCTCCACATAGAGCAGAGAATCGCCATCAGACCCGCCCTCGGGATAGACCAGCGTGCGCAAATAACTCTCATAAGCCGCCAGACGGGGCTGCTTGCGCTTCCTCTCGCCAAAGCCGTCCTCCAACTGCCCCAGCTGCCACTCCGCCTCCCGGTAATTCTCCTTGCTGATAAGCAAATGTATGCGGTACAGTCTGATGGTTATGCTGGTTTTAGCCAAAACTTCCATCCTGTCCAAAAGATTTTGGGCAGTATCTAGCCACAGATTGGCCTCCAAGCGGCCCAGCCGGAACTGTTGGTAGGCATCCAGCAGCTGCACCATCCATTTGTTCCTCTCCCTCTGCCTCTTCCCATAGTTCTCCAGGACGGAGGCCATGCGCACCTGTATGGGCAGCTCCAAGTCGGTAAAGCTGTTGTATATACGCAGGCTCCCCAGATTTTTGCCCTTTTGGAGATGGTCCTTGTCCAGGTAGAGATAGAGGTAGGCATAATTGCCCATGAAATCCTCATCGTGCAGCACGGCTTGGGGCGTATAAATAAAATCTCCCTCTACAGCCACCCACAGGCGGGTAAATCCCCAGCCGTTCCGTATGACCGTCACGATGATTTCTTCACCGGCATGGGGATTTTCCAGGAAAATCTGCTTGCGCTCGGTCACATACTCCACCTTTTGTTTTAGGCCGCAGGACAGCAAAAATTCCTCAAAAGCGCGTTCCTTGTGCCATTTCTCCCTATAAGCGCCGCTGGACAGCGCGCGGTAGAGCAGATAGGCCCTCTTATCAGCGCCCAAAAGAGCCGCATCCATGGCCGGATGGAAGAACAGGCGCACTGCCTCCGCCCAATCGGTCTTGGCCAAATAGACCAGCTTCTCCAGGCTGTCTATGGGACCCTGGCTGGACACAAGCAGATTCCTGCCGCTCTCTATGGTAAAGGGAAGCAGGTACTCCCCAAAATTGGACACTATGGCCAGACTGCCCTCTACGGGGGCCTCCTCGGCATACCAGGGATTGGCATATGAGTAACGGATTTGCACATCCTCCCCGGAAAAAAACGCATCCAAAATGCGAAGACGGCTGTCCTGGCTAAAGACCTCACCGGACAGACACCGGCCGGCCTCCTCCGCCCGCAGGCAGAACACGCCCTCGACGGCCTCTTTGGCCGAGGCGAAGGGAGGGCAGATCCGCAGCCGGTCCGTATCGCAGAGCAAAGCCCTGCCCTCTTCTACTGTTTGAAATTCGGCCAACTCCAGCCTATGCCATCTCTTCTCTGCTTCCAAAACTCCAGCCTCCAAAAAAATCTGTGCCTTATCCGGGCATTTGCCACTGCCTCTCCCGCAGTTCGCCCCCCGGCTTCTTGATCTATGCTTGAAAATTTGAGAAAATCTATATTCTCCCCGCCTGGCGCCGCTATGGCAAAAAGGCGGCGCACTATTCCCAAAGGCCTGTACCACTATGGCTAAGGGCCGTTACGCTTTGATCTAAGGCCAACGCGCTATGCCTTTGCCTGTACTGCTCTGCCCAAAGGCTAGTGCGCTTTGCCTTTGCCTGTACTGCTATGCCCAAAGGCCAGCGCGCTTTGCCTTTGCCTGTACTGCTATGCACAAAGGCTGGTGCGCTTTGCCTTTGCCTGTACTGCTATGCACAAAGGCTGGTGCGCTTTGGCCTAAGGCCGGCGCTCTATTCCTCTGAGAGGATCTCCCGCAGTTTTCTGCGTATGCGCTGTTTGCCATTGTCCAGGGATTTCTTGTCTTTGTCGAGCCATATCTCCATATCCCGGTTGCTCTTTCCCTCCAATTGCATGCCCAGCACCCGCCTTTCCAAAGGGCTGAGCCTCTGCCACAGCCTTTCCATCCTGGCCCGCCAACGCTCACCCATCAGCACCTGTTCCTCCGGGGAGGGAAAGTGCAACTCCCTTTCCATGGCATCCAAATCCACAAAACTGTTTAATGGCGCGTGCTTATGACGGCCAGCAGAGCGTATGGCGGATACAATTTGCCTGTAAATACACAGTTTGGCAAAATGAAAAAAAACCGCTCCCGCCTGGAAATCGAACTCCTGTATGGCCCTCAAAAGGCCTATCATGCCCTCCTGCTCCAGATCCTCCCTTTCACCGCCGGGCAGATAAAACTGTCTGGCTAAATGTCTGGCCAGGGGAGTGTATCGGGAACAGAGCAGTTCCAGAGCCTCCCGGTTGCCCAGCCGTATCTGCGCCAGCAGATCCTCATCTTTTCTCTCCGGCAAACCCGAGCCGCTTTGACCGCCGGCCTGCCACTCCTGGCCTGCCCCCAAAGCTCCGCTTGCCCTCTCTGGGTTTGCCACCTGACCTGAACCCAAGGCCCCGCTTGCCCTCTCCGGGTTTGCCACCTGACCTGAACCCAAGGCCCCGCTTGCCCTCTCCGGGTTTGCCACCTGACCTGAACCCAAGGCCCCGCTTGCCCTCTCCGGGTTTGCCACCTGACCTGATCCCAAGGCCCCGCTTGCCCTCTCCAGGCTTGCCCCCGCAGTAATTCCCCCGGCCCCCTCTCCTCCTATGGAGAGTTGCTCTCCGCCTGTGGGGAACTGCTCCGGGCGGCCGGCCTCCAGCCCCCTATCCTCTGCCATCTGCCATCCTTTGCCTTAGGGCCTCATAAGCCAATATGCCGGCGGCCACCGAAGCGTTGAGAGATTCCATCTCCCCCCGCATAGGTATAGAGGCCAAAAAATCACAACGCTTGGATACCAACTGCCCCAAGCCCCGGCCCTCAGAACCTATGACCAAGCCCAGCGGCCCTCGCATATCCACCTGGTACATGGGAGAACCGGAACTGTCCGCGCCCACGAACCACATGCCCCGGGCCTTGCACTCCTCCATAGCCCGGCTGAGATTGGTAACCTTGGCCACCGGCGTATAATTGATGGCCCCAGCCGATGTCTTGGCCACCACAGCCGTCAATCCAACGGCCCTATCCTTGGGTATAACCACTCCATGGGCCCCGGCGCCATTGGCTGAGCGCAGTATAGCGCCCAGATTGTGAGGATCCTCCACCCCGTCCAAAAAGAGAAAAAAAGCCGGCTCCCCCTTTTCCCTGGCCCTGTCCCAAAGTTCCTCCAACTCCACATAATCATAGGCCGGAGTCTTGGCAGCCACGCCCTGACAACGGCCCAGAGGCGCCAGCTTGGCCATGCGCTCCTTTGATACGGTCTTATAAGCCACACCCTGCTGGGCGGCCCGGGCGCGTATGCGGCCCAAGGGATTATCCCCCTCCAGGGGCTGGCCCTCCAGAATCCAGATTTCCTCCAGCTGCCGTCCCTGCTTCAACGCCTCCCAGACTGGATTGCGGCCTATAATCCAATTCTCCTTATCCATCCAAAGCCTCCATGCCCCGCCGGATCAGCTCCAAGACCCTGTCCATGCGGTAGTCCAAATACAAATATCCTATCAAGGCCTCCAAAGCCGTGGCTTTTTTGTAATCCTGAGGGCTGGCGCTGCGCGCATGGCTCTCCATCTTGGCGCTTTTGCCCCGGCCGGCCACCGCCCTCTCTGCTTCGTTCAGCTCAGGCCATAGCAATTCCAACATTCTGGCCTGCCCCTGGGCACGCACATAGGGCAGGGAATCCCTGTGCAGATTGTGGGCGGAACGATTGCCCCTGCGCAGCATCAGGCTGCGTATCACCATCTCATACACCGCATCCCCCATATACGCCAGAGCCAGGGGAGAGTAACGGCGGGGATCCATACCACCGATTCCAAACTCCTGTTCCAGATCCTTTAGGACTCCGAGGGATGCCCGTCTGCCCTCCTCCATTTGACTCCCTCCCTGGTATCCTCCAAAATAATGCCCTGCTCCAAAAGCTCTTGCCGTATGGCATCCGCCTTGGCAAAATCTTTATCTCTGCGGGCCTGCTGCCTCTCCTCTATGCGCTTTTGTATCTCCTCACCGGGCAGCTCCCGGCTGCGAAGCAGCTTCAAACCCAATATGTCCGCCAGCTGCAGCATGGCCTCATAATACGCCTCCAGCGCCTCTGCTCCCGCCTCCGGAGAGTTTCCATAGGTGTTGGCGGATTTGGCCAGATCAAACATGGCGGCCAAGGCATCCGCCGTATTAAAATCATCCTCCATAGCCCGCTCAAATGCCGCCTTGCAGGCCCGGATCTCCTCCAACGCCGCCGTCCCATGCCGGGGATCTTGGGCCTGGCTCCTGGCCTTTCGCAGGAAATCCAAATTGTCCACGCAGGTGGCCAGTCTCTCCAAGCCCCTGGCCGCCGCCTCCATCAGCTCCCCGCTAAAATTCAGCGGACTGCGGTAATGCGCCTGCAGCATAAAAAACCGCAGCACCTGCAAATCATATTTCTCAGAAATATCCCGCACAGTAAAAAAATTGCCCGCCGACTTGGACATTTTCCTATTCTCTATATTGAGAAAGGCGTTGTGCATCCAATACCTGGCAAAGGTCTTGCCGTTGGCCGCCTCAGACTGGGCTATCTCATTCTCATGGTGGGGGAAAACCAAATCCTCGCCGCCGGCGTGTATATCTATCTCATCCCCCAGATATTTGCGGCTCATCACCGAACACTCTATATGCCAGCCGGGCCTCCCCTGACACCAGGGGGAATCCCAGGCCGGCTCCCCCTCCTTTCGGGGCTTCCACAGGACAAAGTCCAGCGCATCCTCCTTGGAGTCCATGCCGTCCACCCGCAAATCCCTCTCCCCGCTGCGCAGATCCTCCAAATTCTTGTGAGAGAGCTTGCCATAGGGCGCAAAGGACCGGGTGCGGAAATACACCGTTCCATCCTGGGCGGCATAGGCATGATCCTTTTGTATCAGAACGTCTATCATATCCACCATGCCGCCTATCTCCTCGGTGGCCAGGGGGTGGTGCGTGGCCGGCCGCACATTCATGGCCTCCATATCCCTCTTGCACTCCTGAATATATCGCGCAGATATCTCCCCGGAGTCCACGCCCTCCGCCAGAGCTTTTTGAATGATTTTATCATCTACATCTGTAAAATTTGATACAAAATTTACCTCATATCCCTTGTATTCGAAATAGCGCCGCACCGTGTCAAAAACGATCATGGGCCGGGCATTGCCTATATGGATCAAATTGTACACGGTAGGGCCGCAGACATACATCTTTACCTTGCCCGCCTCCAGGGGGATGAAGTCCTCTTTCGTCTTGCTCAAAGTGTTATAAATTTTCATAATCCGGCTCCTATTTCTACTCCTTCTCCCTCTCCCCTAAACGACCCTCCAGGCAAGCGATACGCTCTGCCAGCGAAGAGGCCAGGGACTGCAATGCATGTATGTCCTCCAAAACGGGGTTGGGCAGATCGCACTGGTTCATGGTTTCCTGGGGCAGAGCTTTGCTCCCCCGTACTACTACCCGGCCAGGCACGCCCACCACAGTTGAATTGGGGGGTACCTCCGCCAGAACCACGCTGCCCGCGCCTATCTTGGAATTATCGCCTATGGTAAATGATCCCAGCACCTTGGCGCCGGCGCTGATCATCACATTGTTGCCCACAGTGGGATGCCGCTTGCCCTGCTCCTTGCCCGTGCCGCCCAGGGTTACCCCCTGGTATAAGGTCACATTATCCCCTATTATGCTGGTTTCTCCTATGACCACGCCATGACCATGGTCTATAAAGAAGCCTCTGCCTATGCGGGCGCCGGGATGTATTTCTATGCCCGTCCTTCGCACGGCTCTCTGGGATACATATCTGGCCCAAAAATAATGGCCGGCCAGATACAGCTTGTGGGCCAGCCTGTAGTGGAGCATGGCACGGAAGCTGGGGTATAATAACACCTCCCAGGAGCTGTGTATGGCCGGATCCCGTTCCCGGACCACCCGTATTTCTTCTCTAATGCTGCGAAATAAATTCATCTTGGCCGTCCCGGGCTTGCCTTTCTATTCTTAGAGAAAAAACCCGGCCTGGCTCTATGCCAAGCCGGGTGCATTGCCATGTTGTACCCCTGGATTTAGACTTTCATCTGGGCCACCAGATCGGACATATCGTGGGCCAGATTGGTAAGTCCTGCCAGAGAGGAGGCTATGCGGTCTGCCGAGGCCGCCTGCTCCTGTACGGAGGCAGCTGATTCCTGAGCCGATGCCGCATTCTCCTCGGACAGGGCGGAGAGATTTTCCGTCACCTCTATCAGGCTGTGACGGCTGTCCCGCATCTTGATTCCGGAGGCGTTGAGCCTGCGTATGGCGGAGCGGGTCTGTTCCACCTGGGCAGCTATGGCGTCAAACTGCTCGCTGGTCTGCTGGGCCTTCTGGCACTGGTCAGCTATAATGCCGCCAACCTCGGACATAATGCCCACGGCCTCGTGGGTCTTTTCCGACAGGCTCTGCACTATGCCCTGTATCTCCTCTGTAAAGGAATTGGACTGCTCCGCCAGCTTCTTGATCTCCTCTGCCACCACGGCGAAGCCCTTGCCAGCCTCGCCGGCCCTGGCCGCCTCTATGGCTGCATTGAGCGCCAGCATATTGGTCTGGCTGGCTATAGCCTTGATCATATCGCTGGCTCCGGAAATTTGCTCCGCGCTAGCATTGGTGCTCTGAATGACCCCGGTGATATTGCCGGCAGATCCGTTGACCACCTCCGTAGCCTTGAGCAGGGCTTCCATAGCCTCTATGCCCCGACAGTTGGCCTGGTAAACGCCCTCTGAGGCCTGGTTGAGATCCTCCACAGCCTGATCATTGTCCTGCAAGGCCACTTCCAGCTCTGTAATGGCCTCCATGCTCCTCTGTACATCCTCCGCCTGGGACATGGCGCCCTTGGACACCTCATCCACTGCGCGGCCCACCTCATCGGCAGACTTGGCGCTCTGCTGGCTGGCCTCCTGCAGACTCTCCGCCGCCTCCAAAACCTGCTTGGACAGATCCCCTATGCGGATTGCCATCTCCCGCATGGTCTTTTTCACTGTGATCAGCGAACGGGATATCTCTCCTATCTCATCCTTGCGCACGGAGTAAATGACAGACGGACTCTTATCCGTAAGAGTGAAATCATACCCAGCCATGCCCTGCACGCATGAACTCAGGCCCTCTATGGGCTTGCTCAGGGAGAGGGACATCAACTGTATGCTAATGGTTATCACAACCAGGGCTACCAGTCCAATAATCACCAGTATAACCAAAAGCCGCAGAGCCTCCTCCATAATCTCTGCCCTGGGTACCTGAGCCACCACGATCCAGTCGGTACCGGACACATGGTAGGTAGAGAGCAGGGTAGACACTCCCTGGACATCGGCCTGCACCACTGTGTCCTTGGCCGCCAGCAGCTGGGATTTCACATCGCCGCCCATAATCTTACTCAGATCAGAATCCAGGCCATACTGGGAGTGGAAGAGGAAATTGCCGGCCTGGTTAATCAAGTATACCTGACCATGATCTTTCAGTTTGGCGCTTTGGAATACCTCGGCCAGGGAGGCCACCTGCACGTCAAAGCCCATAACGCCTCTGCCCAGGCTGGTATTGTTCACTTCCTTTACCAGGGTCACCACAGTCTTGCCATCCACCGCATTGACATAAGGTTCAGAGATGGCCACTCCCTGCTTGCCCGTGGCCGCCTGGTACCAGGGTCTTTGGGTAGGGTCAAAGCCGGCATCCGGAACCCAACCTGTGCCGTCCAGGAACTTTTTATTGTCAAAACCCATGATAAATCCGCTGCCATCCTCCATGGCATCTGTCATGCGGGTCAGCATGGCCAAAATCTGAGCCTCATCCGCCCGGGTGCCCACCACCTCCGAGGCTCCTATCTCCAGATAGCCGCTGGCCTCTTTTAGAGAACCCTCCAGCGCATACCCATACTTGGCAGCGGTTTCGCTCATCAGGGCCTTGGACTCCACCAGCAGTGAAGAGGCCGAGGCCAAAAAGGATGCGACCACCAAAACCAGGACCGCCAGCATGACGGGCAATGTGACTGTCAGCAGTAAACGTTTTTTGATACTCATACTATTCCACCCTCCTACATTGAATTGTTCCCCTTTTCTCCCCCTAACTAGCCATGGGAACAACTGCTGCATCTGCAAAAACCTGTTTTCACATCAGCGGAAAACAGCCATATACCAAAAATATACGTTATTTTTCACGAAAAAGCAAGAACTAAGCCCGGACGCTTTTTTAGGGGGGAAATTCATATTCAGACAAGCATATACGTTATTTTACACAAAAAAGCAAGAACTAAGGCCGGACGCTTTTTTTGGGGGGGATTCATAATCAGACAAGCAGTGGGAAATTATACAAATACCAGTTAAGAGTTGTCAAAGAAACAAAAATCCCTGTTCCATCCCCGGAACAGGGCCAAATGCCGGTAACCGGACTTGAACCGGTACGGGATTGCTCCCGAGGGATTTTAAGTCCCTTGCGTCTGCCTATTCCGCCATACCGGCGCACGCATAAACAAATCCACCCGGCCGCTGCCGACATAACCGGGAAAGGGCAAAAAAATGGGGCCTATAGGGATCGAACCTATGACCCTCTGTTTGTAAGACAGATGCTCTCCCAGCTGAGCTAAGACCCCATT
>JBGYPP010000039.1:0-8293 GCA_041838515.1 Acetatifactor sp. | reverse complement strand
GATGCCCTTTTTCTTTACACAAAGTTACGGGGGTGTTGCAGTAATGATTAAAAACCGTTACTGCAACACCCCCTTATTCTATATTCCTAATTTTTAAGAAAAAGTAATAATGCTTAAAGGAGGAGTACAGGTGGGAAAACCGATGTATCTATCCAAGCTTTGTGAATGTATCATTACAAAAAAACAAGATCTGGGGAAGTGCCGAGGCATTTCCTCGATGAAAGAGCGTATCGAAGAAGCAAGGAAACGGGCGGATAAGGCCAACAGGCTTAATCTTCTTGAAAAGCTTGTTGCCTTGCCACAGATAAAGCCTATTTTTGAGCAGTTCTGTAAAATGCTGCATAGAAGCCATAACAGGGATTTGGTCAGAAAAGGCGGCCCCCCACGGCCACACCTCCTCTCAAAGAGGGATGCCGGCGGGAGCCGCCTTTGTCATTTTCCAGAGCCTAGCGGATTTTCAAGCCCCGGTAGCGGTTGATCATAGCGCAGAACTCCTGTTTGCGGGGCAGGGCCATATTGCCCGGATGGCCGGTGTAAGGGGAGAGGGATTCCAGGCCCTTGGCGGATATCTGGGCATAGAGCAGGTCAGCCGCCTCCTCCAGGCTGCGCCTGCCGTCAGCCAAGTTCTCCAGGTAATAAGCCAGCATTACGGCCAGAGCATTGGTCTGGGAGGGGCTGACCAGTTGCTCCACATAATCCAGGTCTATATTTTCCCTGCCCAGGCTGACGGTGCAGAGGCCCCGGGCCTTGGCTCTTGCCACAGACCTGTCCTCCCGGCCCCCCTGGGGAAAGCTGGCGGGCAGGGGTATGCGCTTGCCCAGCCGGGCAAAATCGCCCCGGGCCTCGGCCTGGCGGTCAGTGGGGCTGGACTGGGAGATCTCCTTGGCCCTCTGGCTCACATCCTTGGGCACATAGGCATCCATCATCAGTACCCTGTGCGCCACATCAAAGTAATCCCCGGAGCCGCCGACTATGAGTATGGTGGATATGCCCTGTTGCCTGTACAGCGCCTCCACCTGGTCTATAAAGGGAGTGATGGGTTCCTTGTCCTTGGCCACCAGCTGTTGCATACGGCCATCCCGTATCATGAAATTGGTGGCAGAGGTATCCTCATCTATCAGCAGCAGGCCGCAGCCGGCCTGTATGGCCTCTATGACATTGGCTGCCTGAGAGGTGGAGCCGGAGGCGTTCTCCGTGGAGAAGCTCGCTGTGTCCTTGCCACCTGGCAGATGGTTGATAAAGGGGCTGATATTTACGCCCTGGACAGAGCGCCCGTCTTCGGAGCGGACCTTGACGGCGTGGTCCAGGGTGATGACATATTCCCGGCCATCTCCGGGTATATGGTCATACACGCCCCGCTCCAGCGCCCGCAGCAGGGTGGATTTGCCGTGGTAGCCTCCGCCCACCAGCAGGGTGATGCCCTTGGGTATGCCCATGCCGCTGATGGTTTTGCCCTCCGGCAGCTCCAGCTGTACCCGCAGGCTCTCCGGGGATTGGAAAGCTATGGCCTGGCGCATGGGTTTGTCCGAGATGCCGCTCTCACGAGGCAGTATGGCGCCATCAGCTACAAAAGCCACCAGATCCTGCGCCACCAGAGCCTGCCGGATCTGGGCCTGCTCCAATACCAGGGCCACCTGGGCTGCCAGGGCTCTTTGGTCCAATTGGCCATAGACCAGGCTCTTTTGCACTAGCAAGGGGAGCTGCTGAATCAGCAGCTTGGCAGCGGACTGCCCCAGGGCGCGGCGGCCGGCTGCCGGCAGACCCAGTTCAAAGCGAAGCTCCACATGGGCGGGGGCGATTAAAACAGATGTTCTATCCAATATCTCCTGGCCTGGCCGGTCTATAAGGAAGCGGCCGGAGCCGCCCGTGGCCTCGGCGCCTGTGTCCAGCCGGCGTATTTGAGAGGCGAAGCAGCGGGTCAGAAAGTCGCTGACAGCCCTGCGTTTCTGGGCGTTGTCTATGAGATGCTCCGGCAGGCCGCATTTGTCCTTGGGCATCTGTACCCGCATCTTGGAGGGGGGCGCATAGGGGTCCGACTGCACATGGTCAATCCACAGGGTAAAATTCCCAAATGCGTAATTGCCCTTGAGCGCCTTGTATGCGGGATATCCCTTGCCATCCATGGAGAGCAGCATTTTTTGCAAATCTAAGTGGTTTTTCATCATTTCCCTCAATATTCTCTTTTTTCCGTATTTTCTGAACAAATCCATTGTAATATGGGCGACAGCCTCTGTCAATTTGGCCTCCGTATTGGACTTTTTGGGCCGGGGGAGTATAATAACTAGGTATTTGCCAATCAGAGAGAGGATGGGAAGATGGAGCCAAGGGGTATACGCTGGGAGGAGGCCTCCCCGGAGGGAATATGGCTGGATGTGAGGGCCAGGGAGGCTTATGCAAACGGATATTTGCCCGGCGCCAGGCATATGGATCTGGCCGCATTGCGGGAGGAGGCGCCGGCCCAAAGGGCGCAGAGGCTAAGGGATGCGGGCTGGGATGGCCGGTCGCCGGCCTATGTGTACTGCACCCGGGAAACCCTGGCCAGGGAGGCGGCGGCGCTGCTGGCAGAGGCGGGCATAGCCGGCGCATATCTGGAGGGTGGGTATGGGAATTGGCTGGCTGGCCGGCTGGAGGGTGAGGAGGAGAAAAAGGCCCAGGTGGAGCTGTCCTTGCAAAAGACTTTCAAAAAGTCGCTCTTCACCCCCTTTGCCAAGGCACTGAACCAATACGCCATGCTCAGCCCTGGGGATAAGGTGGCCGTGTGCATATCCGGAGGCAAGGACTCCATGCTTCTGGCCAAATTGTTCCAGGAGCTGGCCAGGCATAGGAAATTTGCTTTTGAGATGGTATTTTTGGTCATGGATCCCGGGTATGCGGACTGCAACAGGCGCATATTGGAGAACAATGCCCGGCTGCTGGGCATACCCATTACCCTATTTGAAAGCCCTATTTTTGATGCGGTGTACGAGGTGGAAAAATCTCCCTGTTATCTCTGCGCGCGTATGCGCCGGGGATATCTCTACAGTAAGGCCAGGGAGCTGGGCTGTAATAAAATCGCGCTGGGCCATCACTATGATGATGTCATAGAAACCACACTGATGGGTATGCTCTACGGGGCCCAAATCCAGACCATGATGCCAAAACTGCACAGCACAAATTTCCAAGGCATGGAGCTGATACGGCCCATGTACCTGGTTCGGGAGGAGGATATCTGCCGCTGGCGGGATGTCCATGGGCTGCGCTTTCTGCAGTGCGCCTGCCGCTTTACCAACACCTGCGATATGGGCGGCGATGGCCAGGGAGGCGGATCGGCCAGGGCCAGGACCAAGGCGCTGATACGGCAGCTGCGCAGGGAAAATCCCTTTGTGGAGAGCAATATTTTTAACAGTATGTCCAATGTCAATCTCTCCACTGTGCTGGCCTACAAGCAGGACGGCCAGTGGAAGAGCTTTTTAGATACGTATTAAGACAAAGAAAAAACGCCAGGCCCAAGCGCAGGCCCTGGCGTTTTTTTTTTGAAAAATCTGAACAAATCAGATATTTGCCTTAGTTTTCCTGGTTGCGGGCCCTCTTGGCGGGTACCTTCAGTACCAGATGCCTGGGCAGGCCGTTTACCATAAAAGGAGCGTAATCACCCTGGATCAGCGGCTCAACATAGTTGACAAAATCCTCGGTTACGAAGTTGCCCTCCTTGTTGATCCACTCTCTGGGAACCACCTTCTCCATATTGGCCACCTTGTGCACATCATAGATGCCGGCGGAACTCATATAGGGGTCATTGGCCAGACGGTTGATGATGACCATCTTGCCGCTGTCGCCCTCGTCTATGGCCTTGACGGCGGCGCCGCCTACCATAAAGGCCTCATCCACATCCACACGGCTGCTCATATGGGCTGCGCAGCGCTGCAGGGTGGAGAACTCGATGGCGCGGGTCTTGCAGCCCAGCTTGGCGCCCAGGAAGCTGGCCAGATAGGCGGCAGTTCCCTGCAGCTGCTTGTGGCCAAAGGCGTCTACGGCCCTGTCGGCGCCGGCCAGCTCGCATACATAGCGGCCGTCGGCCAGCTTTACTCCCTCGGATACGGCGATCACAACGCCGTCTTTCTTGCTGAGCACATCATTTACGTGCTGGAGGAATTTGTCCATATCAAAGGGAACTTCCGGCAGATAGATGAGATCCGGACCTACGCACTCCTCGGTCCTGGCCAGCACAGCGGCGCCGGTCAGCCAGCCGGCATTGCGGCCCATCACCTCTATCACGGTGATCATCTTTTTCTGGAAAGAGAAGCCCGTGGCGTCCCGGATGGTTTCCTTTACGGAGGTGGCTATATACTTGGCGGCGCTGCCAAAACCGGGCGTGTGATCCGTCAGAGGCAGGTCGTTGTCTATGGTCTTGGGCACGCCCAAAAACTTCTGTTTGTGGCCGTGGATCACACCGTAATCGTATAATTTTTTGATGGTGTCCATGGAGTCATTGCCGCCTATATACACTAGCGCTTCTATCTCCAGCTTCTCCAAAATTTGGAAAATCTTCTGATACAAATCAGGGTTGGCATGGATCTCCGGCAGCTTGAAGCGGCAGCTTCCCAGGAAAGCGGACGGAGTTCTCTTGAGCAATTCTATGTCCATTTCTGAATGGATTTGGGTGGAGAGATCCACATACTGTTCATCCAGCAAGCCCTGGATGCCGTGCAGCATGCCATAGACCTTGTGGAATCCCCGGTCCTTGGCCGTCTTGTATACGCCGGCCAAGCTGGAGTTGATAACAGAGGTGGGGCCGCCGGACTGCCCTACGATGATGTTGCGTTTCTTTGCCATTGATTTTGTCCTTTCTTAGCATTTTTTTGCAAAAAACTATAGGAATTTTGGTTGATTTCCAAGACAGTATTCTAGCAAAAAAAAGCTTATTGGGCAAGGCAAAAACGGCAATATTTTATATAAAAAATCAGGGGAAAAGGGATGTGTTATAATAATATCAAATCCGGCCTTGGCCCTGGTGCCCGGCCTTTGTTTTTTTGGGAGAAATATGCTATATATAAAAAAGGTAGTGGGGCCGACGGCGGGAAAGGCCGGGCAGGAGGCCTCAGCAGAGAGGATTTGGGATATAGGCCCGGAGAGGAGCTGGCAAATGTACAGGAATGGGATAAAGATATGCAGGGATACGCCCCGGGAGGTTCCGGCTTCTCTGGCCGCCTTGGCGGATCAGGCCTTTGACAACAGGGCTGGGGGGTTAGAAATACCAGTGAGGATCCCTATAGGCTGGAGTATGAAGGCGGGTGATGCTGCTTTGGTTGTCTGCAATTGGGTACGCTGATCCTGGAGAAACAGAGGATTTTCTAATCGCATATTTGTGATTGGCATTGGATGACTATCCGGGAACAAGCTGGAACCGCGGATACGAGCAAATACGAAAACCTATGTTGGCAAAGGGCTTTTGTTGGCTGCAAGGCTCGGTTTCTGTTTCTAAAAAGCCTAGGAAGTCCTAAGGAGTTTCTGGAATATTGGATGAACTGCCGGGAAAAAGTCCTTGGCTGCATCCCAGTATGCTGGATTGCCGGGAAAATGTCCTTTGCTGCACCCCAGTATGCTAGATTGCCGGGAAAATGTCCTTTGCTGCACCCCTGAATGCTGGATTGCCGGGAAAATGTCCTTGGCTGCATCCCTGAATGCTGGATTGCCAGGACGCCAATTTAGGAGGGAGAAGGATTTAAATCCTTTGTTTGATAAAAGTGCCGGCTTGCCCGCTCAGAAAGCGAATGAACCGCACAAAAAGGCTGACAGAGAATAACGCATGCGCAGCCATATTTCCCGCAAAAAAAACGATAAAAGGAGAGACGCCCATGCCTATCAAAATTCAACGCGCCCTGCCCGCCAAGGAGATTTTGGAGAGAGAGAATATATTCGTCATGGACGAATTCCGCGCCATACATCAGGATATACGCCCCTTGCAGGTGGTCATACTCAATATTATGCCCATCAAACAGGATGCGGAATTGCAGATCCTGCGGCTGCTGTCCAACTCCCCTTTGCAAGTGGATGTAACCCTGCTGAATGTGAAAAGCCATGTATCCCTTAACACCTCCGCCAGCCATTTGAACAAGTTTTACCAGACCATAGATGACATACGCCACAGCAAATTTGACGGCATGATCATCACCGGCGCTCCGGTGGAGGATATGGATTTTGAGGCGGTAGATTACTGGGAGGAGATCTGCTCCATCATGGATTGGGCGGAGAATAATGTAACCTCCACACTGCATATTTGTTGGGCGGCCCAGGCGGGTTTTTATCATTACTACGGCATAGACAAAAGGCATTTGCCCAAGAAACTCTCCGGCATTTATGAGCACAGGGTGTACCATAGAAAGGTGCCTTTGATACGAAATTTTGACGATTATTTTCTGGCTCCCCACAGCAGGCACACGGAAACTCCGGCCCAGGAGATAGCCAAGTGCCGGGAGCTGACGGTGCTGGCCGAATCCCCGGAGGCCGGGGTGTTTTTGGCCATAGCCCAGGAAGGAAAAAAGATTTTTGTCAACGGCCATCCGGAGTATGACCGCTACACCTTGCATAATGAGTATCTGCGGGACCAGTCCAAGGGCATGGATCCGGACATACCGTACAATTACTATCCGGGGGATGATCCCAAGAGCCGGCCCATGCTCCAGTGGCGTTCCCACAGCAACAACCTGTATTGCAACTGGCTCAATTACTATGTATACCAAGTAACCCCCTATGAATTATAGGAAAAGGAAGGGGATAGAGGCCATGAATCATAGAAACCGTACCAAAAAAGTGTCTGTAGGTGGCCTTTGGATAGGCGGCGGCGAGAGGATCAGCATTCAGTCCATGACCAATACGCCTACGGAGGATGCGCAGGCCACCATAGGCCAGATACTGGAGCTGGAGCAGGCCGGCTGTGATATCGTGCGGGTGACCGTGCCCACCCTCCAGGCTGCAAAGGCCCTGGAAGAGATCAAGGCGGCCATACATATACCCCTGGTGGCGGATATACACTTTGACTACCGCATGGCCATAGCGGCCATGGAGAGGGGGGCGGACAAGATACGCATCAACCCCGGCAATCTGGGCGGGGAGGAGGCGCTGGCCCAGGTGGTGGCCGAGGCCAAGCGGCGCCGCATACCCATAAGAGTGGGGGTCAACGGAGGCTCTCTGGAGAAGCCCCTTTTGGAAAAATATGGCCGCATCTGCCCCGAGGCGCTGGTGGAGAGCGCTTTGGAGAAATGCCGCCAGGTGGAGCGCATGGGGTATGACGATCTGGTAGTCAGCATCAAATCCTCGGATGTCATGCTCTGTGTGGAGTCCTATGAGCGCATGGCCCGGCTGTCAGATTATCCCCTGCATGTGGGCATTACCGAGGCGGGAACTGTGCTGGCCGGCAATATCAAATCCGCTCTGGGACTGGGTCTGATACTGCGGCAGGGCATAGGCGACACCATAAGGGTATCTCTGACCGGGGATCCGGTGGAGGAGATCTATTCGGCAAAATTGATACTCAAGACCCTGGGTCTGGCCAAGGGGGGTGTGGAGGTCATATCCTGCCCCACCTGTGGCCGGACCAAGATAGACCTGATCCCCCTGGCCAACCAGGTGGAGCAGTTGGTCAAAAAATATTCCATGGATATCAAGGTGGCGGTGATGGGCTGCGCCGTAAACGGACCGGGTGAGGCCAGGGAGGCGGATCTGGGCGTGGCCGGCGGCATAGGAGAGGGCCTGCTGTTTTGCAAGGGCAAGGTGGTGAGGAAGGTGCCGGAGGGGGAGCTGTTGGCCGCGTTGGAGCAAGCGCTGGACGCTATGGAGGCCGGGCATGCATAAGGAATTTGGGCAGGTTTTTCCCCAAATAGGTCTGTCAAAGGAGGCCGCTTCGGCCCTGGGTTCGGCCCGGGTGGAGCGGCTTAGGCTTTCCCCTGACAAAAAAAATCTGCGGGTGGATCTGCTCGCCGGGCAGATTATCCAAAAGCCCCATCTCTGGGAGGCCCAGGCGCAGCTGGAGCAGGCCCTCTACCCCCATAGGGATGGGCAGGTGCGCATAAGGGAGCGCTTCCAACTGCCGGATACCTATACTCCCCGGAGCCTATGGGAGGAATATAAAGACAGTTTTTTTAGAGAATTATTTGATTATTCCAGGGTTTTGTACACTGCCCTCTTTAAGGCCAGACAGGAGTGGGTGGAGGGCCGGAGGCTGGTATTTTGGCTGGAGGAAAATGACTTTCTGCGGCAGAAACAGGAGGAGCTGGAAAAGATCCTTTTCCAGGTCTTTGTGGAGCGTTGCGGCGCG
>JBGYPP010000038.1:0-36951 GCA_041838515.1 Acetatifactor sp. | reverse complement strand
GTACGAGAGGACCGGGGCGGACGGGCCGCCGGTGCGCCTGCTGGGCCTCCAGGCCCACGGCAGGGTAGCCGAGCCCGGTAGGGATAAGCGCTGAAGGCATCTAAGCGCGAAGCCCGCCCCAAGAGAGGCATCCGCGGGGACTTAGGTCCCCCAAGACCCCTTGGAGAACACGAGGAAGATAGGGGCGGGGTGGAAGCGCAGCAATGCGCGGAGCCGACGCCCACTAACGGTCGGGGGCTTGACCAAAGGCCAGAACATAAGATGTTTTGGCATCTCGGCAGATCTCGTCCCCCCCAGGGGGGTGGTGTTGTGTCCTGGTTCGGTTTTGAGGGTTTGATGGGAAAACATAAGGGTGAGGCAGTTAGACACAGAGCGTATGCGCTTTGTGTTTTTTTTTGCCCACAAAAAGGGCGTTGTGTATGGGTTTGTTCCGGATAAGAGCCAGGCGGTTTTTTTGGAAAGCAAGAAAATCTTTATGGGTTTTTCTTACTGAAAAAACCTTATTTGTTTTTTCTTGCAGGGAAGTGTTTGGCAAGAAAATCTTTATGGGTTTTTCTCACTGAAAAAAACCTCATTTGTTTTTTCTTGCAGGGAAGTGTTTAATTTGTTTTCTCTTGCAGGGAAGTGTTTATTGTGTTTTTTGAGCGGTATAATGGGGGTGGATAGCAGAAATATAGAAAAACCCGGTGGTCTGTCCCTTGGACACAGCGGATGCCGGATTTTCCAAGGCATTATCCGGATAGGAGGTCAATAGCTTTTTTGTGGGTTTTTACAAAATCGTATATTTTTTGTTTTCATTTTGCCATGAAATTGCTATAATGGTAAAGGCACGTAATCTATAGTAAAAGAGGTGGATGATGGATACAAAGATATTATTGGAACAAGGCACTAACGAGCTGGAGGTTCTGGAATTTATCCTGGACAACCATTCCTATGGCATTAACGTGGCCAAGGTAAGGGAGATTATCCCCTATCAATCGGTGACTCCCGTACCCAATGCCCATCCCAGCATAGAGGGCATATTTATGCCCCGTGATACTATGATTACCGCCATTGACCTTCGCAACTGTCTTGGACGGGGTCAGGGTGAGGGCAAGGGTCTGTTTATCATCACCAATTTTAACAAATTGGATATAGCTTTTCATGTGGATGCCGTGCTGGGAATCCGGCGCGTATCCTGGAGAGAGATTATTAAGCCGGATGTAACTATCTCCATACCGGAGGAGAGCATAGCCACGGGCATAATCAAAAAAGACGACAAGCTGATCATAGTCCTGGATTTTGAGAAGATAGTCAGCGATATCAATCCGGAAACGGGCTTGAAGATGTCTGATTTGCCGGATGAGGGCAAGCGCAAGCGTTCCGACGTGCCCATACTCATAGCGGAGGACTCGCCTCTGTTGAACAAGCTGATCGTGAACTCCCTCAAGCAAGCCGGTTATGACAATTTGACCCATACTCAGAATGGCCAGGAGGCCTACGATGCGGTTATGGATGCTCTGGAGGCCGGAGAGCTGGATGAAACGGTAAAGTGCATTATCACGGATATAGAGATGCCGGAGATGGATGGCCACAGGCTGACCAAGCTGATCAAGACCACGCCGGAAACCTCTCACATACCGGTAATCATATTCTCCTCCTTGGTGAATGATGAGATGCGCCGCAAGGGTGAGGCTCTGGGGGCTAATGCACAGCTGTCCAAGCCGGAGATAGGCAATCTGGTAAAAACCGTGGATGAATTGATTACGAGATACCATTTGCAATAAAATGGCGGTGGAATAAATCTTAGGAGCGGGAGCAAAGCATGGATGAAAAGGAGAGAGTCTTAGAGGGCAGACAGTCCATTAGTGATTTGGACAGTTTGGATATGAGCGATATGGATGCCCTCTTGGCGGCCGCCTCCCGGGTGGAGGAGAAGAAGGAGCCTCAGTTGGATGATCAGGCTCTGGAGAACCTGCTCAAAGGGGATAATGACTCTCGTGTGCAAGAAATAGGCGAATTATTAGAAAAATCAGAAAAGCAGGAGCGTATTGAGCCGGATGTGGAGCCTCCATCTCCAGAGCCGGAGGAAGCCCCGTTAAGTCCCAAGGAGAAAAAGGCCAGGGAAAAGGCGGAGAAGAAGGCAAAAAAGCAGGCGGAAAAAGAAGCGGCCAAGCTTGCCAAGGCAAAAGCGAAGGAAATGGCCAAATCGAAGGGAGGGTCCAAAGCTGGCACGCCGGATCAAACCGGTGAGAAGAAGGGTTTGTTCGGATTCTTCAAAAAGAAAGGTCCGGCAGCTGTGCCGGAGGCGGAGGAGCTGGCTGAGAAGGCGGTGGTTGAAAGCCCAGTGGCGGAGGAGGGGCAAACCGGAGCATCTTCGGGCGGTTTTTCCTTGGATGCCTTAGAGGAGCAGGGATTGGCCATGCTGCAGGGCGCGGGTGCAGACGGCGCCTTGGAGGAGGCAGTCCAGGTCTTAGATGGCATCCCGGAGGCTGAGGTTGGCGATATTGCCGAGTCGGCCGGGCTGGAAGAGCAGGGGGTTGGAGATTTGCCCACCCCCGAAGTTTTGGATATAGACAGGCAGTTGGAAGCAGTTATTGGCAGCCATGAAGAGCAGGCCGAGGGAAAGAAGCCGGGGTTCTTCGCCAGGCTTGCCAGCTTCTTCTTTGATGAAATAGGCGGAGAAGAGGAAGAGGGAACGCCGGAGGAGCAGTCCTTATCCCTGTCCGATGAGAACCTGTCCATTTTGGAGGAAATCAAGAAAAAGGACGAGAAAGAGGAGGCGGATAAGAAGAAGTCCAAGGATAAGGAGGAAAAGCAGCTCCGCAAAAAGGAGCCCAAGCCAAAAAAAGAGCCCAAGCCCAAAAAGGAAAAGCCCATAAAGGAGCTGAGTCCGGAGGAAAAGGCCAAACAGGTATCCATAAAACGCATAGCCCTGGTGGTCTTGGTTCATGCATCTTTGGCATTCTTTTTGCTTTTTTTTGTGACAGTGGGTACGGATTTGCTGATTAAGCGGCAGGCCGCTAAGGCTTTTTATGCAGGGGATTACCAGACCAGCTATCAAAGCTTGTACGGCAAGAAGCTAAGCGGCAGCCAGGAGGTCATGTTCAACAAATCCCAGGCTATATTGCGTATGCAGCTCAAGGTGGACAGATACCACTGGCTGCTGGGACAGGGCCAACAGATGGAGGCTCTGGATTCTCTGGTGCAGACCGTGGCGATGTATCCGTCCATAGCCGAGGATGCGGCCCTGTGGAATGCCTCGGAGGAGGTGGGGCAGAGTTATGCGCAGATTCTGGAGCTGCTTCGCTCTGTCTATGGACTGGAGGAGGCAGGCGCCCAGGCCGTGGCGGCCATAGAGGATGACAATGCCTATACCTTGGCCATATATAGGATTTTGGAGAAGGACGCCCAGTACCTGGCGGAGTATGGCCTGACGCCGGCAGAGGAGGGGGCAGAAGTGCAGCTGCCCTCGGTGGAATTGACCTCAGACATGGAGGATGCCCTGCCGGAGGAATCCTTGGCTCCTGCTACAGTGTACTTGGAATAAGGGATCAGTCAAGGCCCCGGGTGACAGCCTCGGGGCTTTGCATATGGGGGATTATGGAGAGATTGCCGGATATGTGGCGCGCCTGCCTGGGGCCGCAGTGGCTGGAGGTTTTGGCGACAGAGTGGGATCAGCCCTATTTTCGTAATTTGTGCGCCTATTTGGAGGGAGAATATGATACCAAGACCATATATCCTCCACGTGAACTGGTGTTTCAAGCCCTTTCCTATGTACAGCCCGGGGAAATCAAGGCGCTAATCCTTGGGCAGGATCCCTATCATGGGCCGGGACAGGCCCATGGGCTGGCCTTTTCCGTGCCGGAGGGGGTGAAGCTTCCTCCTTCATTGCGGAATATTTTTTTGGAGAGGCAGGCGGATTTGGGTTTGCCCATGCCTGGGTCGGGGAATTTGCAGGCCTGGGCCAGAGAGGGGGTATTGCTCTGCAATACTGTTTGGACGGTGGAGGCCGGCAAGCCGGGTTCTCATAGGCGGCGGGGTTGGGAGCGGCTTACCAAGCGGATTTTGGCTTATTTGGCCGGCACGGGCCAGCCCCTGGCTGTATTGCTCTGGGGCAGGGATGCCTGGGGATACGAAGAGGTGCTGGCCGGAGAGGGAGTGCGCATATGGAAATCCCCTCATCCCTCCCCCTTATCAGCATATAGGGGGTTCTTTGGCAGCAGGCCTTTTTCCAAGGTCAATCGGTTTTTGGAGGAGCAAGGCATAACTCCTCTGGCCTGGGGAGGCATGCCGGAGTAGGCGCAGGGCAGGGGTGCTGTGGGTGCAGACGATTTGAGATAGGTGGCTGCCACCCCATTGGTCGGGCTGGAGGCGGTCATTTCGTATCTGCCGGGGAAGAAGCTGTGGCCGGCCCTGGCAGGTTTGGGCGGTGGAAAGGCTTTGGGGGATTACCCAATAAAGCCTTGTATGGACTGTGGGTATAGGAGGAAATGATGGAAATTCGACAGGAAAAAAAGGCTTTCTTGAGCAAGGCCATGGTGGAGAGTATAGCGGCGGAGTATCCTACGCCCTTTCATATTTACGATGAGAAAGGGATAAGGGCCAATGCCAGGGCATTGCGGCAGGCCTTTGCCTGGAATCCCGGGTATAAGGAATTCTTTGCGGTAAAGGCCAATGCCAATCCATATCTGATTCAAATTCTCAAGGAGGAGGGCTGTGGCTGCGACTGTTCCTCCCGGACAGAGCTGATGCTCTCAAAGGCGCTTGGCGTAGTAGGCGGGGATATCATGTTTTCCTCCAATGAAACGCCGCTAGAGGAGTTCTCCTATGCGTCCAGCCTGGGAGCCATCATCAATCTGGACGATTTCAGCCATCTGGTACTGCTGGAGCAGGTGCTGGGGCATTTGCCCAAGACCCTATCACTGCGTTATAATCCCGGAGGCAGTTTCTCCCTGGGCAATGAGATCATGGACCATCCTCAGGATGCGAAGTATGGCATGACCAAGGAACAGCTGTTTAAGGCCATGGAAATCATGCGGGATAAGGGCGTGGAGCATATGGGCATACACGCTTTCCTGGCCAGCAATGTGGTCAACAATGCGTATTATCCCCAACTGGCAGCGCAGCTGTTTGCCCTGGCCAGGGAGGCCAAGGAGAGGCTGGGCGTGCATATTTCCTTTGTCAACCTATCAGGCGGCATAGGCGTGGCCTACAGGCCGGATCAGCTGCCCAATGATATTTTCCGTATAGGAGAGGGCGTACGGCAGGCATATGCGGACATACTGGAGCCGGCGGGCATGGGGGATGTGGCCATATACACGGAGCTGGGGCGGTATATGCTGGCTCCCTATGGCATGTTGGTCACTCAGGCCATACACAAAAAGAGCATTTACAAGGAATATGTGGGTGTAGATGCCTGCGCCGTCCATCTGATGCGGCCGGCCATGTATGGTTCTTACCACCATATTACCGTTCTGGGCAAGGAGGAGGCGCCGGAGGCAGGTGTGGTGGATGTGGTAGGCTCTCTTTGTGAAAATAATGACAAATTTGCCATAGACCGGCCCTTGCCTGCAATAGAAATAGGGGATTATCTGGCCATACACGATGCTGGCGCCCATGGCTATGCCATGGGGTATAATTATAATGGAAAATTGAAATGCGCGGAGCTGCTGTTGGGGGAGGATGGCCAGGTGCGGCTGATCCGCCGGGCAGAGAGGCCGGAGGATTATTTTGCCACTTTGGATTTATGGCCGGGTTTTGCCAAGATTTTTGATTGATGGGAGGCGTGTATGCGTTATGGGGCTTTTTTGGCGCCGGGAGGGCGCATAGGCTTTGTGGCCCCCTCCTTTGGCTGTGCCACCGAACCCTATGCCACTGCCTTTTCCCATGCCTTGTCTGTGTTCCGCCGCAGGGGTTTTGCGCTGTTTTTGGGAGAGAATTGCTGCAAGCAGGAGGGTGTGGGTATCAGCGCGCCGCCGGAGGCCTGCGGAGAGGAATTTGTGCGTTCCTTTCTGGATGAGGGGCGGGGGGATGTGCTGATCTCCTGCGGAGGCGGGGAGCTGATGTGCGAAATCCTGGATTATGTGGATTTTGGCCGTCTGGCCCAGGCGGAGCCTAAGTGGTTTTTGGGGTATTCAGACAATACCAATCTGGGATTTTTGCTGGCCACTCTGACAGATACGGCCAGCATATACGGCCCTTGCGCGCCGGCCTTTGGCATGGATCCCTGGCATGAGAGCTTGGAAGATGTATTCCTGCTGCTCCAGGGCAGAAAACGCCGTTTTACCAACTATACCCACTGGGAGATCCTATCCCTCAAGGATGAAAATCATCCTCTGGCTTCTTACAATACCACGGAGCCTTATGCGCATCGCCTTTACTCTCCAGGGGAGGGCGAGGCAGAGGCGCTGGTCATGGAGGGCAGGCTGGTAGGCGGCTGCCTGGACTGTTTGCTGCACCTGGCCGGCACCTCTTTTGACCGTTTGGAGGAATTTGCAAAGAGGTATGCCGGGGAGGGCCTGATCTGGTTTTTGGAGGCCTGTGAATTGGGGCCCTTTGCCCTGCGCAGGGCATTGTGGAAGCTGCGCCACTGCGGCTGGTTCGACCATGCCCGGGGGTTTTTCTTTGGCCGGCCCATGCTCTTTGGCCGGCAGTCCATGGGTCTGGATATGGAGGAGGCGGTATTGGGAGCCTTGGGGGATATGGGCCTGCCCATATTGCTCAATGGGGATATAGGGCATCTGCCGCCTATGCTGCCCATCATACAGGGCGGTCTGGCCCGCATTGAGGCCTGTGGCAATCATTTGGAACTGGAGTATCTGGAGGGTTTTGCAAGATCTGGGGAGGCATAGATCCAGTTAATGCCGGCTGTCCCGGCGGTGGGGCGGTGGACCGCGCCCCGCCGCCCTGCCTTTGACCTGCTATAGGAGGGAGGGGGGAGAATTTCCTGATCACTATCCGTGGATATTACAAATATATTACAATATTTCTAGTAAATATTGCGTTTTTTTTGAATATGATTTACAATATACCTCAGCAATAGCACTGTCTTTGGAGGGCGGTGGGAAAGGGCATGAGAGTATGAGAAAGAACCGCAAAATGACTCCCGGGCCCGGACTAGATCCGGTGCAGGCTCAGGAGGAGCGGAAAGAGGGGCAGAAAGAGGGACAGCAAGAGGGACAGCAAGAGGGACAGCAAGAGGGACAGCAAGAGGGACAGCAAGAGGGACAGCAAGAGGGACAGAAAGGGCAGTTGGATGCCTGCCCTATGGATCCGGCAGAACCACAGGCGGAAAATGGGATGGGATCCGCATCCCCGGAGGCCGACAGCCTGGATGTGGAGGATGGGGCAGGCTCGTCGGCTGAAGGGAAGAGAGGCGGCTTGTTTGGCGGAGCTAAGGCGGCCGGAGAGAGGGCTAAGGGGCATATTTTTACCTATCAGGAGGACAGGCCAGGCGCCAGGGCCTATACTCTGCGGCTCAGCCCTATGATGCTTTGGATAGTGGCTCTGAGCATTAGCGCGCTGGTGGGCGGAGTGATAGGCTTTCTGATCTATGAAAACAGCCTATGGCAAACCATTTCGGATCAATTTGATAAAAAAGAAGAGGCCTTGATTGCTGTGGAGCAGGACAATGCCGCGCTGGAGGAGAGGATACTTTCCCTGGAGGAGGAAAATCTGGTTCTCAAGGATACGGTGCAGGCGCAAAAGGAGGATGCTGCCAAGCTCCAGGAGCAGTGGCAGCAGTTCTTCCTGCCCGCCGGATATCCTCTCAGCGCAGCAGCCTCTGTGGAACAGAGGGAGCAGGAGGATTGGCTGACCATCTTCTCCCCCCAAAAGGGTGCTCTGGTGTTGGCGGCCGGAGGCGGGGAGGTAACCAAGGTGGAGGCGGACGAGGTTTTCGGCCATCTGATCATACTGGACCATGGCAATGGATACCTGACCATGTACCGCATGCCCTCCTCGCCTATGGTGGAGGCGGGACAGACTGTGGCCAAGGGGGCGGCGCTGGCGTATATATCCCAAGAGAATGCCTCTGTGGGATACCAGATGTGGAAGGACGGCCAGATTATCAATCCTCTGGATATGCTGGCCATAGAGGGTTAATGCCATCGAGAGTTCATGCAAAAGGATGCGGGACATAGGCCCTTGCCGCCTATGGTCGCATCCTTTTTTGCGTACACGGGGAAAAATCTGGTGAGAAGGCCGCCTTAGCTGCCTCTTGGGTTCTATGCCGGCATAATCCGCTGTGTCAGCCGTTCTCTTCCCGGGCAGGCGGCAATGCCATGCCCATACGGCCAAATACCATATCATAGCCGTCATTGCCATAGTGCAGGGAGCGGTTGACCCGGCTGACCGTGGCCGTTGAGGCGCCGGTCTGGGCGGAAATGTCTATATAGGTCCGACCCTCCTTGAGCATGGCGGCCACCTCAAACCTCTGCGCAAAGGACAAAAGCTCATTTACCGTACAGAGATCCTCAAAGAAATCAAAACATTCCTGGGTATTTTCCAAGGTCAGTATGGCCTCGAACAACTTGGCCATGGCCGGGGTGTTGATCTTTTTGTTTGTCATGGTGGGATTCCTTTCTGGCCTGGTGGTAAGAGCATTTGCAGTCTAGAAAATTTTATCACATTATTGTGGGAAAGTAAATATGCTCCGGCTTGTCTAGGACAATTTCACCATTGCCCCCGGCAACAGAAAGGGATATAATAAAAAAGTACAAGGTGGAGTGGGTGGTCTGTTCTAGCGTGTAAATCGAATATCAAATAGGAAAGGGAGATGGCCTGATTCTTCATTGGGGAGAGAACTCAGGACTCGACATCAAGGTTGGGGCATGGAATATTGCGTGTTTGGAACAGATGGCTTTGGGTATGATCCAAGTGATCCCCGTCGCAGGCTGGGCGAAAGCCTGGTGGTCATTAAGGGCGGTGGAGAAATAGCGCCCGGGGATGAGGAAGGCTCGGCCCCGTCTGCCGGTATCTTGCCCCGGCCGGGGCAAGAGGACTTTGCGGCTTGGGTTTTGGCCAATGTGGAGCAGGCCATGGCCGTAGGGGATTTGCAAATCTATTTGCAGCCCAAAATTGACTTGCAAAAAACTATGGTGTCCAGTGCCGAGGCTTTGATGCGCTGGCATAGGGAGGACGGGTCTACACTGTTGCCCATGGATTTTTTGCCCATATTGGAAGAGCATGGCTGGATGGAGGCCTTAGATTTTTGTGGCCTAAAACAGGCTTTGGTTTTTTTGAAGGACGTTTTGGACAAGGGTGAATTTCCCATACCCATCTCTGTGAACTTTTCCGGCCAATATATGGAGAAAGGGGAGTTCGCCCAGAGAATATTGGCTTTGCGCAAGGAATACGGCATACCCGCCTGGCTGCTGGAGGTGGAGCTCTCCCAGGAGAGCCTGCTCATGCAAAAGGAGAAGATTCGTGAGCCGGTGGAGAAGCTGCGGGAGGCTGGCATACGGGTAGTGATGGATGATTTTGGCAAGGGTTATGCCTCTCCTTATCTGTTGACGGAATTTCCCTCGGATATTATCAAGATAGACCAGGAGCTGGTGTCCAAGATAGAGGAGGCCAAGCTCAGGAATCCTGTGATGAGCCATATTATTACTATGCTCAGGGAGCTGGGTTTTGTGGTCATAGCCGAGGGGGTGGAGGATGCGGCCTGCGCCAGGGCTTTCCGGGAATTGGGCTGCCATCTTGGCCAGGGGTATTATTTTGCCCAGCCCATGCCTGTGCGGGATTTTGCCGCTTTTTGCGATGGCTTTGACGGCCGGGCCTGGGAATGGGGACTGTAGGGGGCTACATGCATATTTTTGCAGGATTGAATGAAGAACAAAGAAAGGCGGTCCTTCATACTGAAGGGCCGCTTCTTGTATTGGCCGGCGCGGGCTCCGGGAAGACCAGGGCGCTGACCCATCGCATTGCGTATCTGATACAGGAAAAGGGGGTACTGCCCTGGCATATACTGGCCATTACCTTTACCAACAAGGCTGCCCAGGAAATGCAGGAGAGGGTGGAGGCTTTGGTGGGGGATGAGGGCTTTGGCGCCTGGATATCCACCTTTCATTCCCTGTGTGTGCGTATTTTGCGGCAGCATATAGAACATTTGGGATATGGAAGGCATTTTGCCATCTATGACGGTGATGATCAAAAGAGTATTATAAAGAATTTGATAAAAAGGATGGATATAGACAGAAAACTATTCAAGGAAAGGGATTTTCTGTCCTATATCTCCCATCAGAAAAACCAAATGCGCAGCCCGGAGGCCTGTCTGTCCGAGCTGTCAGACTATGCTTCCTCCCGGGAGAGGATCAAGGCCAGGTTGTACGCAGAGTATGAAAAGGCCCTGCAGGCCGCTAACGCCCTGGACTTTGATGATCTGCTGCTGCGGACGGTGGAATTGTTTGCGGATTTTCCTCAGGTGCTGGAGTCTTATCAGGACCGTTTTCACTATATACTGGTGGATGAATATCAGGATACCAATGCCGTGCAATTTGCGCTGATAGGGCAGTTGGCGGCCAAGAGGGGGAATATCTGTGTCGTAGGGGATGACGATCAGTCCATCTATCGCTTCCGGGGGGCGGATATCCGGAATATACTGGATTTTGAGCAGCAGTTTCCACAGGCCAAGGTGGTAAAGCTGGAACAGAATTACCGATCCACCCAGACCATATTGGATGCGGCCAACGGCGTGATTTCCCACAACAGGCGCAGAAAGGAAAAGCGGCTTTGGTCCAGCAACAAGCGGGGGGAGAAGATAGCATTTCGCCAATGGGAAAGCGGACAGGAGGAGGCGGCCTTTGTGGCGCAGACCATAGCCGCATTGGCAAGGCAGCAGGGGGCGGCTTATGGGGATATGGCCGTTTTGTACAGAACCAATGCGCAGTCCCGCGCCATAGAGGAGCAATTGGTGCGCTCCGGCCTGCCCTACCGTATGATAGGCGGCCTGCAATTCTATGCCCGCAGGGAGGTCAAGGACATACTGGCCTATCTGCGCATACTGGCCAATCCCTTGGATGCGCTCTCTCTGCGGCGTATTGTCAATGTGCCCCGGCGGTCCATAGGAGAGGCCAGCCTGGAGCGCTTGGAGAATTATGGGGCCATGCTGGAGGGAGGGCTGCTGGAGGCCATGTCCCGGGCGGCCAGTGTGCCCGGCCTGGGCAGGGCCAAGGCCAAGGTGGAGGCATTTGCGGCGCTGCTGGCCGGGCTGGGGGAAAAAGCCGGGCAGGGAGCCATCTCCGCATTGGTGGGCCTGGTGGTGGAGCAGACAGGCTACGAGGCCTATATGATGGAGGCGGAGGAGGATTGGCAGGAGCGCATGGCCAATATCTGGGAGTTGGAAGCCAAGGCCCTGCAGTATGAAAGGGAGGCATCCCAGCCCACCTTGGAGGGATTTTTGGAGGAGGTGGCGCTGGTATCTGACGCCGACATGGCAGAGGAAGGACAAAGCCGGGTGACTCTGATGACCCTTCACGGAGCTAAGGGATTGGAGTTCCCCTATGTATTTATGGTGGGCATGGAGGAGGGCTTGTTCCCCTCTCTGCGCTGTGTGGCCTCCGAGGATGCGGAGGATATGGAGGAGGAGCGGCGTCTGGCATATGTGGGCATAACCCGGGCAAAAGAACGCCTGTTCCTGACCTGCGCCCGCAGCCGTTTTCTCTTTGGTGAGGAGCAGCGCCATGGAGTCAGTCCCTTTGTGCTGGAGATACCGGAGGAATTGCTGACGGGGGATGTGCCTAGGAAGCCTGGGCCTCTGCCCTGGGAAAGGGAGGGAGGACTGCAGAGGCCCAGGCCTGCCGCCTATGGGCGGCCCGGCAGCGCGCCTATGGCAGAGCAGCCCTACAAGCGGGGAGGCGGATTGCCAGGCCTGTCCAAGGGTATGGAACCCGCCGGGGATCTGGGATATGCCGTGGGGGATACGGTCAGCCATGTCAAATTCGGCCAGGGCCTGGTGCGGCGCATAGAGGAGGCTCCCGGGGGTCAGGACAAGCGGGTGACGGTGGATTTCGAGGGATTTGGGACCAAGATTGTATCCGCTGCCTTTGCCAAGTTGAAAAAAGTGGATTAGGAACCGGGGGATGGCTGTCGGCGGCGGGCCATCCCTTTTTCTTCCTTGCCAGCCCCAGGGAAAAATGCTAAAATGTGATAATATTGTTTAGAATTATTAAGAAATAGGCGCTATCAAAGGAGGAGTTATGGAAAGAGAGAGGCTAAAAAGCCGCATAGGCTTTATCCTGCTCAGCGCAGGCTGTGCCATAGGCATAGGGAATGTGTGGAAATTCCCCTATATGGCCGGCCAGTATGGCGGGGGTATTTTTGTGCTGTTCTATCTGTTCTTTATGGTGATACTGGGCATACCGGTGATGACGGCGGAGTTTGCCATGGGACGGGCCAGCCGCAAATCCCCGGTGCTGATGTACCAGGCTTTGCAGCCCAAGGGCGGCAGGTGGCACTGGCATGGGCTGGTGGCTTTTGCCGGCAATGTGCTGCTGATGATGTTTTATACCACGGTGTCCGGCTGGATGGTGCGGTATTTTGTAGATACGGCCAAGGGGGATTTCGTGGGACTGGAGGCCCAGGCCATAGGGGAAAAGTTTGGGGAAATGCTCTCCCAGCCCCTGCCCATGGTGGGATATATGTCACTGGTGGTGGTGGCCGGATTTTTGATCTGTTCCATAGGCCTGCAAAAGGGTCTGGAGGCCACGACCAAGTATATGATGGGCGCCTTGATCGTATTGATGTTTTTGCTGGCCGTAAACAGCCTCCTGCTGCCCGGCGCCGCCCAGGGTCTGCATTTTTACCTCTGGCCGGATGTGGAGCAGCTGGCCGAGGTGGGTTGGGCGCGCATGCTGGTGGGCGCAATGAACCAGTCCTTCTTTTCCCTTAGCCTGGGCATAGGCGCCATGGCCATATTTGGCAGTTATATAGACAACAAGAAGGCTCTGGTAGGGGAGTCTTTCCATGTGGCCATACTGGATACGCTGGTGGCTCTGATGAGCGGCTTGATCATATTCCCCGCCTGCTTCTCCTATGGCGTGGAGGTAGGCGCAGGCCCCTCCCTGGTATTTATCACCCTGCCCAATATTTTTAACAATCTGCCCTTGGGCAGGCTTTGGGGCAGCTTCTTTTTCCTCTTCCTGACCTTTGCCGCCTTCTCCACAGTGCTGGCTGTTTTTGAAAATATCATGGCCTGTCTGACGGATCTCTTCGGCTGGAGCAGGCAAAAGGCCGCCGTCATAGGCTGTATCGGTATTTTGCTGCTCTCCCTGCCCTGCGCGCTGGGCTTTAACCTGCTGTCTGATTTCCAACCCCTGGGGCCCGGCTCCGGCGTGCTGGATCTGGAGGACTTCTTGGTGTCCAATATACTGCTGCCCCTGGGCGCCTTGATCTTCGTGCTCTTTAGCGTCAGCCGCTACGGCTGGGGATGGAAGCGTTTTATGGAGGAGGCAAACAAGGGGGAGGGGCCCAAGGTGGCTCCCTGGATGCGCTGGCATATCACCTATATCATACCCGCCTTGATCTTGGCGCTGTTTGGCATAGGGCTTTGGGATTTCTTTAACAAATAGCGCTTGTAAGCGTAAGGCCGGCGGTCTTGGGGAAATCCCGGGGCCGCCCATAGAAAAAACCCGTCCGGGAGGCGAAATTCCCAGGCGGGTTTTTTGTATCTGCAGGGGGGTGCTACAGTTGGATCTGCACGCCGTTGACAAAAACCCCGCCCTCTAAGGAGATGACCAGGCAGGCGCGGCCGTCTATCTCTCTCTGCTCTATCAGGTGGGCCATGTCCGGCTTGACCTTGACCTGCACATCCGGGGTCCTGACTTCCAGAGTCCGGCTGTTGGTGATATTGGACAGCACCAGGGGCTGGTCCTGATCCAGATTTTCTGCATAGCATTTTGCGAAGCTGGCCCTGGTCTGGCTGTCCACTCCGCATTTTTCCAGGATTCGGCACAGCTGCTTGGGTCCGGTCAGCGGCAATTCCCCCTCCTCCAGCGGTTCCTTGGCCAGGAGGTTTAATTCCTCCTGGAGGGTTTTTAACTGCTCCAGCTGGCACTGTTCCCCCAGGGAGTCCTGGAGCATTTCCCCAAACACGGCTTTTTGGGTCATGGGGGAGGGGGGTAGGGGGCAGCCTGCCAGCGCATCCAGAAAGGCCTGCTGGGATATCTCGCCGTTTTTGCAGTAGTACAGCAGGTGGTGCAGATCCGCCCCCCGGTCATGAAAGGCCGGGTACAGCAGAGCATTGGCCGGGGGTGCCACCACCCAGTCCTGTATGCGGTTGTGGAAGCCTCCCTGTAAGGGCTGGTAGGAGAGGCCGGCCTTGCTCAGTTCCACAGGGCAGATGGAGCAGAGCAGATACTCAAATATCTGGTCAGAGGCATCCTCCAGATCCAGGCCGTCAGATGTCCTGCCCGGCACATCGTAGATGTCGTGGAACAGGAGGATGAGGTAGTTGCCCACATACGCATAAGAGCTGATGATGCGGTCATAAAAGGCCTCCAGCAGCTCCGGGGACTGGAGCTGGCTCTGTCGAAGGGCCTCCCATTGATCCTGGAAAGCCTCGGACTGCGCTGGGAAAGCCAGGGTCAGCAAATTTTTGCCCAGGCTGCCGGACAGGGATTTTTTGAGAATTTCATAATATTTGAATAATTCCTCCTCCGGCAGGGGGAGGAAAGCCTGGGAAAATCTGAACTTCTTATTCTTTTCTCCATCCACATAACAGCCGGCCATGCGGGTGATGGAGCAGCGCTCCGGGGTGAATTGTCTGCGTATTTCGGCTATCTCTTTTTTGTTCATAATGGCTCCTTTTTCTAGGGTATCTGCTTTATCATACTATAGGCCGGTGGCAGGGGCAAGCGCCGGAGGGGGAGGGATGCGGATTTTGCGGAGGGTATTTTCTTGACGAAATTCCCTATATCTCGTATACTTGTGTTGGAGATGCAGTGATCTCGCAGCCTGGGGTAGTCAAGGTTTCGACGGGGGTCTTGCAGCTGGAGAAGCTATCCGTTGTGATACGTAAAATCACACAATAAAATTAAACGCTGAAGATAATTTAGCACTCGCCGCGTAAGCGGCTGCCGCCCGGCAGGCACCTACACCCGCCGAAGCGGCATCATGTATGTAGGAAACGGCATATGCCAAGCTTTGCCCATATGGCCGTAATATGAAGCTACCGTGCCGGGCGGGCCGCCTATTGGCCGGCCGGAGGCGGGAAAGGGGACATGGTCCCAAAAGAATAGGCTATGATAGTAGAAGGACAGGGAATGGGCTTTCGGACGCGGGTTCGACTCCCGCCTACTCCATCCGAGGCAAAAAAATCCCCAACCGGGCGGCAGGCTTCACTCGGGAGGGGATTTTTCCATATGGCGGAAAGGAGGGATTATGGAGAAGCGGTATACCACCCGGGGCTTTGCCTTTTTGACGGAGGCGGATGCGGCGTTGGCTGCACAGGAGGCCAAGAAAATCCAGTATTTGGAGAAGCGGCTGGTATCCTCCACCTCTGAGCAAAAACGCGTAATATATGAAAAGGCCATACAGGATTCCATCTTCAAAACCCCGGTGGGTCTGACCTATTTGGGGCAGCTGCAAAAGGAGCTAATGGAGGAGGGCGCTGAGGAGCTGCCCCCCATCCCTTTGCCCTGGGTCTGTGTGGCCCAGTGGAACAGGCCTCCCCAGCCGGCCAGGGATAGAGTGCGGACCCCACAGACAAAGGAGGAAAAGAAGCCCGGCATCAGCCTGTTCTTTTCCCTGGCGCTGAACGGTCTGTTGGCGGTGGCCGTGGTCGCCATGTTTGTCATCGCGCTAAAAAGCGATCAGCCCAATATACTCAACTACAAGACGGCCATAACCAACCAGTACGCCTCCTGGGAGCAGGAGTTGGCGCAGAGGGAGGAGGCTGTCCGGGCAAAGGAGAGGCAGCTGGGTCTGGAATCCGGGCAATAGGAGGTACAAATGGCGAACCGCAAGGTGCTGGTGGTGGACGATGAGGCCAGGATGCGCACGCTGGTCAGGGATTTCTTGGAAAAAAAGGGTTTTGGCGTGCTGGAGGCGGCCAACGGAGAGGAGGCCGTGGACAGTTTTTTTTCCGACAAGGATGTGGCCCTTGTGGTCTTGGATGTGATGATGCCCAAGATGGACGGATGGGAGGTCTGCCGGGCCATACGCCGGGAGAGCGCAGTACCTATTATCATGCTGACGGCCAAAAGCGATGAAAAGGACGAATTGCAGGGATTTTCCCTGGGTGTGGATGAATACATATCCAAGCCCTTCAGCCCCTCCATACTGGTGGCCAGAATAGAGGCCATACTGCGCCGCAGCGGCCAGGGGGCAGAGGAAACGCTGGAATTTGGCGGCATATGCATACGCCGCTCAGCCCGAGAGGTGCTGGTGGACGGTTCTCCCGTAGAGCTCAGCTATAAGGAATTTGAATTGTTGGTGTATTTCCTGGAGAATAAGGGCATAGCCCTTTCCCGGGAAACCATCTTGAACCATGTCTGGAACTATGATTATTATGGGGATGCCAGAACTATAGATACACATGTAAAGAAACTTCGGGGTAAGTTGGGGGAGAGGGGGAACAGCATCAAAACCATCTGGGGCATGGGTTACAAATTGGAAGAGGCTTGATGTATGGGAGAGAAAAAGAATGGCATGGGGCTGCCCTCCTGGCGGCGCCTGTCCCTGGCTTGGCAGTTTGCCGGCATATTCACCGGTCTGATGGCCCTGAGTTTTTTGTTGCTGTGGTTTATCAACAACCGGTTTTTGGAGTCCTATTACCGCTATGAAAAGGAGCAGGTATTGGAGGAGGCCAGACAGAAGCTGCTTGTGGGTCTGGAGTCGGATTTTGATGAGGACTTCGTCCGGGAGATGGACGATTTTTCCCTTAGGGGCAATCTGACTGCTCTGGTATTGGACAGTGAGTCTGCCATATCCTATAGCTCAGGCAATGGCGGCGCCGGGGAGATGGGCAGGCTGGGCAGCGTGCTGTTCTTTGGCGGCGCCTTTCCCAAGGAGGGGGAGAATGTGCGTGTGGGGCTGGCGGGTGATAGGGGCCGGGAGTATTTGGAGATGGTGGGTTCTCTGGAGGACGGCCACGCCTTTATCCTGCGCACGCCCATGGAGAGCATAAGGGATTCGGTGATGATTTCCAACAAATTCACCGCCTATGTGGGCATGGCCATGAGCCTGGTATGCGCGCTGGCCATAGTCTGGATATCCCGCAGAATGACTGCGCCCATACAGGAGATGACCCGCATTTCTGGGGAGATGATCCACATGCGCTTTGAGGCCCGCTGCCGGGATGGAGCCGCCGGAGAGCTGGGCGAGTTGGGGGCCAATCTCAACCGTTTATCCCACAGCCTGGAGCAGAATATCACCAGGCTCAAAAAGGCCAACAGGCAGCTGGAAAAGGATTTGGCCAAGAGGGAGGAGGCGGACAGGATGCGCAGGGAATTTCTCTCCAACGTATCCCATGAGCTGAAAACCCCATTGGCCCTGATACAGGGATATGGAGAGGGGCTTCAAGAGGGGATTTGGGAGGAGGAGGAAAAGCAGAGGGAGTACCTGGCGGTGATTGTGGATGAGGCCGGCCGTATGAACCGTATGCTGGAAAAGCTGCTTATCCTCAATCGCCTGGAATTTGGCGGCGAGGAGGTGGAGACGGAGCGCTTTGATCTGGCCGGCATGGCGCTGGGATATGCCAAGAATGCCTCTCTGCTGGCTGAGTCCAAGGGCATACGCCTGGAGGTGCAGAAATCCGATCCGCTGTATGTCTGGGGGGATAGCTTTCTGGCCCAGGAGGTTCTGATGAATTATCTCTCCAATGCCCTGCGATATGCCCAGGCTCCGGGGGAGGGGGAGCCGGCGCGCATACGCATCTATTTCCAATGCCTGGAGGAGAAGATACGGCTCTGCGTATGCAATACCGGCCAGCCCATACCCCAAGAGAGCCTCCCCAGGCTTTGGGAAAAATTTTATAAGGCGGACAAGGCCAGATCCAGGGAATATGGGGGCAGCGGCATAGGCCTGTCTATAGTTAAGGCCATTATGGAGGCCATGGGCCAGGGATATGGCGTGGAAAATATGCAGGATGGAGTCATGTTTTGGTTCTCCCTGGAGAAAGCCGGCGGCAGTTTTGGCAAAATCGGGGAAATATGATATACTGTTGGCAATGAGAGGCAAGTGTAACTAGGGTGAGGAGGGGCGAGGCCTATGGGCAGGAGCTATGTGCTGGCGGCGGTATTGGCGGTGTTTTTGTTTGGGGGCTGCCAGAAAATGCCGGATCTGGGGAATGCGCAGGAGTCCCAGGTGGCGGAGTATGCAGCCGGCATACTGTTAAAATATGATTCCTCTTACCAGAAACGCCTAAAGGATGTGGACAGCGCGCTGGCCTGGGAGGAGAGCCGGGCGGCTATGGAGAGCCGCATTGCTGCCATGCAGTCGCAGGAGAGCCAGGCGGCGGAGAGCGCCCAGGCAGGCACCGAAGGCGGATCGGAGGCCTCTTCAGAGGCGGCTCAGTCTGTGTACACCTCTACGCCGGAGATTTTGCTGCAGCTGCCGGAGGGCGTGGGGCTGCGGCTGCTGGATGCCACTGTGGAGAGCCATTATGCGGATCCCTCTGCGGGAGCCTTTGCCTTGGAACCCACGGCCGGCAATGGTTTTTTGGCCGTCAAAATTGCCTTATTCAATAATGGCAGCGGGGCGGCGGATGTGGACATACTGGGCAGCGGCGCAGTGTTCAAGCTGATTTTGGGAGGCGGGCAGAGCCGTACGGCGCTGGTGACCATGCTCTCCACAGATCTCTCCACCTTTTCCGGCCAGCTGGCCGCAGGCGAGAGCCGGGAGATGGTGGTTTTGGCGGAGTTCCCCCAGGAGGCGCTGCATTCTATCAGCTCTCTGCAAGTGGCGGTGTCCTCTCCGGCGGGTCTGGCTCTGGTGCAAAGCGAATAAGACGTGACAGAGGGCGGATACGAGATGCGCACAGCGAGAATACGATTTTTGACAGCACTGGCGGCACTGGCCGTACTGGGTTTGGCAGCTTGGCTGGTCCTCCGTTTTGTATGGCAAAGGCAGGAACTGCCCATAACCATACGTATTTGGCATGTCTATGGCGGGCAGACAGATTCCCCTTTCAATGACCAGATAGACGAATTTAATGCTACTGTGGGCAAGCAGCGCAATATACGGGTGCAGGTGGATTCCGTATCCAATACCAATACCATACACCAGGCCGTTTTGGCGGCAGCCAATCGAGATCCGGGCGCAGCGGAATTGCCGGATCTGTTTATCTCCTATCCCAAGACTGTGCTGGAATTGCCGGATCCGGAAATTCTGGTGGATTTTCGTGACCATTTTTCTGAAAGCGCGCTGGAGGCCTTTGTTCCAGCCTTTTTGGAGGAGGGCGAGGTAGAGGGCCGGCTGGCTGTTCTGCCTCTGGCCAAGTCCACAGAGCTGATTTTTGTAAATAAGACGGTGTTTGACCGATATGCAGCCCAAAGCGCGCTGGCGCCCACGCTGGAGAGTTTCTCCACCTGGGAGTCCTTATTTGCCATGGCCGAGGATTACAGGCAGTGGAGCGCATCCCAGGATGGGAAGGGGCGGCCTTTTTTTGTCCATGATTATCATTTTAATTATTTCCAGGCCGGGGCGGCCTCCCAGGGTGAGGATTTCTTGGACAAAGGCAGGGTGCTGGCTGGCCGGGCCTTTGCCAAGGCCTGGGATCCCTATGCCCGGGGGGCCTTGACCGGAGGCCTGTGGCTGGGGGAAGGGTATGCCACCGAGCCGTTGCGGACTGGGGATGCCATAGCCTCCATGGCCTCCTCCGCCAGTATACTCTACTATTCCCATAGAGTTACCTATGAGGATAACACCTCCGAGGAGGTGGAGCTGACCGTACTGCCTCCTCCTGTGTGGCAGGGAGGGGAGAAGGTGGCCATGCAAAGGGGCGCGGGCATATGCGCGCTGCGCAGCGATGCCCAGCGGGAGGCGGCTTGTATGCTCTTTTTGGAGTGGATATTGGAGCCGGAGCGCAACCGGGCGTTTGCCATGGAGGCCGGCTATATGCCTGTGATGCAAGAGGCCTATGGGGAGGGTTTTTTGGAGGCCATGGAAGAGCTGCAAGACCCCATGTACAGGCAGTTGTATAAGGTATTTGGGGATATGGCCGAGGAATACCGTTTCTGCACGCCGCCCTTGGTGGATGGGTATTTGGAAAAGGAACAGGAGTTTGAGATGCAAGCCCGTAAGACACTGTCGGCCTATAGGCAGCAATTTGCCGACTGGGAGGCGGCCAAGGCCCCAGATGGGGAATCAGCGGCGGCCAGGGAGGCAAAGCTGAAGGAGTTGGCCCAGGCGGCCTTGCAGGAGCTGGGAGAGGGGTTGGATTTTTCGTCCGGGACGGATTAGCGTATGAAAGACAGGCGGGGAGTAGGCGCGTTTTTTTTCAAGCCCAAGGGGGTAGAGGGCCTGGCTTGGCGTTTCCGGCGGCAATGGATGCTGGCGGGTTTGGTTTTTTATGCCGTGGTATTGCTGTTGATGGCTGTATTTGGCATATTCACTTATCCCGAGCGGCAGCTGGTGCAGGCTCTGGATCTGCAGCTGCAAAACGCAGCCTCCAGGGCGGAGGCCAGGCACAGCGCCATCCTGGCCCAAAGCCACCGCTTTTCCAAGCAGGTGTTAAAGGAATTGGAGAGGATGGATTCCCTGCCCCCGGCCAAGGGTCTGCAAAACAGGCCGGAGGCCTTGCTTGCCCTGCAACAGAGCTTGTACCCCTATTTGTCGGCCATGATATGGATAGCGCCGGGCAGCGGGGGTTTCTTTGTGTTGGATGCCACAACCAATACCTCTGCCTCCCGGGAGGGAAGCTCCCGCACAGGCATGTATATGCGCATGGCCAATATAGGCTCTTATTCTGCGCAAAACTTGGAATATCTGGTATATTTTCGGGGAATACCCCAGGTGGCCAGAGAGCAGGGTATAGAATTGCACAACAGATGGGAGCTGGAGTTCTCCTTGGAAGACCTGCCCGGCGGGGATAGGCTGGGCGCCTGGACAGAGAAGAGGGCCATAGACCAGGCCTTTTGGTCAGAGGCCTTTCTGCTGCCGGACACCTGGGAAAAGGTCAGCCTGATGTCCATGCCCATAGTCGATGGCCAGGGGCGCATCATAGGTCTTTGCGGTGTGGAGATAGCGGCTGTGCAGTTCCGCATGGAACACGGTCAGGCCAGCAGCCCTATGGGCAGCCTGTGTACGGTTATGGCTCCGGTGAGGGAGGGGGAGCTGGTCATGGCGGCAGGCCTGGCAGGAGATAGCGAGGGCACATATCTGGAGGACAGCCCGAGCCTTAGAATACGGGCCGGGCGCAGCTACAGCCTCTATACCTCGGATAATGGCCATTATGTGGGCTTGCACAAATACCTGCCCACGGCCACGCTGGCCCAAAATCCCCTGGCAGTGGCAGTGCTTCTGCCCAGGGAGGCCTATGATCAGTATAGCCGCCGGTATTACGGTTTTCTGGCCATGGTGCTGCTGATTCTGCTGGCAGTGGTTATTTTCTCCTCCCGCTGGGCGGCCGGACAGCTGGCCCAACCCCTGGTGTCCGGCCTGGACAGGCTTAGACAGGGGGAATGGGGGGAGCCTGCGGGCATAGAGGAACTGGATGCTTTGGCGGATTTTTTCCGGCAGATGCGGGATGTGCAAAATGGGTCTGGGGGGGCTTTGCCCTTGGCCATAGACAGTTTTTTGGAGGAGTTTTTGGCAGGCATCGGAGAACTGACCCCCGCGGAGAGGGGAATATTCGCCTATTATGCCCAGGGCATGGAGGCAGGTCAAATTCCGGACTTGGCGCATATCAGCTCCCATACGGTCAAGAAGCATAGCTCCAATATCTACAGAAAATTGCGGCTCAGTTCCCGGGAGGAGCTGCGGCTGTATGTGGAATTGTTCCGCCGTCTGGGCAGGCTGGAGGATTTGGGACTTTAGAACCGGAAAAATTCAACAAAATCAGATTTGGAAAATTGTGCAATATATGGTAGCCGAAGGAGTAGAGGACATTTTTTCTGTTTGGGGAGGCAAAGAGTAATCCCAGAGTACTGTTTTTTTCCCACAGCCATGGATAAAATAGGTATAACTTTAGCTGGCAGGACCTTGCCCCGGAGCGGTCAGGGTCCGGACAAGGAGGGAAGAATGGGAAAGAGGGGCAGTTTTTGGTTGGGCTTTTGTCTGGTGATTGCATTGGCCTTGGGCGCTTGCGGCAAAAAGTCCGCAGAAACCCCGTCCACAACCAGCCCGGCTCAGGGAGCGGAAGCCGGAGGTGCAGAGGGGGCGCAGTCCGTCCAGGCGTATCCCGGCGTGTGCGAGGTGGATCTTTTGGTGGAGCCACGGCATGGGGATGCGGGATATGAGCTCTATTCCGGCATGGTGTTGGATGGGAGCATGGTCCGGTTGGCCGGACTGGCCACAGAGTATGAGGGTGAACTGTACAATAAATATCTGACTGTAACCTCCATAGATCTAGAAAGCGGCGAGGAGGGCAGGGTGGATATGCTGATAGAAGGGGGTGGGGAAGAGCAGACGGATGGTTATATACAGAATTTGGCCATGGGCAGGACCGGGAAGGTGTTGGTTCTGAGGGAGGCCTTTTCTTCGGACTCGCCCACGGATTATACCATTTCCCAATGGCAGGTAGAGGAAAATGGGGGCTTGGACTGGGAATTGCATCTTGCCGAGGAGTTGGGACAAAATATATACGTGCAGGAAATCTTTTCCGGTGAGAATGGGAATTGGTATGTGGTTTTTTCCGACACCAGGCTGCATCTGGCCATTATCAATGAAAATGGGGAGATGGTGGAGGAGTTTAGCGTAGGCCGTTCCAGGGATTATGATGCCTTTAGGCAGGTGCTGCAAAATGACCAAGGCCAGCTGGTATTTCATTTCTACAATGAGGATGAAGATCGGGGGGAGATGCGGCTTTTGGCCATGGATTCCAGAAGCCTGGGGGATCCCATTCTGCTGGATGGGGGATATTACGCCGCCTGCAACGGTGGAGAGTGGGGCATGGTGGTCAATGAATACGGCGTTCACTCCATTCGCTCAGACGGCAGCGTTGAGCTGATAGTGGATACGGTTCTCTCCGCCCATAGGGTTGGCGCTGCCACCCAGTGGATAGATATGGGTGATGGCCAGGGTTTGCTGCTCTACAGCCCGTATTTTAATTACGAGGGTGATGGCTGGATTTCGGCAGAGGCGCTGGGGAGATTCCGGCCGGAGGACGGTTCCGTCAGCCGGGGGCGGCAGGTGCTGACCTTGGCCAAGGATTATATGGAGGATTATATACTGGATATCATGCTGGAGTTTAATTCCAGCAATGAGAAATATATGGTAAAGCCCCTGATACTGATGGAGGAGTTCTGGGATGCCCACTACCAGTACAGGCAGCTGGAATTTGCCGAAAAATACAGCGGCAAGGGCGAGGTGGATATTTTTGTGTCGGATAGCACGGTATCGGCAGAAGCCTTGTTCCCGATGGGGGAATTAGAGGATCTTTACGCATATATGCAGGCGGATGAAGAAATTGCTTCCCGGGAGTATGCTGAGAATGTATTCCGCGCCTTTTCCACAGAGGGCAAGCTGTATTCCCTGCCTTCGCATGTGACCATCCAAACAGGAGCGGTCCAAAAGGACTGGCTGGCTCCGGGGGGCTGGACGGTTGAGGAGGCTATGGCTCTGATGGAGGGACTGCCCCAGGGCACGATCTTTGCCACCAGCGCAACACTGAGCGATTGGGGGCATGATTTTATGTCCTCGGCCTCCCATGCTTATATAGACTGGAGTAAAAAAGAGGCGTATTTTGACAGTCCGGAATTTATACAACAATTGGAATTTTTGAAATATTTCGCAGATTCTGACACAATTTCTGCCATGCTTGAGGAAGCCAGCTGGGAAAAGCTGCCCATATTTAACAGCGGCCGGGCTGTGTGGATGTCTGCGGCGGTATATACCCCGGAGGATTGGTTCACCCTGCGCCATTCCGTATTCGGCAAGGAGTTTACCTGGGCGGGCATGCCGGGCAGAGTGGCTTCCGTCGGCTCCTTCTCCGCCGAATCCTGTTACTCCATATTTTCAGATTCCAAGCACAAGGAGGGTGCCTGGGAATTTGTGCGCCAGGTTTTGCTGCCCGAGTTCCAGGAGGAGGCCCTTTGGAGCATGCCGGTGCTGGAGGAAAGCCTGGATGCCTTGGTGATGAAGTGTATGGAGGATCCCGGGTATATGGAGGATGGCAGTTGGGTCAGCTTTGTCCGTTCCGCTTATTTCAATGAGGACTGGCAGGAAATACCCAATATGACCTTGGAGGAGGCGGAGAGCTTTTTGGATTTCTACCACAGCGTAGAGCATAGGATGGTTTGGAATTACCCTGTGATAGAGATCATCAATGTGGAATCAATGGAGTATATAGAAGGCAGGGCGGATGCCCGGACCGCAGCCGCCAATATACAGGCGCAGGTAGAGGAGCTGCTGGAAGAATACCGCTAAAGGCTCTTGACCGGGCCGAAAAAGGAGGAAATATGGACAAGACATTGGTATTGCCGGACATACCCATGAACCTGGCCCAATGGCAAAATATGGGCTTTGAGGATCTCTCCCAGCCGGAGCATACAGTGGCAAAATTTCTCTGCGCCCTGCATCTCTTTACCCTGGACAGGGAGGCCGGCGTAGAGGCCATCAATGCGCTGAAGGGGCCGGCCAGCCTTAGCAATCACGACATACAGTTTCTCCAGGATAGGCTGATGGACAAGGCATATCTGCCCTTGGCCTATCTGGAGGGTGCTAAGCCGGAGAATGGGTACAAGGCGCCCAGGCCATATACGCTGCGCTGTCTGGAGGACAAGCGGCCCTATGATGTGGAAGAGGGGTATATGCGCATCTATCTAAAAACAGCGGGCGCTGACAGCCCCCGGGGGGTAGTGCTACGCAAAAAGGGAAATTTGTGGTATATTTGGGATTATCCGGGATTGTTGATGGGTATACGCATTCCGGCCCATGAAGATCCTTGGGCATAATCCATCGGGAGGAGAGGAGTTTTGTATGGCCAATCAAATTGTAAACCATAAATGTCCATCATGTACAGGCCCCCTGGCCTTTAATGAGGGCAGCCAGCAGGTAGAATGTCCCTATTGCGGCAGCACCTTTTCTATAGAAGAGATAGAGTCTATGTACAGTGAAAAGGAGTCCGCCGCCAGCCGGGCAGAGGACAAGCCCGAGGATTGGGAATTTGCCAAAAACAGCGGGGCATGGGAGGAGGATGCGGAGGGCATGCGCGCCTATAATTGCCCCTCCTGCGGAGCCGGCCTGATATGCGATGAGCAGACGGCAGCTACCAGCTGTCCCTATTGCGGAAATCCCACCATCCTGCCCGGGCAGTTCGCAGGGGTGATGAAGCCGGAATATGTCATACCCTTTAGCATCTCCAAGGAAAAGGCCATAGAGTCCCTAAAGAACCACTACAAGGGCAAGTTCTTCCTTCCCAAGGTCTTCGCAGACCAGAACCGTATAGAGGAGATCAAGGGTATATATGTGCCTTTCTGGCTCTTTGACGGACGGGTGGAGGCCAGGGGAAGTTATATGTGTAGCCGGGAGTCCTCCAGGGTCAAGTCGGGAAATGTGACCACCATCACCACCAAGCACTACAATGTGGAGAGGGAGGGTTCTATAGAGATACGGCGGCTGCCGGTGGACGCCTCCAGCAAGATGCCGGATGATCATATGGATTCCATAGAGCCGTATCATTATGAGGATCTCAAGGCCTTTTCCACGGCATATATGCCGGGGTATCTGGCGGATCGCTATGATGTGTCCTCCGAGGACTGCAGCCAGAGGGCCAGCGCGAGAGCCTGCCGCAGCGGATTTGACTATCTGGAGAGCAGCATTACCGGATACAGTTCGGTGGTGGCTACGCACAAGAGCGCCAAGCTGGTCAAGGATAAGGTGTCTTATGCGCTGATGCCGGTGTGGATGCTGTATACCAAGTGGAATGGACGGGATTTCCTCTTTGCCATGAACGGGCAGACGGGCAAGTTTGTCGGAGATCTGCCAGTGGATGAAAATAAGTATTGGGGTACCTTTGGCGCCGTCTGCGGCACGACTTTTTCGCTGATGATGGCAACCGGCCTATGGCATAAGCTGGGCGCCTGGCTGATCCATCTCTTTGCTTAGGAAAGGGGGAGTGTAGACATATGTGGAATAAACTATGGCGGCCCTGGGCCGCAGCGTTGCTGGTTGTCACTCTCCTGCTGGGCTCCGGGGCCTGGGCTTTGCCGGCCAGGGCGGAATCGGCGGCAGAGGAGATCTTTGTAGAAGATATGGCGGAAATCCTGACTGCGGAAGAAAGGGATGGATTGGAGGTCCGGGCCGAACAAATCGCCCGGCAATATGGCGTAGGCGTGTATGTGCTGATTGTCGAAGATTTCACATATTATTATGGGGATGAGTCCATAGGGGATTTTGCCGTATCAGCTGATGTGGAGTTGGGCTGGGGAGAGAATTATGACGGCAACAGGGTGGCCCTGGTGCAGAGTGTGGCGGAGAGGGATTACCATCTGCTGACTAAGGGGGAGAAAGCCCGTAAGGCCGTGCCGGATGCAGCCTTGGACATGCTCTCAGACTCCTTTGTAGACAATTTCCGTGAGGGGGATTTCGCCGGAGGGTATCAGGACTTTTTTGACAAAACGGAGGAACTGCTGCTGATGGAGCAGCAGGGCAAGGCCTTTAGCTCCAAGGATATACCGGGGGCCAGGCTTTGGGGTCTGGTGGGCTCCTTGCTGCTGTCTGTGGCCTTGGCCTTTGGCGTGTGTACCGTGCTGAAGGGCCAGCTCAAGAGTGTGGCCAAGAAACAGTCGGCCCAGGGCTTTGTCCAGGGGGATCTGGATCTGCGGGTACGCAGGGATACTTATTCCCACAGCACCACCAGGCAGCATGTGGACAGCAGCTCTTCCCGGTCCTCCGGTGGAGGCGGTTATGGGGGCAAGAGTGGAAAGTATTGACAATTTGCTGGCAGGAGGGCGGAGATTTCGCCCCTGGGCGGCGGCCATAGGCCTGATCTTGGGCCTAGGGTTGGCCGCCCTGTTGGCGTTATATGGAAAGAGGCTGTGGTATGCGTATTTCGCCGCTCCCAAGGCATATTTTCTCCATTTCATGGAGGAGCAATTGCAGAAAGACGGACGGGCGCTGGATGCTATCTATGGGCAGGCTCTGGCCTTTGGCCTTTGGTCGGATGGGGATATGGATGTGGAGTGGAGTTTGGCACCTGGGGAGAGGGGATGGGAGCTGTTGGAGCTGGCGCTCTCCTATGGTGGCTTCTCCTCCCCGGCAGGAGTGTGGAACTCGGTTTCTGCCCGGGGCAGGCTGCGCTGGGAGGAATGGGGGCAGGAGGATAGGGGCCATATCTCTTCGGATAAGGTCAGTCCGGACAGGGCCGGGGTGGATGAGAAACAGGCTCTTCCTGCGGCATTGGGCGGTGAGGACTTGCCGGGGTTTTGTTTGGGCGCAGAGGATTTGCTGGCAGAGGATTTGGCACATGGCGGCAGGCCTCGGGGGGGATGGACGGCTGTGGGCGAGTTGTATGCCGATGCGCAACAGCTCTTTGCCTGGCAGGTACAGGGAGAGGGGGAGGAGGTATACCTGTGCCTGCCCCGGTTCCATTCCTCTCCCCTGGCCCTGGCATCTATAGGCCGGCTTCAGCCTCTTGGCGGCCTGTTTGCATCTGGAGAGAAGGGGGCAGGAGCCTTTTGGCAGCAGCTGCACCGCAACCTGTTGGCAGAGGACTTTATTTGCGTGAAAACCCGTGAAGAGCTAGACATAGGCGGGAAGAAGGTGCATGCTACACGCCTGGAGGCCCGGTGGCAGGCGGAGGCCCTGGGAAAATTGCCTGGGGAAGCCATGGAGAAAGTCCAGGAGGAAACCCGGGAGGACTCTTTTGCAGAAGTCCAGGAGAGTCCCCCCCAGGCAGTCCGGGACTGGGCTCTGCTGGCAGAGGCCTTGGGCTGGCCCGGGCAATCGGCAGAGGCGCAAGCCATCCGGGAACTGGTCATGGTATTGTATTTGGATGGTCGGGGGCGCATTGTGTCCAGGGAGTGGGGCTGGAGCATGACGGATGGCAGGTATAGGGCGCTGAGGGCCACATGGCTGCCATGGGGGGAGGCCTGGTCCGTGGAATGGAGGCAGGAGCAGAATGGGGAGGTCCGGGGTGTTTGCCTGCGGGGGAATGCGGCTTTGGGCCTGGCCAGGGGGGAACTGCTGCATTTTCAGGGGGAGTCCAAGCTGATCCTGGGGAGATTTTGGGATTTGGAGCTGGAGGCCTGGGCAGAGGGCCGTATTCGGGGCAGTTTTTCCTGGGATATGTCTGTTTTGGCCGGCAGAGAGCCTTGGGCATCCTACCTGGCCGTGGATGTATATCTGCGCTCCATGACCTTGGAATGCGATGTGGAAGCAGACAAGGACGGCGGCCATGGGGATTGGGTATGGCTGGAATCCGGTGAGGCGCTGGCGCAAGGGGAAGTCGGCTGGAGCCGCACACAGTCGCCGGAGGCCGAGCCGGAGAGGGGAGCGGATTTGGGAGAGGTCTTTTCAGGTGAGGGCGAATTCCGGAGCGGTGTAATTTCAGAGAAGGATGCCCTGGCCTGGGAGGAGTGGCTGGAGGATGCTGATATCCGGGGGCTGGGAAAGGTTTTGGAGGAGGCTGGATGGCCCTCTGATTGGGCAAGAGCCTTGGAATGGCAATGGGAGGCATGGCATGGGCAGAGGAGGCGGCATGGCGGATAAGACGGAGGCGCTGCCGGGCTTGGAGGTGCGGAATCTGTCCAAGTCCTATGGGAAGAAAAAGGTGCTGGATTCTGTGGGATTTTCCATGGAGGCCGGGGAGCAGAGGGGAGTCATAGGGGCCAACGGCCAGGGAAAATCTACGCTGCTGTCGGTTTTGGCCGGCATATGGCCTGCAGATGGGGGGGAGGTGCTTCTTTGCGGCCGGGATATGCTGCGGAATGGCTGGCAGAGGGCCTCCTGGGTGTCCTATGTGCCTCAGGCATCTCCCTTTTCTGAGGATATGCGGGCTATAGATTATGCCCTGTTGTGGTATGGCCGGCGGGGGATGGAGCGTTCTCTGGAGGAGGGGGAGCTTAAGAGATTGGGCGTGGGGGATTTTTTGCAAAAGCCCATAAGGCAGTTATCCGGAGGTATGCGCAAGCGACTGTCCATAGGCTGCGCTCTGGCCTCCGGGCCCAAGCTGTTGTGTCTGGATGAGCCTTCTGCGGCGCTGGATTTGCCGGCCAGGCTGGCCATAAGGGAATTTTTGGAGGAATATACTGCCGCAGGGGGCATGGTATTGTTGGCCAGCCATGATATGGAGGAGTTGGCTGCCTGCCATAGCCATAGTCTATTGGAGGGCGGCAAGATGGAGGCATGGACATGGGATGGGAACGTAGAGGCGCTTCTGGCGCGTTTGTCCGGTACACAGGGTTCCAAATCCGCAAATGTCTAGGCCTATTGCCCATATTTCTGGCCACCACGGCTTTGGCGGCGGCGCTGCTTGCCGCCGGCAGTCTTTGGCAGGAGGAGGAGCAGGAGAGCATATCCCGGCTGCCCATAGGTCTGGCCGGGGATATAGAGGGGGAGTATCTGGGCTTTGGATTGGAAATGCTGTCCAGGGTAGATGTATCCCGCCATAGCCTGGAGTGGGTGTTGCTGGAGGAGGAGGAATTGGATCCGGCCCTGGCTCAGGGGAGGATATGGGCGTATATACTGGTGCCGGAGGGATTTTCCCAAGCCTTATACCGTGGAGAACCCATGCCCATGTATTATAAGGCCGGCGGCGGTGTGTTGTCCCAGGTCTTGACAGAGAGTCTGCTGGAGGATGTATCCGGGCTGTTGGGCGCATCTTTGCAGGCCGTACAGGCCCTCTGGGAGGGAGAGAGGGTTTACGGTTGGGATGTGGAGGCAGGGGAGGCGGATGCGCTGTTCCTCTCTCTGATGGAGAGAATACTGCACAGGGAGGATTTTTTTGCGCATATTCAATCCGTAAATCCTATGGGCATCAATTTGACAAAATATTATCTATCCGCCGCCTATGTGTGGATTTTTTTGCTCTTTTCCCTGCATTTGAGTGCTTTTTGGACGAAGGCGGACCATGGCCAGGAGCGTATGCTGAGCGGGGCCGGATTGGGAGCGGCTGCCCAGTTGGCGGCAGAGGCCTTGGTTTTGTGGCTTGGTTCCTTGCTGTGTATGCTGGGGACGGCGCTGGCCATGGAATATTTTTGGCCCTCCACAGGCCTGGTGCTGTGGAAGGCCTCCCTGGGGCCTAGCCTGATGTGGATCTTGTGCCTCCTGGCATGGCAGAATGGGCATTTTTCCCCCTTGGACGGATATTTGCAAGCCCTGTTCCTGCTTTTGGCCGCCGGGTATATGGGGGGCTTGTTCTTGCCCGTGGAGTGGCTGCCTCAGTGGATGGGGCTCTGGGGGAGGCGGCTGCCTCCGGGTCTGCTATTGGCTGGAGTTCAGCAAGCCCTGGCCTCCTCATCTGCGGACAGTTGGCTTTTGTGGATTTGGGGTCTGGCCGCCGCCCTGGCGGCCTATGCCCTGCGGAAAAGCCGTATGGCCCGGGCGTGAACAGGCAGCTTGGTTGTGGAGAAATATAGGGAAAGGAGCGGGATAATGAGGGGCTTGTGGCGCTTGGCTGGCCGGCATTTGTTTGGATATAGGGCTGTGTGGGCTCTGCTGTTGATGCCGCCTCTTGCCGCTGTATTGCTGGGGCATTTTTCTCATATGCCTGCCAGCTCCGGCATGGCCAGAGTGGCTGTGTATTCCAAGGATTGGCCCCTGGCCGGGGATGCCTATATGGAGTTTTTGGAGGCGCCAGGAGGGGAAGAGCAGGCCCTGGCCTGGGTGGGGATGGCTGAGGTAAAAGCGGCGGTGGCTGTGGAGGAGGATCTACTGCAGCAGTGGATGGAGGGGGGAGAAGCTCCGGCCAGGTGGATACAGGCTGTGGAGGATGTGGAAACCCAGCTGCTACGCACCAAGGTATTTGCCAAGGCCTATCCGGAGCTGGCCGCCCTCGCTTTGGCGTCCTTTGTCCGCCGTCAGGGCATAGCCGATATGGAGGAGGGAGAGCTCTATGCCTTATTTCAGAGAAGGCAGCAGCAGAGGAGTTGGTTTCAGCCCCTGGCAGATACCTCCGGGCATATAGTATCCGGCTCAGCCGGGGATGGGGCAGATACGCCTGTGGTTTCAGGAGCAACTGCCAGTGGTGAGGGCACACACCCTCTTAGGGGATTTTTGGCGCTTTGGCTCTTTATGGGGCTGTGGGCGGCCAGGGTTTATTATGGCAGGGAAAGGCATAGGGGGCTGTGGGGGGATATTCCCTGGGAGGCCCGCCGCAGCCTGGGATGGGCATATACCTGCATTATGGGGCTGGCCATGGGCTTGTCTGTGCTGGCAGCGCTCTGGCTTTCGGTGTTTGCGGGCCGGGGTATGGGCGCCTGGATGGCTGCCGGCCTGGGGGGCAGCCAGTGGAGGGGCTGGGGCTGGGAGATAGGGCATTTGGCTCTGTACGCCCTGGCCGGCATTTTGTGTGTGCAATGCCTGGCCTTATTTCTTTCCTGGCGCGTGATGGCACATATCCTGCCTTTTTTGTTTTTGGCCCTGTGTTTCTTGCTGCCTATTCTCGCGGACATCATCTATCTGCGGCCCATACAGTCCTGTCTGCCTGCCTTTTGGTATTTGCAGGCTGCGGAATATGGCCGGGGGAGCGGTTCTTGGGCTATGGTCTTGGCCTGGGGACTTGTGTGGGGGTTGGGCCGGGCGTTTCTGGGCAGGCGGCCGCCCAGGGGGGATTAGAAAAAAACCCGGCTGCTGACGGCGATGTGGAGCAGTTTGCACAATAAAATAATAGGCACAGAATAGGAATTATCAAAACATTCTGAAAACTGGCTTTGATAAGGCAGTGGGGATGGTGAGATTGGACAGGGGGATGGGATAGGGCAGAGGGATTTGCCGCTTTAGGGTGAAAAAATATGAAATAGCCGTATTGCAAAAAACATCTCTATGGTATATATTCCTAAGGGAGTAAAAAATAGTACTTTTAGACTATACAAAAGGGCTGCAAATGATAAAAGAGTATAGGAGCAGTGTTCTCTCTGTGATCAAAACCGCCGTTCTGGGCATTTTTTTCCTGGGTCTAGTTTATTACGGCACAAGCATCTTTTTGGAAAATCCCCTGTGGGTATATGGGCTGACAGCCGGCGCAGGCCTATTCTATATCTATTTTGCGCTAATCAGCTCTCTGGTGTATGTGCGGCTGGAGGGAGAGGAGCTGCTGATCCGGGAGGGCCGGAAGAAAATGCATTTTCGCCTGAGCGAGTGGAGCATTACGGCTAAGACCAGCAGCGGCGGCGAGGCTGAGCTGGAGTTTTTCAATGGAGAGAAGAGATTGTATGCGGATTGTTCCCTGCTGGGGCAGTCGCAGTTCTATTCCCTGATGGAGGATCTGGGCATAGTGGGGGATAAGCAAAAGCCCATAGAATTGGAAACCCGGAGGCGGGATTAGGCGGCGGTCAAATGGGCCAGCTATGTCAGGCAATTCCGGGATCAGGGGGAGGGCTGCCTTTGGGGCCGAGGGTATTCCAGAGCCAAAGGGGCTGTCCACATATCCCGTTTGCGCAGATACAAAACAGGTGGAGGCTCCGGCAAAGCAGCCGGCGGTTTCCGGCATGTGCCCTGTAGGGGCAGAGGAGGAGGTAAGGGTAGGATGCAACAGTTTTTCGATTCCTTTGGCATGATGCTGGAGGGCATGGGTCAGGCCAAGTATTATCTGTTGATAGTGCCGGGGTTTATGGTGCTATCCCTGGTATTTGGCATGATATACAAGAAGAAGCAGGGAAATCAGGCGGCCAAGTTTCGTGAGGAGAATCCAAATGCTTCCAGCATATTGCTGCAAACCGGAGGCACATATGTGACCCCCCACAGCATGACGCTGCACAGCATAGAGGGGCACGAGAGCATATTCGAGGTCAATAAGAAGGGGCAGTTTGTCTACTGGCTGAGGCCCGGCAGCCACACTCTGGAGGTGTCCTATGTGAAGAGCCGCCCCGGCGTGCTGCACAAGAGGGTCACTACCACCTATGGGCCTGCCAAATTGACGGTGCAGGTGGAGTCCGGCCGTTCTTATGCGCTGTCCTTTAATAAGGATGAGCAATTTGTATTTACCCAGATCTAATCCCCCCGGAGGGGCGGCCAGGCGCTGCGGCGGCCTGGCTTTTTTTATTTACAAGGTGAACACAGGAAAATCCTGCCTTTTTGGCAAGGCCTTTCGGGTCAGTATATGCCGTCCGTGTATTATTATCTTGCCAGACCCAATTTTTTCTGCTATACTATTTATGGTTTTTTTAGATAAATTTTATATGGGCAGACAGCAATGTGGAAAGGAATTTCCAGGAAGCGGGGTGCAAATCCCCCACAGGACCGCTGCTGTAAGGGTCGTACAAGGCACATCCGCCCCGAAAGGGGATACCCACTGGAGGCATCCGGGAAGGGGGATGGGCTGGCCCGTAGTCAGAATACTTGCTGTTTGCCTGCGGCTGGGACATAGCGCCGCCCTTCGGAATCAAGGGTTGCCGGCAGAGCGGGGGAGTATCCCCTTTGTTTTGTGTGGCAATTTTTCATTAGGAGGCGGCAAGCCTCTTTTTTTGTTGTGGAAACTGGATGGTTGCGAAATTGCCCGGCATAGTGTGGGCGCAGCGTATGTGTAGAGTGTGTATGGGCAGAGCCGGGCCGGGGCCAGTGTCCGGAAATGCTCCGGGCATAGCGTGTCCGGGCATATCTGGTGTCTGCGCTTGCATTTTTGACCCGGATCTATATGCAGAATTTGCGCAATGGAGAGGAGGCGGACATGGGTGTTGCGGATAGGTATCCGGTGCCTTGGCAGGGGGATTTCTCCCTTGCCTTTTGTCTGGCATTGCTGTGTCTGGCCCTGGCTGGCAGCCCCTGGCCGGTGCTGGCGCTGGTCATAGGCAGTTCGCTTTGGATATGCCTGATTGGGGATGGCATGGACATGAGGGAATACGGCGCTTTTTTTATGCCTGCCCTGCCCATACTGCTGCCCTCCCTGCTTTGGATGGCCGTGGAAATAGGGCAGGCGCCGCCCGGGGCGCTGTGGTTTCGCCTGGGGTCTTTGGTTTTGTGGAGCAATAGGGAGCTGGCCTTGCGCAGTTTGTATCTGGGGGCCAGGGTGGCAGCCTCCCTGTCGGTATTGCGGCTGTTGACGGCCAAGCTGCCCCTGGAGCGTCTGCTGGCGCTGTTGCAGAGATGGGGTTTGCCGGCCCTGTTGGCGGATCTGCTTTTCCTCAGTCTGCGTTTTTCCTATGTGCTGGGGGAGTTGGCGGCGCAGATGACCAGGGCGGCAAGGGCGCGCCTGGGTTTTTCCTCTCTGAGGTCTGCACTGGCCAGTATGGGATTGATAGGAGGCAATTTGTGGGTTTTGGCGGCGGAAAAAGCTGGCTGGAGCTATATGGCCATGGAGGCCAGGGGGTATAGGGGCCGTTTGGCCCTGTATGCTCCGGAACCTCCCGGGGGAAAGGCTCCCTGGCTGCCGGGCGTTCTTTGGTGTCTGGCCCTATTGGCCCTGGCCTTGGTGTGGAGGGGGTGATATTGCAAATGTCAGAGAGGGGCGTGGAAGCGGATATACCCCTGCTGGAGGCCAAGGGACTGTGCTTTTCCTATGGCAGGGGACAGAGGCCGGCCTTGGACGGTGTGGATTTTTGTATTCGCTCGGGAGAAAAAGTGGCTCTGCTGGGAGAGAACGGCTCCGGCAAGACCAGTCTGTTGCTGGCGCTGGCCGGCCTACTGCCGGCCCTTTCCGGAGAAATATGTTTTCAGGGCAGGCCCTGGTCCGGCAGGCCGCCCGGAGATTGGCCCTCTAAGGTGGGCTTGGTATTCCAGGAGGCGGAGCAGCAGATTCTGGCCACCACCGTTCTGTCGGAGGTGGGTTTTGGCCCGGCCAATATGGGTATGCGGGGAGTCAATCTAGACAGGAGGGTAGAGGCGGCCATGGAGGCGGCAGACATAGGGCATCTGGCCCATAGGCCGCCCCATAGGATCAGCGGCGGAGAGAAGAAAAGAGTTACTCTTGCCTCGGTTTTGGCCATGCAGCCTAGAGTATTGCTCCTGGATGAGCCTTATGCCAATCTCGACCCCAGGCAATCCGCCCGTATAGAAGGCATGCTGGATGAGGGCTGTAAGGAGGGTATGGCCGTGTTGGTGTCCATGCATGATGTGGACAGGGCCTACGCCTGGGCAGATAGAATACTGATATTTTTCCAGGGGCGCATTCTGGCCCAGGGAAGTCCGGGACGGATTTTTGGCCGGGCAGAATTGTTGGAACGTGCAGGACTGTCCAGGCCCAGGCTTTACGGCCTATGGCAGGCGCTGGCCAGCCGTCCCGGAGGCAGCCTCTGGGGGAAAGAGCCGCCGGGAAGTCCGGAGGAGCTGGCCGCCAGATGGCCGGGCGGGGCATAGCCCTCAGGCTGCCCGGATGGGGCAGGCAAAGATTTTAGACAGGTGTCGAATTTTTCCCGCGGGGAAAATTAGATAAGATTTTAGCAAAAAAAGGAGGGAAGAATGAAAACAAAACAAAAAATCGCCGTGGCGCTGTCCTCGGCTCTGGCCCTGTGGCTGGCGGTGGCTCCGGGAGCCAGAGCCATGCACATTATGGAGGGGTATCTGCCTCCGGCCTACTGTATAGCTTGGGGTGTGGTTGCCCTGCCCTTTTTGGTGGGCAGCTATTTCCACATACAAAAACGGGTGCGGGAGCAGGCCTCCCATATCACACTGCTGGCCATGGCGGCGGCCTTTGTTTTCGTCCTATCCAGCCTAAAGATACCCTCCGTCACCGGCAGCTGCTCCCATATGACAGGTACAGGTCTGGGCGCCATACTTTTTGGCGGCATGGCCATGCCCCTGCTGGGCAGCATATCCCTGCTCTTCCAGGCCCTGCTGCTGGCCCATGGCGGCATTACCACTCTGGGCGCAAATGTGTTTTCCATGGCTGTGGCCGGCCCTTTCCTGACCTATGGTATATATGCGCTGGGCAGGAGGCTGGGATGGAATTCCAAGTGGAATATTTTTGCCGCAGCTTCTCTGGGCAACCTATTTACCTACTGCATTACCTCCCTGCAGCTGGCCTTGGCTTATCCCTCAGCGCAAGGGGGCATAGGCGCCTCTGTGGGCAAATTCCTGGCTGTTTTTGCGCCCACTCAGCTGCCATTGGCTGTGATGGAGGGTATATTGACGGTGTTGATGGTCATGGCCTTGGAGGGGCATGCGCAGGAGGAGATGGGTTTTTTGGCCAGGGGCAGAAAGGAGTAGTGTATGAAAAACAAGAGATTGGCAATCGCGCTTTGCCTTTTGGTGGCGGCCTTGGCCATACTGCCTCTGTGGATACAAAAGGGTGCAGAGTTTGGCGGCACCGATGACGCCGGCAGCCAGGTTGTTTCTGAGATCTTGGGAGAGGAGTATGAGCCCTGGTTTGTGCCGCCGGTGGAGTCCTTTTTGGGCGGAGAGCTGCCCGGAGAGGTGGAGAGTCTGCTCTTTTGCCTGCAAACCGGCATAGGCGTAGGCACATTGGCATTTTTTATGGGGCGCTTTGTGGAGAGAAGAAAGTGGCAGAAGCCGGATGGCGGCGGGAGGTAGGTTTTGGGGGCATACTGAGGAACCCATTACATGAAATATGCATTGCCGACATATTGGGGGGTGTTGCAGTAACGATTTATAATCATTACTGCAACACCCCCTTAACTTTGTGTAAAGAAAAAGGGCATCGCGCTAACTTAGTTAGTGATATGTACCCTCTTTACTGGACAACCAGTAAGGAGGGTATTTTTTTATGCGTTATAGTTACAAGTACAAGCGGAAATGCGTCGAACTATACAGGGAAGG
>JBGYPP010000037.1:0-26230 GCA_041838515.1 Acetatifactor sp. | reverse complement strand
GATAGGTTTCCACCGACAAGAAAAAGAAAGACCAAAAGCAGCACTCAAAAATGCTACCTTTGGTCTTAAAACCCTTTATTTCAAGCCTTTTGACGGCTATCCCTATTTTACCTTTGACATCAACACGACTGTCTCCACATGCCCCGTCTGCCCAAACTGGTCCACCCCCCGGACCCGCTCCATCCTATATCCCCCCTGGGCCAGCCTGGCCAGGTCCCGGGCCAGAGCCGCAGGATTGCAACTGACATATACTATGCGCTCCGGGGCCATCTCCAGCAATTTCTCCAACACTGAGGCATCGCAGCCCCTCCGGGGAGGATCCAAAACCACCGTATTTCCCCTTATGCCCTGGCTGGCCAAATCCGCCAGAGCTTTGTCTGCATCCCCTGCCATAAAACGCACATTGCTTATGCCGTTTTTCTGGGCATTGCGCCGGGCATCCTCCACAGCCTCCGCCGACCACTCCACTCCATAGACCATTTTTGCCCTCTGCGCCAGAAAGAGGGATATGGTGCCTATACCGCAGTAGAGGTCTATGACCGTATCCTCTGGCCCCAGTTCCGCATACTCCACCGCCAACCCATACAATTTGGGCATCTGCTTGGCATTGACCTGAAAAAAAGAACTAGGGGAGAGGGAAAAGCTTAGCTCCTGCCCCACAGGCGCAAATACGCCCTCCCTCTCCTGCTCCAGGCATATGGTATCCTCCAAGCGCCCCTCTCCCCATAGGGTATGGCTGACCTCCCCCATAATCACATTATCCCGCCTGGTATTCTCGTTGACACACAGACCAACCAGGGGCGCAACCTTGGAGATCTCATCCACCAGAGATTCCAGCACCGGCATCCACACAGTGCCCGGCTTCTTTTTTCCATTGATCACCAGACAGACCAATACCTCCCCGGCACGGTTCTCCCGAATCAGCAGATGCCGCACCCATCCCCTGCCTGATTTTTCGTCATAGGGCAGCACAGCATATTTCTCCATATGGGAGAGCAGCGCCTCCAAGATTCTCCCATGGGAAGCATGGCTCAGCCAGCAATCCTCCACAGGCACGATGACATGGGTGCGGCCGGCGTAAAATCCGCCGCATAGATAGCCGTCCTTATCCACACCTATGGGGAACTGGCTCTTATTTCTATAACGGAAAGGCACTTCCATGGCTACCATAGGCTGCCGCGCCTCCTCCAGCACCTCCTTGGAGAACCCGCCTATACGCTCCAGACAGGAATACAACTGTCTTTCCTTCCATGCCACCTGGGCCGGATACGCCATAGCCTGCAATTGGCAGCCGCCGCAGGGCCGGGCTATGGGGCAGGCCGGCTCCACCCTGTGGGGCGAGGCCTCCAGCACTTTCTCCAGCCTGGCAAATCCATAGCTGGGCGTGCATTTGGTGATCTTTGCCCGCACCCTATCCCCCTCCACAGCATCCTTGACAAAAAGGGCATATCCGTCCACACGGCCTACGCCCTCCCCATTTTGCCCCATATCTGTAATATTCAGCTCCACAATCTGATTTTTTGTAAACATAAGCCTGCTTTCTACCATTCTGTCACCCGCAAATTGCTCTCAAACAAACGATTGTATCCCAGCCAGCCCTTACCCCCCTTGGCATCCAGGTACTCCTTAAAGGTTTGCAGCTTCGCATCCATATCATCCGCATGGCTCAGGGCCACAGCCTCCACTATGGATGGGGTTTTGGGAGATCCAAACTCCAGTTTGCCATGATGGGAGAGTACGCAGTGCTGCAGCTGCGCCACGAAGGCCGGAGCCGCCTGAGGCAGGGATTCGGCCTTTTTCCCTATGTGAAAACTGCCCATCATAATATGCCCCAGCAATTGCCCCTGATCCGTGTAATCGTTATGGGGAAAGGGCGACAGCTCCATCACCTTACCCAGGTCATGACACATGGCCGCACAGAGCAGCAGATCCCTGTTGAGAAAATCATATTTCTTGCACAGGAACTGGCAAATCTCCAACACATTTAGCGTATGCTCCAGCAGTCCTCCCACAAAGCCGTGATGCACGCTCTTCGCCGCAGAGGACTGGCAAAAGCGCTTGGCAAAATCCTGATCCTCTATAAATATAGCCTCCATCAGGGCCTTTGCGCCGGGGTATTGCAGGCTGGCGATGACCGCCTTTAGCTCCTGGTACATCTGCTGTATATCCCGGGAGGAAACCGGCACATACTCCGCCGGGTCATACTCCCCCTCCCGGCAGACTCTGGCTCTCTTTATGCTCAATTGCAGAACGCCCTGAAAACTGGTCAGATCTCCGCAGACCTCCACATACTCCATAGCATCAAAATCCCCTATGCCGGGACTGTTGGGATCCCAGATTTTGGCGTCCAGGCTGCCGGTCTTGTCCTGCAAGATCACATTCTCATAGGGCTTGCCCGTCTTGGTCACAGCTGCAGCCTTATGCTTGCACAGGTAGATATCGTGTACCCGTCCGCCCTCTCGCATGTCCTTGATATATTGCATATGCCATCCTCTCTAATAGGAGTTTGTCCCTATCTCCACCGACAGGCTAAGACCTCTGTACACTCCCTGCACCTGCCTCTGCACCGTCAGCTCCACCTCCTGGCCGGGGTTTTGCTCCAATAGCCAGGCCACATATTCCTCCCAGGAGGCAAAGGGCTTTCCGTCTGCAGCCACCAGCACATCCCCCTTCTGTATGCCCACCAGCATAGCCGGGGACTCCATGTCCACATGGCTGACAAACACTCCCTCAGGCACACCCTGCATCCTGTTGGCCTGTTTGGACACGCTCTCCCCCCTTATGCCCAGATAAGGCAGGTTTTTCCCATTGGCCAGGGCTTCTACCCTTTTTTTGATCTCCGCTATGCCATAAGCGCCCAGAAACTGTCGCAGATCCCCGGTTTTTTTTCCATGGGTCAATATGCCCAGCAGCTGGCCCTGCAAGTTAAACAGGGCTCCGGTTGGGGGCAGACCCACATGTATATCCATAATCAGGTATGAGAGTGCCGTATCCGCCATGGCCAGATCCTCTCTATAGGACACCACTCCATATCCCAGCGAACCCACCATGCCCAGAGGGCTGCCCAGTGCCACCACCGGCGTACCCGGCAGCACAGGTATATGGCTGTTGGCCCATTCCACCGGCACTATCCTGTCCACCAGGGACTGGCTGTCCAAATCCTCCAAATTCACAGCCAACACAGATAATTGTGTCTGATTGTCTGTTTTTTTTCTGGTGGCCGGCGCCTCCTCCCCGGTGGAAAAGCGGGCTATATATAGTCCGGACTCTTCCAATAGGGAGGTATCTGCCAACAGCAGCAGCTCCAGCCCATTATTGGCCAGCACGATGCCGCTATGTCCTGCCGGCTTCTCCTCACCCAGGTGCAGACCGGACGAATGGGCTTCCGGATGATAGATTTCTACCAGAGAGGCCTTTCTCTCCTCCACAAAGGCGGACAGCGCTCCATACAACTGTCTTTGATGGGCTAGATCCAACTTCTCCGGCCATAAGGCCTCCTCAGGGGCCAGGCTTTCTCCCAGCACCGGCTCCGTGGTCTGGGGCAGATTTTCCACCGCCTCCCCCTCCTCCAGATACACCAATTCCGGCTCCCTGGACTGGGACATCAGGCGGCTGGCCAGTGGCCCCACGATCCAAAAGGCCAGGCTGGCCACCAGACCAAAGAAAAAGGCCAGCGCCAAAGTCCCCAGGGTTTTTTGCACCAGCTTTTTCCTATCTACAGGCCTATCCTTGATCTGCTCCAATATAAAGGACTGGGGCGTATCCTCCCTTCGTTTATTCGGCATAAGCGCTTCCCATGATTTCTATGGCATAACCGCCTTTCCACTGCCCGCCCGGCGCCACGGCATTGATATACTTCTTTTCTGCCAGCTCCTTGGAACCCGCCTCGCTGTCACAGCAGCCCCACCATGGCTCTATGCAGACAAAGGGAGCCTGATCGTCGGCCACAGACCAAAGCCCCCATATGGGCGCATCTCCGGTCACCCGTATGTACTCCCTCTGGTCCTTGTCGAAGAGAGATATGCCGTGAATCTGATTTTCAAACAATAAGGCCTCTTGGGCGAATATTCCCTTGCTCAAGGGCAACAATTCGTCCGGCTGGCCCAGGGAACGGCCTATGGGCAGCTCCCGTATGCCTGCGCCTACCAAGGCTTGCCCCGTGATCACCAAAGCCTCCAGGCTGCCCGCCTCTCCGGCTCCCAGCAGCTTGGCATAACATTCGCTGCGATGCCCCTCCGGCAGGCCTCTTTTTCCTGCCGGAGGGCAAAAGAAGCCGGGATGCCCTCCTATGGCAAAATACAAACTCTCCTCTCCTGGGTTGCGCACGGTCCACTCAACCAACAGCCGCCTCCCCTCCAGTCGATAATGGCTCTCCAGGCTAAAGGAAAAGGGGTACAGCTCCCGGGTATCCGCATTATCCTCTAGAGTCAGAGCCGCCTCCTTCCCCATATGAATAAGCGTTATTTGGCCGGATGCCTCTCCACAGCCCCTGGGCTGCTCCGTATTTGGCATTTCCGAAGGGTAGTTAAGTCTAAAAGTGTAATCCCTGGCAAAGCCATGGCGGCACATAACATACTCCTTGCCCTGGTGCAGATATGTGCCATCCCGCATCATGCCTATGACAGGAAACAGAAGAGGCGAGCGGTTGTGCCAAAAGGCGGCATCCCCGTTCCAGAGGTATTCCCTGTCCGCCTGCTTATCCCACAGGCTCTGCAGCTGAGCGCCCAACCTGGCCACATCCACCCGCAGATACTCATTTTCCAAACGCACCATAACTGTCCGCTCCTTCTGCTCACTTATCAGGGTATACGCACTGCACCTGCTTCTTCTCCAGATGGGCCATCCACTCCTTACTGGGCTTTTTATCCGTCACCAGTATATCCACCGCATCCAGTGAACAGAGGCGGGAAAAAGCCACTTTGCCGAACTTGGTATGGTCTGCTGCCAAGATGACCTCCCCGGACACCTCGGTCATCACCTTTTTTGTCTTGGAGAACAGCTCCGATCCGTCAGTGATACCCCTCTCCATGTCCACGCCCTTGCAGGAGAGTATCAGCTTGTCGGCATAGAAATCCTGCAAATTCTCCTCAGTCTTTGGTCCTATTAGAGCCAGATACCCCTCCCGCAGGCTGCCTCCAGTACATATTATATTCCAATCAGACACGTCCGACAACTCTACGATCACCTCCACCGAGTTGGTGATAACCGTCAGATTGGACTTCTCTTTCAGCGCCTTGGCTATAAACACCGCTGTGGAGCTGGCATCCAGGATAATATGGTCGCCATCTTGCACCCTCTGCGCTATCTGCTCTGCGATCATTTGCTTGCCGGCTATATTGACCTTCTTCCGCACATTAAAGGGCATATCTATGCTGGCGCTCTCATTGAGCAGGGCGCCGCCATAGCTCTTCTTTGCTATGCCCTCCTTCTCTAATTTCTCTAAATCCCTGCGTATGGTTTCCTCGGACACTCCAAAGCTCTGGCTCAGCTCACTGACCACCACCCGCTTTTCTTCCTGCAATTGCTCCAAAATCCGATTTCTTCTCTCCAAAGCCAGCATAGGCAACCTCCTACCCCTGTTTCCCTCCTCAGACATAGACAAAAAAGCCCTATCTGCATCAGATAAAGCTTTTTCCCGGGCTCTCCCTGTGTTAATGTCCGCTTCTTTCCAAAATCCGAACTACAATATAGACCGGCAAATCTGACTGTCCGGATTGGCCATCACGCTGGAATCCAGGAACATGCCCTTTTGCGCCACCACGGATTTCGCCTTGGCTATGGCCGCCTCTACCGCCGCTATCTCCCCTGTCAGATAGAGATAGGACTTACCGCACATGCCCTTGGCTATGCGCAGCTCTATCAGATGCACTATGGCCGTCTTGGCAGCCGCATCCGCCGCCTCGATAATGGATATGGCGTCAAAGGTTTCTATTATGCCAAGAGCCTGCACTTTTTCCACGCCCGTTGTTCCATAGATGGCTGGAAACAAGCTCTCGTGGGGATTGCCCAGCACAAAGGAATCAATCAGCTGGTGCTGGCCCAGCGCCTTTGCCGCCTCTATGGCGCTGGACACTGCGCTCAGATTCCCCGCTATCAGCGCTATATACTTGCCGGGACAGACCACCTGGGCCTCCAGCAATTCCACCTGGGAGGTCTTGACCATATGATCCGCCGCCAGCACACCGGCCGACACAGTCTTGTACTCTACCATGCCTATTGCTCTAGCCATATCCTATCCTTTCCTACAGCGGCCTGCCTATGCGTATAAAAGAGGCCCCCAGTTCCAACACCTGTCCATCGATAGAGCTGTGTATAGGCACGGACAGACCCTCTGCCGCCCTTGCCACCACAGCGCCCACAGACACCCTATCTCCCACAGACACCACCGCCTCTGCCGGTGCGCCTATATGCTGAGATAGGGGCAGCACTACCTCCTCCACCCGACAGAGCGCCTCATCCAAGGGGCTGTCCTGCGCGTACCGGACCAGATCCAGTTTGGCCTCCAAGCGCTTCTCCGGCAGTTTTCGATACTCCCTGGCCTCGGTGATGGGCGCCGCCTCCCTGTCCTTGGGAGGCTTCATACCCATGGCACGGAGCTGCTTTTTGCAGTCATTGATCAAGCTGCGGGGCGCCAGACTCTGAGGACAGGCTACCAGCTCGCATATGCCGCAGCCGCAGCAGAAGAACAAATTCTCAAAGGTTTCCACATCCTGGTAATCATGATTACTCATGGCCCGCATAAACCTGTGGGGTTCTATAGGATGCCCTAGGTTGAAGCGGGGGCAGAGATCCGTACAAGCGTGGCAGTGGCAGCAAGAGGAGGCTGCGCGCTTCATGCTGATGGAGGATGGCTGCCTTATCATCTGTATGAGCAAATGCTCTTCCGGCAACACCAGTATGGCATTGGTTGTCTTGGTAATGGGATCGTGGCCTTTCTTTATGCTGCCCATCATGGGGCCGCCCACCAGATAAGCCACACCATCCCTCTTTGCGCCTCCGGCCATTTCCACAGCCTCAGATATGCGCATGCCCACCGGCGCCGATATAGTCTTGGGCTTTGCCACCTCACCCACTATGGTCACCAGCTTTGAGGTTACTGGCTGGGATAGGTATATGGCCCGGTATATGTTGTATACCGTTTCCACATTCATCACCACCACTCCGGCCTCTATGGGCAGTCCTCCGGGGGAGATGACCCGGCCCGTGGCCTCATAGATCAGTACAATCTCATCCCCCATAGGATACACCCCGGGCAGTTTGTGCAGGCGAACCTGGGGATAGCTGCCCCCCACCGCCTCTATGGCTTCTATTGTGGATTCGTACTCTTCCTTTATGCCTATAATCAACTCTGTTGCGCCCAGCACACGGCCCAACAGACAAAAGGCCTCCAATATCTCCCTGGTATGCCTTTGCAGCAGCTGCCTGTGCAGGGTCAGCAGCGGCTCACATTCCGCGCAGTTGAGCAGCAAGGTCTTGGCCCTGGCATCAATTTTTCCATAGGTGGGAAATCCAGCCCCGCCGGCACCCACTATGCCGCTTTCCTGTATACGGCTGCGCAACTCTTCCAAACTGAGATCTGCCGTCTGCCCAAATACTTGCCTGTTCTGCTCCATCTGCCCTGCCACCCCCTAAGCCCAAAGCCTGCGGTACGGCCCTGCCATCTATCATTATTCCCAGTGTCCGCCATCGTCTATTATGCCGACTATGGCCGCATCCACCGGCGTTTTTTCCACATCCAAGCCCATACGGGCTGCGCTTCCACAGGCCACCAGCACATAATCTCCCACGCCGGCGCCTATATTGTCTATGGCCACCATCTGCAAGGCCTGCCCCCGCATATGGGGCACAGGCTCCACTACCATAAATTTGTTGCCCACCAGGCTGTCGTGCTTGCGGGTAGAAACTACACTTCCTATCACTTTTCCTATTATCATGACCCACTCCCGCCGCTTCGGCCCTGTTCCCCCTTTAGAATAAGGGTAGCCCTGCCCGCCGGACATAGATCCCGACGGGCGGCTGCTCCTCAAGCACAAATGCATATTGCAAAAAAACTAAGAGAGCAATTCCACCGTATCTCCAGTGGACAGCCTGGCCGCATTGGCCTCATCCGTATCTATATGCATTTCCAGCGTAAAGCCCTCATGCACGCGCACCTTTACCTGTTCAAATACCGTTCCCCGCTCATTGTCCGCCTGCACACGCACCATCTGTCCGTCAACCACCTTGGCCTTGGCCGCATCCTGGGGCGACATATGAATATGCCTCCAGGCTACTATACACCCCTCGGGCAGGTATACCACGCCCTTGGGGCCGACCACGGCTATGGGGGCGGAACCGGCAATCTTCCCCGACTCACGTATGGGGGCTTTCACACCCAGCCGCATGGCATCGGTGGCGGACACCTCCACCTGGGATGCGCTGCGCACTGGCCCCAGCACCCGTACATTTTCTATGGCGCGGAGCTTCAAGCCCACTATGGTGACGGTTTCGTTAGCCGCATACTGTCCGCCCATCAGCTCCTTCTTAGGAGTCAGCTGGTATCCGGGGCCAAACAGTTGTTCTACGTGCTCCTGGGTCAGGTGTATGTGTCTGGCGGAAACGCCTACGGGTATGGTATAGCCCCGGGGGCTGTTGCCGTTCTTTTCCAGAATAGCTATGACCTCACGGGTAATCTCTGCGATCTTCTTTGTATCCATTCCCCGTCCTCACTTGGCTAAATTTGCGGCTGCTTATTTCGCCTTGGGAAGAATAAGCTCCACATCGCCATGAGGCCTGGGAATTACATGGGTGGCCACCAGCTCGCCCAGCTTGCTGGCCGCATTGGCGCCGCTCTCCACGGAGGACTTCACAGCGCCCACATCACCTCTAACCATTACCGTTACCAGACCGGAGCCGATCTTCTCCGTGCCTACCAGAGTTACATTGGCAGACTTGCACATTGCGTCAGCCGCCTCTATAGCCGCTACCAAACCCCTGGTTTCTACCATGCCCAATGCTTCCTGTGCCATCTTTCTCTCCTCTCTAGGGGGCATCTCCCCCTGCTGCTTTTCCTGGCCCTTGCCAGCCGCCATCTCTTCCACCTGCGCCGAGGGGGCGGCTATAGTGGCCGCGCGCACCCTCTTTGCCACCGAGGCGGCTTTCTGAGGGCTTCCCTGCCCTTTTTTCTCCGCCATAAATTATTCCTCTTGCCCCTTGTTCCAACGGGAACGGCTCAGCTCTACCAGCCTCACCACCTCCGGATGCAGATTGGCCACCACGCCATGAGCAGCGGGTTTCTTGATCGCCTGCCGGCAGGCCGCTTCCACAGCCTGGCTCACAGCGGATACCTCTCCCCGGATGACCAGGGTCACCAGGCGGCCTCCCAGCTTCCTCTCCCAGGTAGCCAGCTCCACATCCGCTGTCTTGCACATAATGTCCAAGGCGTCCATGGCGGCCACCACGCCGGTTATCTCGATAAATCCATAGGAATTGCCCATAGCTACCTCATTTTCCCGCTGCTTACACGCCAGGCAGTATCTTCTCCACATCGCCGTGAGGCCTGGGAATTACATGGGTGGCCACCAGCTCGCCCAGACGGCTTGCCGCATTGGCACCGCTCTCCACAGCCGCCTTTACTGCGCCCACATCGCCGCGCACCATCACGGTCACCAGACCGGAACCGATTTTCTCCGTGCCCACTAAGGTCACCTCAGCGGCCTTGGTCATGGCATCTGCCGCCTCAATTGCTGCGGTCAGACCCCTGGTTTCCACCATACCCAATGCTTCCTTTGCCATGTCGTCCTCTCTTTCTGCCGCCCCTGCGGCAAATCCCTCTATTTTATGATTTGTCAAAAGCGTTCAATTTGAGCATCTTACAGGTGTCCTCTGTGGGATTGGCGATGATATAGTGCTGTACCACCCCCGTCAGCCGGTTGGCCATAGCTATGCCGGCCTCCATAGCCTCCTCCACATCCGATACGCTGCCTCGGAATTTCACCGTTACCAGGAGGGGCACCGGCAGGGCATCCGCATTGCCCGGCTTGTTTTTATCGAAATGCTCCAAGCGGACATTGGCCGCCTTACATCCGGCATCCGCAGCCATAAAGGCGCAGGCCAGACCGAACACTTCCAAAATTCCTACTGCCTCGTTCATGCGCTATCCCCTCTTTGCCTATTCGTTGATAATGGCAATCTTCAGACCGGACATGGCTAGGTTGGTCCTAAGGCCCTCATTGATCTGCTCCAGGGGGTAGGTATGGGTAATCAGCTTCTCCATAGGCAGACCCATGGCCTTGGCAGCCTTCAGGAAATCAAAGGTGGTGGCATAATCCCTCAGCGTGTATACCCAGGAGCCCACCAGCGTGATCTCCTTTGCGCAGAGGTCGAAATGGGGATTGATGGTGGCATCACCGCCGTTGATAAAGAAGCCCAACTCGCAGAGGCCGCCGCCATTGCGTATGAACTTGTAGATGTTGGCATGTGCCGCCGGCGAACCCGTACACTGGAAACCAAAGTCGGCAGGATGTCCGCCAAAGGCCTCCTCCACAGCTTTGGTCAGGGCTTCTATACCCTTGTGCTGGGTGAAATTCACCGTACAGGAGGCGCCCAACTCCCTGGCGAAGTCCAGACGCTTTTGCTCTCCGTCCACAGCCAGTATGTTTTGTATGCCCATGGTCTTAAGTATGGCTATGCAGATCAGGCCTATGGGGCCGCATCCCTGCACCACCACCCTGGAGTTAAAGCGCAGTATACCGGTGGTCTTGGCCCTCTCCACAGCGTGTATCAGCACGGCGGAGGGCTCTATCAATATGCGGGAGTAGAGATCCAGGTCGCTGACATTGAATATGGTGGAACCGCCCCTGATCAGTATATAATCGCCGAACCATCCGTTAAAGTGTATGTCATCCTCGGGCAAAAGTCCATACACGTCTGCGCCGCCCACGTTCTGCTTGTTCAAGTCAAACATGGTGATCTCCGGATTGTCCTTAAAGATCATGCAGGAAACCACCTTGTCACCTACGTGCAAATCCTTGCCCGCGCTGTCCTTCTTTACATTCTTGCCCATCTTGACGATTTCGCCGGTGCCCTCATGTCCCAGCACTATGGGTATCAGGGAGAAGGGATCGTTTTTGAACTCATGCGCATCTGTTCCGCAGATGCCGCAGCCCTCTACCTTGACCAGTATATCGTCATCGCCTACGGCCGGCAGGGGAAATTCCTTGATCTCGAACTTCTCCTTGGCGGTCAGCATGGCCACCCTGGCCTTTTCCGGCAGCGTCTTGCCGGACTTGCAGGAACCGCAACAGCCCTTATGGCTGTGCTCGCCCGGAGCCTGCCCCTCCATATTCATCAGGACCGCTTTGACGATCTCCTCAATATTGATATTCTTTTCCATCGCTCTTCCTCATTTTGGTTAGCGGATACACAGGCTCTCCGTCATGACACAGCGCCTGGACTTGGTAAAGCTGCTGGTGCTGGTCAAGCCCTCTCCGGTACGGCTGGCTATGGTAAAGGTGCAGAAGCCTTCGCCGCCGAAGCCCAGAGCCGCATACGAAGGCCCGTTCTTTACCACAATGGCCGTGTCCAGAGCCTTGGCATACCGGGTGATATTGTCCACGTTCTTTGAGTGTATATGGGCGGAATGGCGGTTGCCATGCTCCAGCCACAGCGCCTTTTCCACGCCATCCTCAAAGTCCTTGGCCCGCACTATGCCCAAGATGGGCATCATCAGCTCTTCGCAGATCAGGGGATGCTCTTTCTCCCCCTCGAAAATAATGCAGCGGGTGCCGGCCGGCGCTTCCACGCCTATCATGGACAACAGGGTCTTGGCATCCCGGCCCACGCACTTGCGGTTCAGACCCTTGGGAGTCAGCACCGTCCTGACCAGCGCCTCCTGCTCCTCCTTGGAAGCCAGATAGCATCCCTGCTCAGCCACCATATGGTGCATCAGTTCATCCATAATGGAGGAAACGGCCACCACCTCTTTCTCCGCTATGCAAGGCAGGTTGTTGTCAAAGGTACAGCCGTTGACTATATCCTGGGCCGCCTTCCGCACGTCTGCGGTATCGTCCACCAGCACAGGAGGGTTGCCCGCGCCCGCGCCTATGCCCCTCTTTCCGGAGGAAAGGACAGCTGTCACCACCCCCGGGCCGCCTGTGGCCACCAGCAGGGGGATGTCCTTGTGGGACATCATGATGGCGCCGCTCTCCAGCGTGGGCTTGGCCACAGTAGTGGCCACATTGTCCGGGCCGCCGGCCTCTATGGAGGCCTCATTCACCAGGCCTATGGCATAGATGGAAGTCTGCACCGCCTGGGGATGGGGATTGAAAACCACTGTATTTCCTGCGGCTATCATTCCCATGCTGTTGCAAAGCACGGTTTCCGAAGGATTGGTGCAAGGAGTGATGGCGCCGATTACGCCAAAAGGCCCCATCTCCACCAGGGTCAGGCCCGCGTCTCCGGACCAGGCCGTAGTGCGTATATCCTCAGTGCCGGGGGTCTTCTCCGCCGTCAGCTTGTGCTTGAGTATCTTGTGTCCGACATTGCCCATGCCGGTTTCTTCCACGCCCATGCGGGCCAAAGTTTCGGCTTGCTCCAGCGTCTTTTTGCGGATGTTGGAGATGATCTTCTCCCTCTGGTCCACAGACATGCGCTTCACCACTTCCTGGGCCTGCTTGGCCGCTTCAATGGCATCGTTCATGTCAGCAAAGACCCCCCTGCGGCTGCCTTGCGCCTGGGGCTGGCCGGGGCTTTGGCTCAGGGCCAGCCGGGCTACTACCTCCCGGACGACCTCATTGATCCTTTCCTCATTCATTTGCTAGTTGCCTTTCTCCGGCCCTACATCAGCCGGCCAAATACTTCCAAGGCATAGTCCGCCAGAGCGCCGTCCTGCACTGCCGTGCCTCCGCTCACGCCAAAGGCGCCTATCCTCTCTCCGTTCCAAACCAAGGGTACGCCGCCGGCGAATATGACTATCCGGCTCTGGTTCGTCCACTGTATGCCGTACAAATCCTGGCCGGGGCCGCTCATGGATCCCAGCTTCTGGGTACTCATCTGAAAGGCTGCGGAGGTATAGGCCTTGTTGACAGCCACATCATAACTGCCTCCAAAGGCGCCGTCCATGCTGCGTACGCACAGCGGCCTCCCCTCTCCGTCAGACACGGCACATACCACCCGCATGCCCATCTCTAGGGCCTTTTTCTCCACTTCCTTGATGAGCCTCTCCGCCAGATCCAGGCTGATCCGTCCGCCCAGGAACAGATTGCCCGCCGCCTCCTGGGAGGCCAGGGCGGCTGCCCGCACAGCCAGAGATGTATCTGCTCTCATGGCGCCACCCCGCAAATTACTTCAATCCCAGCTGGGCCATTACCTGCTTGGTGATCTCTGCCACCACCTCGGGGCTGGGAGCCTTGCCCTCGGCGCGCACGCTTCCCATGCCGTTTCCGCAGGAATGGCAAGTGGTGCCGCTCTTGTTTACACACATATCGGCGGGATGCTTGCCGGGCAGACCGATCTGCCTGCGGATCTCATACAGCTTCTCCACCGTATTCTTGTCGAACTCCTTGGGGCCGCCCAGCTGCCTTGCCTTGTACAGCAACTCTGCATAGAACTCTACAGACTCCATCTTATAGTAAGCCGCAAACAGATCCGTAGACCAGGTCAGGGCGCCATGGCTCTCCAGCAATACCGCATCGTAGTAAGGCAGGTACTTCTCCAGATTGTCCGGTATCTCCATGGTGGAGGGAGTGCCGTACTCAGCTATAGGCACGCAGCCCAGGGCGATAACGGCCTCCGGCATGATGGGCTGGGTCAGGGGAATGCCGGCTATGGCAAAGGAAGTGGCAAAGGTGGGATGCGCATGACAAACAGCGCCCACATCCGGCCTCTTCTCATATACGCGCATATGCATTTTGATCTCGGAGGAGGGCTTAAATCCCTTGTTGGCCTGCAGCACATTGCCCTTTGCATCCACCTTGCAGATATACTCCGGGGTCATAAAGCCCTTGGAAACACCGGTAGGCGTGCACAGGAACTCATTGTCATTGAGCTTGACGGATATGTTTCCGTCATTGGCGGCCACCATGTTCCTCTGGTAAATCCTGCGGCCGATTTCGCAAATCTGTTGTTTGAGTTCGTACTCATTCATCATGGCTGCATCCTCCTTGCTTTTGCATAGTTTGTTGTTTTTTTGTTGCTTTTGTTGCCATTATATACCCTAAAACCACACAAGTCAACAATTCCACTCGGGTTCTCTAGGTTTTTGTCATAGGGCAGCCGGCGTATCCCAAAACCCCCTCTACATAGTCCAAAACCGCCGCCAGGGCGCTCTCCACCTGGGAGAGGCTGCCTGTCAGCAGCAGGGATCCACTGGCCATATTCACCGATTCCAGAGCCACGCCGGCGCTCTTAATGCCTATGTCCGCCAATATGATGGCCGTTTCCCCTGGAGTCACCGTCAATATGCCTATGGCCGCCGGGCCGGCGACCTTCTCCGGAGCCGACCCCAGCCCCAGCTTGGCATAAAGGCTTTGGTCCGGGGAGGCGATTATATGTGCCAGCGTCACCTGCCGGCCCGGCACCAGCTCCTGTACTATTCTCTGCTTGCAATCCCCCTCCCAAGCCATGGCTCAACCTCCTATCTGGCAGCCTATGGAGCCGGCGCCCCGGCGGACGCTCTCCAGCAGGAGCTGCATCCTCTCCCTGGAGGGCGGCCGCACATCCCCCATGGCATATTCCCTGCCAAGCGCCGCATACTTATCCTGGCCCAGCCTGTGGTAGGGCAGCAGGTGTATGCATTCCACCCCGCCCAGCTCCTGGGCGAAACGGCCTATGGCCTCCAGCAAGACCGGATCGTCATTAAATCCAGGTATGACCGGCACCCTTATAGAGATGGCGGGCTTCCCCCGCTCCAGCGCAAAAGCCGCTATTTTTTTGGCATTTTCCAATATCAGGCCATTGTGTCTGCCCGTCCACCGGCGATGCGCCTCCCCGTCCAGATGCTTAATATCCAGCAGGTATTGGTCCAGATAGGGCAAAATCGCCTGTATATGGGCAAAATCCCCATAGGCCGTACTCTCCACCGCCGTGTGTATGCCCCGGCGGGAGGCCTCCCGGAGCAGGGCCAGGGCAAATTCCGGCTGACAGAGCATCTCCCCGCCGGAGAGGGTCATACCCCCGCCGCTGCGGCGGTAATAGGGCCTGTCTTTCTCCACCTCCTCCAGCGCCTGGGCCACGGTAATATCCCGTCCCACAATGGCCGGCTTGCCCTGGCGGATCATGGTTTCCATCTCCCGGCTCTGGGATTCGGGGTTGCAGCACCAGCGGCACCTCAATGCGCAGCCCTTAAAAAACACTATGGTACGTATGCCCCGGCCATCGTGAATAGAATACCTCTGTATATCAAATATGCGCCCCCGGACCTGCAGGCCCTCTTCTTCCATTTCCATATGCAACCCCCTGCTAGAGCATGGCGGACTGCTCTGTCCTGCCTATGATGTCGTCCTGCAAGGACTTGGACAAGGTGGTAAACAAGGCGCTGTAGCCGGCTACTCGGACCACCAGGTGCTTGTATTTCTCCGGGTGCTGCTGGGCATCCAGCAGCGTCTGCCTGTCCACTATGTTGAATTGGATATGGCTGCCCTTTTGGTCAAAGAAGCTGCGTATCATGGCCACAAAATTCTCCAGCCCCCTCTCCCCCTCCAACGCCGAGGGATGGTATTTCTGATTGAACAAGGTGCCATTGGAGGCTATGCCGTGATCCAGCTTGGCCACAGAATTGGCTGCCGCTGTAGGCCCTTTGGCATCCTTGCCCGCACTAGGGGATACGCCGTCCGCCACCGGCGTATGGGCCAGCCGCCCGTCCGGCGTGGCCCCGGTCTGCTTCCCCAATGGCACATTGGCAGACACCGGATAGAGGCCTGCCTGGAATATACCTCCCCGAGGATTGCGGTAATGGGGCAGAGCCTTGGTATAGATATAGGCTGCCATGCGGGCAAATTCGTCCGGCTCCTCCTCGTCATTGCCAAACTTGGGCAATTCCTCTATGCGATTCCAGATCCCGGCATAGCGTTCCTGCGCCTCCCCCTGGGCTGCATGGAGCCGTATCTGCTCCACCACCTCAGCCACCTGGGCCTCCTGGGGTTCTATGCCCCGCTCCATCAGCTCCATCAGCACCCGGGCCGCCTTTTCAGACAGGCTCTGGGCATCCAAGCCCTGGCCATAATTCCACTCCATGGCCTGTTTCCACTCGCCCAGGCCCACCTCACGACTGTCGAAAGCCAGGCGCTTTATGGCATATAGGGAATCCGCCACATTGGCCAGGCCAAATCCCTGGGGCCCGGTAAAATTGTACACTGCACCCCCCTCCTGCAGGCTCCTGCCCCTCTTGATACAATCCTCCACCAAAGAGGACTCAAAGGGCAGGGGCGCCAGCTGCGCATGGGCCAGATCTATGGCATTGTCGCTGTTGACCAACAGGCGGATAAAATAATGCATCTGGGTCTTATAAGCCGCCAGGAACTGGTCGAAATGCTCCATTTCCTCCACCGCCTGGGTGCGTGGGCCTATCTGCACACCCTGGTCCTCACCCTGGCTAAACACCAGTTCCAGCGGCCTGCAGAGGTTGAAAAAGGCTGCATCGTGCCAACCCTCGGTCTTGCCGGCCTTTTGGGGTTCCACACAGCCTATGATATTGTACTCCCTGGCATCCGCCAGGCTAAGACCCCTGTTCATCAGAGAGGGGATAATGACCTCGTCATTGTAATAGGCCGGCAATCCTATGCCCGTCCTGGTCAGCTCCGCCGCCCGGATAAGCAGCTCCTGGGGCGAGCCGTTCCACACCCGGATAGACAGGGAGGGCTGGGGCAGGAATACGTGCTGGGAGGCCGTGATGCACATAAAGGAGAGGTCGTTGGTCACATCCCGGCCCTCCTTGTCCTGGCCACCCACAATCAGATTTTGGAAAAGGCTGTAACCGGCAAAGCCCTCAGCGCTGGCCGCATCCCGGCATTTATTCAAATCGTTGAGTTTGACAAAGAGGCAGTCTATCCACTCCTGAGCCTCCTCCCGGCTGATGGCCCCCTTGGCCATATCCGCCCGGTAATAGGGATACATATATTGGTCAAAGCGTCCGGGAGAGATGGAATGGCCGCTGGACTCCATCTGCAATAACTGTTGCACGAACCAGAAGCTCTGGCAGGCCTGACGGAAACTCTTGGCGGGCTTGGCCGGCACCTGCTCACAGCAGAGGGCTATGCCGTACAGCTCCTCCCTCCGCCTCTCCTCCGGCTCCACAGCCGCCATCTCCCTGGCCAGAGCCACATACCTGGCCGCATAATCCATCACCGCCTTGGCGCTGATCTCCACCGCCTCCAAAAAGGCGTTGCGGCGGCCATAATCCTCCTGGGCCGGGCAGAGCTTTGCCCTCTCCTCCCCAGCCTCCAGGCGTATGCCCTCCATGCCCATAGCCAGGACCTTTTCATATTGTACGGTCACATGACCGACGCCATTGTAATAATAATTGCCGGGAGTGAAAATATTGTGCTCTATGGCCTGCCTCGCCTCTGGAGCCATATACGCATAGGCCAGCTCGCTGGTGGTCTTTCCCTTCCAATACCCATGCGCCCGCCGCAGATCCTCCTTGACCTCCGGACGGATGCGGAAAGGATCCGCCGAACGGCCCTCCACCGTGTCCAGCTCCTCCTCCAGCCATGCGTAGGAGAACTCCGGAAAGGTCTGACACCCCCTGGCGGCCAGCGTGGAACTGCCCACGATCAGCTCATCCGGCCGGATGATAATGGGTATATTTTCCAGTATATGCGCAAAGGCCTTGGCCCTGCGCAGCACCATGGGCTGCCCCTCTGTGGCCCGGTAGCTCTCCGTCAACAGTAAGGCTCTGGCAGACTCTATCTCCGGCATTTCCGCAAACAAATGTTCTACCAATTTAGGTATTCTAGACGATTTTCGTATTTCCTTGGAATAAAACTTGGCCATGCTTCCTCCCCGTATTGCATAAGCGCCTGCTCCACCTTGGTCAGACTCCCTTATCAACCACTCTACACCCTGCAGGGGGATTTTGTCAAGGATTTTTATGTGGAATTATGTGGTTTTTAATTTGTTTATGTGGTTTATTTTTATTATTTAAGAAATATTATAGTGGTTTCTTTTTGTATTGCTGGATTTTCCTATTTGTGTTAGGATAATCCTAAAAGAAAACCACAGACCCATGCCGAGGGAGACATATTCCATGCTCAATATAGATCTGCACTGCCACACCGTGGCCAGCGGCCATGGCACCAAGCACACGCTGACCCAGTTGGCCAGAGAAGCCGCCCGCCGGGGCATAGGCCACCTGGGCATATCCGAACACGGCCCCGCTACGCCGGGTTCCTGTTCCCTGTCCTACTTTTCCTCCCTGCGGCTGATGCCCAAGCGCCGCTTCGGCGTGCATATGCTCTACGGGGCGGAGGCCAATATACTGGATTCCCAAGGCACTTTGGATATACCCAGAGATCTGGCCGAAGATCTGGATTATCTCATCGCCTCTCTGCACACCAACAGCTTTTTCCCGCCTGCGGATGCCTCCCGGACAGAGGCCAGGGCCGAAGAAATCCACCTCCGGGCCTACATGGCTGCCATGGCGCATCCCTCCGTCAATATTCTGGGCCATGTGGACGATGGATTTTTTCCGGTGAATCTGGAAATCTTGACCCTGGAAGCCGCCAAGGCCAGGGTGTTTCTGGAGATCAATGAAATGTCCCTACGGCCGGACTCCTACCGCAGAAACTCCCAGGCCAATACCCGTATTCTGGCCCTTTGGTGCAAAAAGATGGGCCATCCCCTGCTGATCAGCAGCGACAGCCATGGGTGCGGCCGCCTGGGTGAAACCCCACTGGCCTTGGCCCTGCTGAGAGAGCTGGACATACATCCGGATTCTATAGCCAACCACTGGCCCATAGACAGGGTACTGCAATACAAAAGCCAGGGCCTCTAAGCCCCGGCTTTTATTTTCTCCTTGCAGTCTGGAGTCTTTGCCCCTCCCAGCATCCTGGCATGGCGGCACCCTTTATCCCCGCATCCTCCAGCCATGGTCCACTGGGCCTGCACCCTTTCCCAAATCCAAGCCCTGATGCAGAGCGCCCCGCAGATACTCCCTGGCCCGATCTATGGCCTCCACCAAATCCCGGCCCTGGGCCAGGCCGCAGGCTATGGCCGAGGAGAGGGTACAGCCGGTGCCATGGGTATTGGGATTGTCCAGCCTATCCCCGGCAAACCAATGTATCCGGCCCTCCTCCGCCAGCACATCCTCTGCGCTCTCCAGCAGATGTCCGCCCTTGACCAGTACGGCCACTCCATATTCCCCAGACAGGGAGCGGGCAGCCGCCTCCATATCCGCCTTGTTCTCCACCTTTCGCCCCCAGAGCAGGGACGCCTCCGCCATATTGGGAGTAAGCAGGCTGCTCAGGGGCAGCAGATGGGATTTCAAGGCTCCCATGGCATCTGGCGACAGGAGCGCGCAGCCGCTGGTGGACACCATGACCGGGTCTACCACCACATTTTTTGCCCGGAATTGCCGCAATTTGGCAGCTATGGCCTTAATGATGGCCTCGCCGGACACCATGCCTATCTTTACGGCATCCGGCCTTATATCCCCATAGACGGCATCCAACTGCGCCTCCACCATCTCCGCATTGGCATCCTGCACGGCATACACACCCAGCGTATTCTGGGCTGTCAAGGCCGTGATGGCGCTCATGCCATACAATCCATACGCAGCTATGGTCTTGAGGTCCGCCTGTATGCCCGCCCCCCCCCCGCTGCAATCCGACCCCGCTATGGTCAATACCCTTGCCAAATCCATACCCCGCTCTCCTCTCTATACGCCGAATGCCGGCTTTCTCAGCGCCCGCCCGGCGCTCACCGTCATTCTTCAAGGCCTCACAATGAACCCCCCGTTCTTCCCATCCAAGCATCTTCCTCGCCGGCTCTCGATGCCCTGCTCTTGCCGGGCTCTGCCCCAGGAACGCTTCGCCTGCCTTGGCTTTCCCAGGGCCTGCCGGGCGCTCACCTTGCCTCCAAATCCAGGCCCGCCAAGCGGGCCAGCAAATCCGCCACCCCCTGCCCGGCTTTTTCCAATCCAAACAAGCCCGAGGCCAGGGCCACGCCGGATATGCCGGTGCCAGCCAGCGCCTCTACATTAGAGGCGGAAATACCACCTATGGCCACCACCGGTATGGGCACGGCCCTGCAGATCTCCATCAGCAGCTGCCTGGACATAGGCATCGCATCCTCCTTGGTGCATGTGGAAAATACCGCCCCGCTGCCCAGATAATCTGCCCCGGCTCTCCAAGCCGCTACCGCCGCCTCCACCGTCCTGGCTGTGGCACCCAGCAGCAATTCTGGCCCCAGCCTCTCCCTGGCCTCCGCCAGATCCCCATCGGTTGCTCCCAGATGGGCTCCGTCCGCTCCGGTTGCCAGCGCCAGGTCCACACTGTCATTCACCAAGAAAATGGCGCCGTAGTTATGGCACAGGCGGCAAAGCGCCGCCGCCTCCCGGCATTTCTCCTCCCAGGGCAAATGCTTTTCCCTGTATTGAACCAGCCTAAGCCCGCCCTGGAGCAGGGCCTCCAGCCTATCCTCCAAGGCCGCTCCCCCCAAACAGGCTCTGTCCGTTATGCCATACAAGCGCCAAATATGCTTATCCCAGCCCATCTGCTCCCTCTCCCTCTGTGTGCCACCCTATGCCGCAAGTCAGGTTCGACCATATGTTCTTATCCCCTAAAGCCGCCAAGACATCCACCAGGCTCTGGGCAAAGGTTCCATAATCTCCCTCTCGAGAGAGGCTCGCAGCCCTATCCCCTGCCAGGCCCAACACAGCCGCCCCGGCCACTGCCGCCTCCCAGGCATCCACATCTTCCAGAGCCAAAAATGCCCCGCAGAGCACACCCTGCCGGCAGCCGGCGCCGCTGATCCTCTCCAGAGCCGGAGATCCATTGGCTATTTCCGCCCAGCGATGGCCATCGCTGACCACATCCACGGCCCCGCTCATCAGCACGGCACAGCCAAAGCGGCGGGCCAGATCCCCAGCCCAGGCCTTATCCCCGCCCCGGGCATATTCCACCCCCCGGATGCCGGGGTCGGAGCCGGCAGCGCCTTGCCCGTAGGCCAGCGCCGCCACCTCTCCCCCATTGGCCCGCACCAAGCCTATGGGCAGGGATTCCAACAAATGCAAGGCAAAATCCAACCTCCAGGCCGATGCCGAAACTCCCACCGGATCCAACACCACGGGTATGCCCTTGTCCGCCGCCACCCGAGCCGCCAGCTCCATGGCCTCCATACGCTCCCGGCTGGGAGTACCCAGATTCAGACACAGGCTTTGACAGCTCCGGACTATCTCCTCCACCTCCTCCGGCGCCTGGGCCATAATGGGATGGGCGCCTGCCGCCAGCAAAAAATCCGCACAGAGTCCGGCCGTAACCTGATTGTGTATACAATGCACAACCGGCCGCCGCTTCTGCAAGCGGCTCCAAAGACCGAAGAGAAAATCCCCTGCCGCCCCACTGCTCCTACCCCCTCCGGCGGCATCCCAAGGGAACTCAAGCCTCTGCATCCGCCTTCTCCTTATCCCTGCCCAGGGCATAAACGGCCAGACGCAGCGCCACAGCCAAACCCATGGCCGGCAGCGCTGTACCCACATCGTATGCCTGCTCCAAGAAATACCTATATGCCAACCACCCCGCAGCGCAGCAGAGAAGATTCCAGTATATGCGCCGCCTACCCTGGGATCTGGGCTGTAAGACAAAAAAATCCAGAACCAGAATGGCAGCCATGGGCGCAAATACTGTGCCTATGGCGTATAAAAAAACTTCAAACCGGGTAACTGGGGCCACTGCCGCCAATATGGCCCCCAACAGAGCCACAGCCAGCGCCACCGGCTTCTCCCGCAGGCGGGGATGGAGGCTCTGGGCAGACACACCGGCCGAATACACATCCAAAAAGGTGGTGGTCACCGTGCTGAACAGGACTATGCATAGCGCTGCAGCGCCCAGTCCCGCTTTCACCATTATGGGAGATATATCTCCCTGGCCCGTATACAATGCGGCTCCCAAGCCCAGCGCATACATCCAACAGCTGGCGAAAAAGTATACGCCCGCGCTGACAGCGGACACCCTGCGGGGGCTCTTGGATTTGCGGGTATAATCCGCTATCAGCGGCAGCCAGGAGATGGGCATAACGGCAGACAATTCCACAGCCTGGCCAAAGGCCAGTCCACCGGAGGCCTGGCCGGCCACTCCGTTTCTAAACAAGATTACGCTCAATACCAGTACCAGGACCAGCAAAGCGGCAACAGCGGCCATATTGATTCTCTCCAGGTGCTTAGGCCCGGCCAGCACCCATATGCCTATCAGTATGCCCAGCAGGGCGCACCAAAATGCCAATGCGCCCATGGGCCAGAGAGCCTGGGCCGCAGCCGCGCCATTGTAGACCATCACTGCCGTCCACCCCACCAATTGCACTATATTGCATATGGCAAAAAAAGCGCCTCCCCTTTTTCCAAATGCCTCTGCAACGGTTTCCATGGCGCTGCGGCCCGTCAGAGCCCCCATATGCCCCGCCAGGAACAGGAGCAGGCAGCCTATGCCATGGCCCAGCGCTATGGCCATCAGCCCCTGCTCCCACCCCAGGGGAGCCAACAGCGCTCCAGTGGCTATCTCCGCTATGGACACAGCCGCGCCAAACCACAGCAAGCCGCCGGACCATAGACTGGTCTTTTCCTCTGCCATTCCTCCACCCTCCATCTATCGACTCTCCCTCTTCCACAGACCCGCCTTGGCCAAACTGTTCAGCGCCGCCCCTCCCAGTATGGCACCAGTGGCCGTAGAGAGGAAAAAGGGCAGTACATAGACATAAAACGCCATCTCACCCGCATTTTTCCCCATGAGCAGTATCGCCACCGGATAGGCGCTCAGACCGCCCAGCAGTGCCGTACCCAAGATCTCCCCGGCCAGGGTCCAGCGCAGGCGGCCGGTTTTTTTATAGGCCCAGGCGGCCAGGGCCGCACCGAACATGCTGCCGGGAAAGGCCAGCAGAGTACCCAACCCCAGCAAATTCCGCAGCAGGCTGGAGCCAAAGGCCACAGCCAGGGCATAGGCCGGCCCCAGGTATACGGCGGCCAGGACATTGACCAAATGCTGCACCGGCGCGCAGCGGCTGCCCAAAACTGGAAAGACCATGGTACTGCCCACCACAGCCACCGCACAGAGCAGGCCGGCCATGGCCGTCTTTCTCACCCAGTACTCCGGCCTGTCCGCGCCGGCGCCTCTTTGTTTTTCTCTCATCTCCCATCCTCCCTTTATACAGCCACAAAAAAAGGATATCTGCGATATCCTCTCCTCGTTGGCGCTTCCTACGACGGCATGATCCGCATCAGGTATAAGGGTCGAAGCTAACCGCGCTTCCTCTCAGCCTGCACACAGGCTCCCCTGCTCCTAGTATGCAATTGTATCCGGGGATTTCTTGAACTCCCTTTTCTTATTGTATCCTGTTTGACTCTCCAGCGCAATGCGCATCATTATTCAGTATCCATTTTTTCCATATCACCGGGGAAAACCCGCACCCGAAATCCCCGGGCTGCGTAATAGGATTCCGCCCCATTGTGATAGCAGAACACCCTGCCATAGCGGGCATCCCCGAACAGAGCGCCTCCCTGCTGCCGCATGGAAAGGGGCGTGGACAGCCAGGAACTGCTCTTGGTATCCAGCGGTCCGGCTACAGCCTGCAGCTCCCTATAAGCCTCCTCATCCAACAGTTCCAGGCCCCGGGACTCCGCCAGGCTGCACGCATCCCCCTGGGGCTTGTTGGCCCGGCGCTTTTCCCAGGCCTCTCTGTCATAGCAGAGGCTGCGGCGGCCCACAGGACTCTCCCTGGAACAATCCGCCACATACCAGCCTCCATCCTCTGCAGGGCGGATGACATCCGGCTCTCCGCCGCTCTCCTCCATCCATGTATAAGCCGACAGCAGGCCGGGCTCTCTCTCCAATGCCGCCTCCACAGCCTCCCAGGCCACCCCCCTGTGCCTATGCGCATTGGCGGCAAAACGCTCCGCCCAAAGCCGCTTGTATTCCTCTGACATATACCCGCCTCCTATTCCTGGCTCTCCTCCCGGCGAAAATAACTGTATATCCCCTCGGCCACCTGCCTCGGAAGGACGCCGCCCATTTGCAGAGTATCCACATCCGCCTGCCGTATATGGTCTATGCTGGGAAAATATCCCATCAAGGCCTTACGGCGGGCTGGACCTATGCCCGGTATGTCGTCCAAAACGCTCTTCACCTGTTTTTTGCCCCGCAGGGAGCGGTGGTAGGTGATGGCAAAGCGGTGCACCTCTTCCTGTATGCGGCTCACCAGCAAAAAGGCCTGTCCCCGACGGTCCAACTCCAGCTCTTCCTCCTGCCAATATAAGGCCTTGGTTTTGTGCGCCCCATCCTTGACCATGCCGCAGACCGGTATATCCAAGCCCAGCTTGGCCAATGCGGCCTGGGCGCTGTGCACCTGGGCGCGGCCTCCGTCCATCAGCAGCAGATCCGGAAAGAGGGAAAAGGCTCCGGCCTGCGCTCCTCCTGCCCTCTCCTCCAACCCATGGCGAAAGCGGCGCTCCAGCATCTCCCCCATGGAGGCAAAGTCATTGGCGCCCTGCACGCCCCGTATGCGAAATTTTCTATAATCGCTTTTCTTGGGCCTGCCCCCCTGGTACACTACCATCGAACCTACATTCTCGTACCCATTCTGGTTGGAGATATCATAGGCCTCTATGCGGTCCAGAGCCGACAGACCGAGCGCCTGGGCCAATTCCCGAACCGCCCCCAGCGTACGGCCCTCCTCCCTCTGCAGCTTTTCCCTGTTCTTTCCCAGGATCAGCGAGGCATTCTGACAGGCCAATTCCACCAACTTCTCCTTTTGACCCTTTTGGGGATGCGCCAGGCGCACCCGCCCTCCCCGCCGCAGGCCCAGCCACTGCTCCAGCAGGACGGCATCCTCTAATGCGCAGGGCAGAGCCACCTCCGCCGGTACAAAGGGGGTGCCGGCATAGAATTGCTTGACAAAGCCCTCCAGCACTTCCTCCATGGGTCTGCCTCCGGCCTGGGTCAAATAGAAATGCTCCCGGCCTATGAGCTTGCCATCACGCACAAAAAATATCTGGGCCAGGGCCTCCTCCCCCTCCATAGCCAGGCCTATGACATCCCTGTCCTCACCTGCCCCGCCGGTCATCTTCTGCTTTTGGGCTATGCGCTGCACACTGGCCTGCATATCCCTCCAGTGAGCCGCCGCCTCGAAATCCAGCGCCTCTGCCGCCGCCTCCATGCGCTGCCTCAGCTTTTCCATGATTGGACCGTACTCCCCGCCCAGGAACACCAGCGCCTCCTCCACAGCCCGGCCGTATTCCTCCTGAGATATATAGGCCTGGCAGGGAGCCGGACATTGATGGATGTGGTAATTCAGGCAGGGTCTTTCCCTGCCCGTATCCCGGGGCAGCACCCTATGGCAGGTCCTCAGCCCATAGGCCTTATTGATCAAATCTATCACTTCTTTGACAGGTACGCCCCCGGTAAAGGGGCCAAAATACCTGGCCTTGTCCTTTTTTCTCGTGCGGGAAAACAGCACGCGGGGGTAGGCCTCCCCCAGGCTTACCTTGATATATGGGTAGGTCTTGTCATCCTTTAGCAGGGTATTGTACTTGGGGTTGTGTTCCTTGATCAGATTATTCTCCAATACCAGGGCTTCCAGCTCGCTGTCTGTGACTATGACCTCCACAGACTCCACCTGCTCTACCATGCGGTCTATGGCCGGCCCCCTGCCTATATGTGCCCGGAAATAGGAGCGCACCCGGCTGCGCAGCTGCACAGCCTTTCCCACATACAATATACCCCCGCTGCCATCCAGCATCATATACACTCCGGGCGAGGCCGGCAGTCCGGACAACTCCTCCCTACCAAATACCGCCATACCCCATCCTCTCTAAGACCATGGGCAAAGCCCCTGGGCAGCCTACCTCAGACCCAGCCTCTACGCCCCATTATAGCGCCTCCGCCTATTGAGGGCAATTTCCAGGGACAAAAAGGGGCTGTCGCACTATGATATGTACCCTCTTTACTGGACAACCAGTAAGGAGGGTATTTTTTTATGCGTTATAGTTACAAGTACAAGCGGAAATGCGTCGAACTATACAGGGAAGGGAAGTGGCCAGAAACTCCGG
>JBGYPP010000036.1:0-7066 GCA_041838515.1 Acetatifactor sp. | reverse complement strand
TGCAAAGTACAGAACGGCATCCACCTGTTGAGCCTCGATCATAAATCAATGTGTCCAGGGAACTGGGTACATATCACTAACTAAGTTAGCGCGATGCCCTTTTTCTTTACACAAAGTTAAGGGGGTGTTGCAGTAACGATTAAAAATCGTTACTGCAACACCCCCCCTGTTGATTGCCATCATTTTTTTAAATTCGCAAATTTGGTGTACATGGGCAGCCAAGCCAGCTCCACTGTGCCTATAGGGCCATTCCTCTGCTTGGCGATAATGACCTCTGCAATGTCCTTTTTCTTACTGTCCTTGTTGTAATAATCCGCCCGGTAGAGAAACATGACCACATCGGCATCCTGCTCTATAGCTCCGGAATCACGAAGATCCGAGAGCATGGGTCTTTTGTCCTCCCGCTTTTCCACAGCCCTGGAGAGCTGGGAGAGGGCGATGACAGGCACATGCAATTCCCTGGCTATGGACTTAAGAGCCCGAGAGATGTCCGAGATCTCCTGCTGTCTGGACTCGGACCGGGCATTGCCGCTCATCAATTGCAGATAATCGATAATGATCATAGACAGGTTGTACTCCAGCTTGAATTTGCGGCATTTGGAGCGCAGCTCCCCTATGCTGATGCCGGGCGTATCGTCTATGATCAGAGGAGAGCTGCCTATAACGCCTGCGCTTTCTATCAGCTTCTCCCACTCCGCATCCTCCAGCTGGCCGGTGCGCAGGTGCTGGGCATCCACATGGCTCTGCAAGGCGAACAGACGATTGACCAGCTGCTCCTTGCTCATCTCCAGGCTGAATATGGCAACAGGCTGGTGCAATTTGAAAGCCACATGCTGGGCAATATTCAGCACAAAGGCCGTCTTGCCCATGGAGGGCCTGGCAGCCACCAGTATGAGATCCGCCGGCTGCATACCCGCCGTCCGGTAATCCAGATCCAAAAATCCCGTGGCCACGCCAGTGACCACACCCCGGTTCTTGGAGGCCTTTTCTATCCTCTCCATGGCGCTGACCACAATCTGCCTTATGGGTACTACATCCGAACTGCCCTTTCTCTGCAGCAGCGCAAAGACCCTGCGTTCCACATCCTCCAAAATTTGCTCCAGCGGATCCCTGCCGGCATAACAGCTTTTGGACAGCTCCTCCATCAGGGAGAGCAGACGGCGAAGCGTGGATTTTTCCGATACAATCTGGGCATAGTGCTTGATATGTGCCGAAGTGGGCACGGCGCGCAGCACCTCAGCCAGAAACTCCGGCCCCAGCATCTCCGGCGGCAGATCCTTGGCCCGGAGAGCCTCCTTGAGGGTGACGGCATCCACACCTTTGCCGCTGTCCGCCAATTCCACTATGGCCTCAAACATCAGCGCGTATTGCCTGTGATAAAAATCCTCCGGCGTCAGCATTTGCGAGGCCACGGCTATGGCCTCCCTATCCAAAAGCATAGAGCCTATGACGGACTGCTCAGATTCCGTACTGTGAGGCGGCGTACGACGTATGATTTCTTCCATATGTCCACCCTAGGCTTCCACCACCTGTACCCGCAGCGTAGCCACCACCTGGGGATGCAGCCTGGCTCCCACCTCATATGTGCCCAGCGCCTTGATGGGCTCCGGCAGCAGCAACTTCTTCTTGTCCACCTCTATGCCGGTGGCCGCGGTCAGGCTGGCAGCTATCTCCTTGGCCGAGATAGAGCCGAACACCTTGCCTCCCTCGCCCAGCTTTAACTCCACACGCACCTGGGAGGCCTCCAGTTTGGCGGCCAGCTCCTTGGCCTCCGCCAGCTTCTCTGCGGCCAGTTTGGCCTCCCTGGCTTTCTGCTGCTTCAACTCCTGCATATTGGCCGCCGTGGCCTCCTGGCCTATCTTCTTGGGCAATAGAAAATTGCGGGCGTAACCGTCACTGACCTCTACGATATCCCCTGCCTTGCCCAGCTTTTTCTCATCCTTTAGCAATATGACTTTCATGCCTCTGCCTCCTTTTCCGGTCAAATCTGCCCCTCATCCAACATAATATCTATAGTGGTCTTTAATGCGCCTATGGCCTCGGCCAGGCCCATATTCTCCATCTGGGCCGCCGCTATGCTCATATGGCCGCCGCCGCCCATACGCTCCATGATCAGCTGCACATTGACCTCATCTATGGATCGGGCCGAGATAAAGGTCTTGCCTTGGTGATAAGTCAGCACAAAACTGGCCTTTACCCCCTTGATATTGAGCAATTCATTGGCCGCCTGAGCCCCTACCACCGTTGGCGCAGGCAGATCCTCCGCACTGCAGGTGGATATGGCATAATGCTGTCTGTAAATCTCCGCCTGGCTGACCGCATCCGCCCTGGCCTTGTACTCCGCCGCATCCTCCCGGAACAGCTTGCGCACCCGGGTCACATCCGCGCCGCTGCGCCGCAAAAAGGCCGCCGCTTCAAAGGTGCGCACGCCTGTCTTGGACAGAAAGTTATTGGTATCTATCATAATACCGGAATACATACAGTCTGCCTCTTCCGGCCTCATGCGTATATTATCTTGAATATATTGCAAAATTTCTGAAACCATCTCGCAAGTGGAGGAGGCAAAGGGTTCCACATAGGACAGCGTAGCATTGTCTATGGTTTCCTCCCCCTGGCGGTGATGGTCGAACACCACTATGGATTTACAGCGGCGCAGCAGCTCCGGACACTCGGTGATAGAGGGCTTGTTCACATCCACCACCACCAGCGCGGTATTGCCCTCGGACCATTCCAGGGCCTGCTCATGGCGGATAATCATATCCTCCTCATACCCTCCCCGGGCCTGCAAGGCCTCGAGGAGAGGACGTATGCCCGCCGGCGGCGCATCCAGCACTATATGCGCCTTGCGCCGCAGAGCCAGAGCTATGCGGTATATGCCCACTGCGGCGCCAAAGGAATCCACATCCGGCCGCTCATGGCCCATGACCAGTATTCTGTCCTTGGAGCTGATCAATTCCCGCAGAGCATGGGCTTTGACCCTGGCTTTAACCCGGGTATTCTTCTCCACCTGCTGGCTCTTTCCGCCAAAGTAGCTGATCTTGTCCGGACTCTTCAGCACGGCCTGATCCCCGCCCCTCCCCAGCGCCAGATCTATGGCATTACGGGCAAATTCATAATTCTGCGCATAATTCAGCCCGCCCAGGCCCACGCCTATGCTCAGGGTTACGGCTATCTCATTGCCCATATTGACGGTTTTGACATCCTCCAAAATATCAAAGCGCGCCTCCTGCAGGGCGGTCAGCGCCGCCCGCCGCAGCAGCACTATATACTTGTCCTTTTCCAGCTTCTTGCATATGCCGTCCTGGGCCGCTATATATTTATTAATCTTGCGGTCTATCAGCGCCGTCAACAGGGAGCGGCGAACCTCCTCTATGCTCTCCAGCGCCTCCTCATAGTTGTCCAGATAGATCATGCCCACAGTCAGGCTCTCGTCAAAGACCTCCTGTATGGCCAGCTTGTATGCCGTCTGGTCAAAGAGAAACAAGGCCACCAGATATCCCTCATATCCCGGTTCCACAAACATGGCGCTGTTTTGCAGCATATCCCCCAGGGAGATACTGCGCATCTGGGCCCGAAAATCCCTGCCGCCAAATTGCAGGTCCAACTCTGCCGATTTCCTCTCCCCCTTGGGCATCCTATCGGCCAGGAGTTCGGGAAGTAGCTGGGAGATGTTTTTGCGGAAGGGTTTGCTCCGGCTCGTGCGCCCCTCCTGAGGTCTGCCCTCCTGCAGCAACTGGTCAAAGGCCTGATTGCTCCACACCACCTTGCCGCCGTCGTCCAGCAGGGCATAGGGCAGATCCATCTCCCGCAGCAGCTGCTTTTGCACCTGACCGTATTCCGTGGCAAAGCTGACCAGCTCGTTCATTATGACCGGCTTGTTGTACCAGTAGAGTATGACAGATTGTATGATATACAATACCGTAAATGCGGACACTATGGCTCCCGCCCTATAATCCAACAGGAAGATAGCCATATCCACCAAGGCCAGCAGCATACCCAGATATATGGAAAAGCGCGCATAGGTGTGCACCCGGCCTTTCAAGCGTATGTGTTTACCCATAGCCACCCTCTTTCTTTCCCCTTGTTAATGGCTCATTATACCATAGGCCAGGACAAAGCCGCAAGGACGGCCGCAGGCTAAGCCACCTTATACGATTTCCCCGCAGATTTTGCACATAATTAACGATTTCGTTCATTTTGATCGTTCATTCCCATTCATTCTTTAACTCAATTTGATATTTGAAAACAGCAAAAAATAAAAGAAATTCACAGAGAGGAGGAGAATACGCCAAAAATCGCGGAAACGAAAAAGGTGTAACCCCATCAGATGAGGTTACACCACTTTTTCAAAAAAATCTTGCTTATCCGCACAGAGCGAAGCCCCTGCGGCTATCAGATTTGACAGATCATCCGAACTTCCTTTGGCTTAGTCCTGCACATAGGGCATAAGCGCCAGATGCCTAGCCCTCTTGATGGCGCTGGTCAAAGCCCTCTGGTGCTTGGCACAGTTGCCGGTAATGCGGCGGGGAAGGATCTTGCCCCTCTCGGAGATAAACTTCTTCAGCTTGGCCACATCCTTATAATCCACCACATTGTCCTTGCCGCAGAAGATGCAAACTTTCTTCCTCCTGCGCAGGCCGCCCTTTTTCTTCATGGGAAACTCGGAACGCTCAGTCTTATTAAAAGCCATCTTGGTGCCTCCTGTTCTCTTTCCTGCCTTTATTACTGAAAAGGCAACTCCTCATCTATGCCATCCGGTATGTTCATAAAACCATCACCCGCGCCTCCGGCTATGGAGGGGGCTTGCTGGAAGCCGCCGCCCTGAGATGCATTCTTGCTCTCGGCAAACTCGCTTTCCTCCACCACCACCTCGGTAGTATATACCTTAACGCCCTCTTTATTGGTATAGCTGCCGGTCTGGATGCGGCCGCTCAAAGCAATCTTGATTCCCTTGTGGTAATATTTCTCCGCATGCTCAGCCGTCTTGCCAAAGGCCACGCAACTGATAAAATCGGCATCCTGCCCATCCTGGCCCGCATTTCTGCCCCTGCGCCGGTCCACAGCCACGGTAAATCTCGCTATGGCCAAGGGCGTTTCCCCCTGAGAGTAACGCACCTCGGGATCTCTAGTCAGCCTGCCCATCAAAATCACTTTATTCATAATAATAACCCGCTTTCTTTATGCCTCGTCCCGCCGAACGCACAAATACCGGACTACATTTTCCATAATACGCATACGGCTCTCGATCTCTGCGGGCGCCGTGCTCTGGGCCTCAAATTTGATGAAGTAGTAGAAAGCCTCCCTCATATGGTCAATCTCGTAGGCCAGACGTTTCTTGCCCCACTCCTCCACTTCCTGGATGACTCCGCCAAAGCGCTCTACCAGCGCCTTGCACTCCTCCACCACTGCGCCCCTTGCCTCGTCATCGATCTTGGCGTTGACGGCAACGGCCAACTCATACTTGTTCATGCCATTCCTCCTTTTGGTCATGTGGCCCCCGACTGGCGGGAGCAAGGATGTATACTATATCACAATAGATGAGTTTAGCAAATTCTGCGGGCATATGCAAGCTTTCCGGCATATTTTTTAGGCTGATGGCCAAAAATACGCCGCCAATCCCAGGCCCAGCACATCCGCAATCGTATGGGCCACGAAAAAAGGCGCCAAATTCTTATCCTTGGATCTCTTATACAGAAAAAAGAAAAAACTGCCCAGCAGTATGCCCAGCCCCAGGGCCTGGGCCAAGCCTTGGTAAGTATGGAAGCTGACCCGCACCGCCAGAGAGTACACAAAGGCCAGGCGTATATGCCGCCGGGGCAGGGCCATGCACATACCCAGAAAGAATATCTCCTCGTAAAACCCATTGAGCAGGGAATACAGCCACAGGGAGGGATGGGCTCCGGCCAGCGCCTGCCACAAGGAGGGATAGAGGCCTATGGAATACCGCATCATGGTGTATACATCCATGATCAGAGCCGCCGCCACAAAGATAGCCCCGCCGGACAGCAGCGCCTTGATATTATATCGTATTTTCCACACGGAAAAATCAAAACGGCGCCAAAGCAGGTACAAAAAGGCCGCCAGCAGCATCAAGCTTTGCAAAATAAAAAGGGAATAATTGTCCCCGGCACTGAAATGCCAGTTCTCCTCCAGCCTTTCCATGGAATTGCCCGAGGCCAGGAATTGCGCCGTGGACACATAGATGGGATATGCAAACATCAGCAGGGTCAGCACCGCCAGATCCAGCCAGCCCAACTCTCTGCGTCGGATCTTGACAGCCTCTGGCGAGGTCTCCCCATCCAATGTCAAAGACCGGCCGCCGCCCACCGGACCGGATACCGTTTCAGCACCCGGAACCTTGCTATCCCTATTTTCCTTGCTATCCCTATTTTCCTTGTTCTCCATATATTCCCCCTTTTTGCCAAGGCATTAGCCAGGCTGATATTGATCGAGGCCGACTTTGACCAGAACGATGTCGACCCAGACTCCCTTTGGCGGCGGACCATCTCGCTGCCGAATCACCATAGCACAGGACGGCTTTGGCCAGGGCTGATTTTGCGCCTGGCAAAGTTCATCGGCGCTGTACCCCAGCAGAGCCACTTTCCCAAGGGGCTGTAGTTTGGCGGAGCTGTTTTCCAGCCTCCCTTCTCCACCCACAACCCATTCCCTACATTCTCACTTATATACCCCCCAAGCCCCCTTGTCCATATGTCCGGGCATATCTTAATTTCTCTTTAGAATTTGCCTCACAAGACAAAGCGCCAGCCCGGGAACTGCCCCCCGGCCGGCGCCGCCTATGCCCTATTTGCATGCATCCATGCTCTTTGCTACTCTACAGGCCGCTCTCCCTTTCTATTCCTTTCTATTCCTTTCTGCTTCACTTTAGGCCTCTCCGCTACTTTTCCAGCCTTTTCACTTTAGGCTTCTCCGCTACTTTTCCGGCCTTTTCACTTTAGGCCTCTCCGCTACTTTTCCGGCCTTTTCACTTTAGGCCTCTCCGCTACTTTTCCGGCCTTTTCGCTTTAGGCTTCTCCGCTACTTTTCCAGCCTTTTCACTTTAGGCTTC
>JBGYPP010000035.1:0-2754 GCA_041838515.1 Acetatifactor sp. | reverse complement strand
GGCATACAGAGAGCCTCTGTATGCGCGGTTTCCGGAAAACAGGCCGTGGAGGGCCTATGCCCTACCCTCAACTCCGAATTTTTCGCCGAGGGTACCATACCGGAGGAGAGCTGCCATATTCATTACCAGGGCAATATCTGCGTATATGACGGACTGCCGGCCTCTGACGAGTGTCCTTTCAAGAGCAGCGGCACCTTTGAACTGCCCTTTACCGAGGACGCATCTCTCCAGAGCGGCCAGCTGCCCTCGGAAACTCCCCAGGCCAGCCGCTGCCGACACAATGCCGCATTTATGGCCGATCCAAACGCCCACATATATATAGAACAACAGAGGGCGGAATTGGAACAGAGGGCAGCGGCTGCGGCTGCCGCTGCCGCTGTTCCGGCCTCTCCCTAAACCTCTGCGCCCAAAAGGATACGCTATGAAACAGTTTTATACAGGCCTGCCCTCCAGGAGCAGAAAAAAATCCGGCCCGCAATTTGTCTTTTCCACTACCCATGCCATACTTCTGAGCTTTATGGGAGCCATACTCCTGGGCAGCCTTTTGCTGGCGCTGCCTGTGAGTTCCGCCCGGGGCAGGCCATTGCCGTATATAGACGCCCTGTTCACAGCCACAACCTCCGTCTGCGTTACCGGACTGGTGACTGTTCCCACCGTATCCGCCTGGAGCCCCTTTGGCCAGACCGTCATCCTCCTTCTGATACAGATAGGCGGCCTGGGCATTATCACCATCATGAGCGGCTTTATGATAGGCCTGGGACAAAAATTGGACATGGGTGACCGGGCCTTATTGCAGGATGCCTTCAACCTGCGCACGGCCTCCGGACTGGTGCGTTTTGTCAAAAAGGTATTGGCAGGCACGTTCCTGGTAGAGGCCTTGGGAGCGCTGGCCTATATGCCCATCCTCGTGCCGGAATACGGCCCCAGGGGCATATGGATGTCCATCTTTCTCTCTATCTCCGCATTTTGCAACGCCGGAATGGACATTATGGCCACAGACAGTCTTTGCCGGTATGCGCAAAACCCTCTGATCAATATCACCACCTGCGCTCTCATCTTTCTGGGCGGCATGGGATATATAGTCTGGTGGGATGTGCTGCGGGTACTGGGGCTGCCCCGGCAGGGCCGAGGGCCATCCCTCTTCCGCCGCCTGCACTTACAAAGCCAAATCGCGCTTTGGACCAGCTTCTGGCTTCTGGCTGCCGGCACGGCGGCCTACCTTCTGTTTGAATACAACAACCCACTGACCATGGCCGGCCTGCCCTGGTGGGAGAGGCTTCCACTGGCCATATTCCAATCCTTTACCACACGCACAGCCGGCTTTGCCACGCTGCCTCAGGAGCATTTAACCAATGCCTCCGCTCTCTTCTCCCTGTTCCTGATGTTTGTGGGCGGCTCCCCCTCGGGTACAGCCGGGGGAGTCAAAACCGTGACACTGACGGTGCTGGTTTGCGCAGGACTGGCCGCCTTGCGCAATGCGCCGGATTCAGGCATTTTTAGGAAATCCATACCCCGGGAAGCTGTGGGCAAGGCCATATCCATAGTGGGCATGTCCTTTTTGATAGCCTTTGGATCTACACTGCTGCTGTCCATGGCCAGCCCCGCCCCGGCCTTGGACATAGCTTATGAAAGCTTTAGCGCCACAGCCACTGTGGGCTTAAGCCGCAGCCTGACACCCAGTCTGGATGTCTGGGGCAAGGCCATATTGGTAGGCACCATGTATCTGGGGCGGGTGGGCCCCATCTCCCTGGCCGTCGCCCTGCACCTGCGCAGGGAAAATCCCGCCCTGGTCAAAAATCCCGTGGAGCAGATTCGGGTTGGTTAAGGTAAATTGTATGTAGATTATATAAAAGTGAGGAAATATGCCGAAAAGGGATAGCTACGATGGAGAGAAAAAGCTGTATGCCGTCTTTGGTCTGGGCCGTTATGGCCTGGCAGTGGCCAAGGAATTGGAGGCCAACGGCGCAGAGGTACTGGCTGTGGATATGGATGAGGATCTGGTCAATGCCGCCAGCCCGGAATTGGCCTATTGCCAGTGTGCAGATGTGACCGATGCAGAAGCCCTCAGGCAGCTGGGCATAGATCATATGGATGTGGTCATTATCGCCATGGCCAACTCCCTAGAGTCCAGCGTGCTGTCCACTCTGCTGTGCAAGGACTTGGGCGTACCCATGGTCATAGCCAAATGCGCCTGTGAAACCCATTACAAGATACTGGCCAAGGTGGGCGCAGACAAGGTGGTTTTGCCAGAGGTAGAGTCCGGTATACGCCTGGCCAAAAATCTGCTGAGATCCGGCTATGTGGATATACTGGAGCTTTCACCGGACGTGTCCATAGTGGAGATGGAGGTGCAGGAGGCGTGGGAAGGGCAAAATCTGGCCGCCTTGGAGCTACGCCGCAAACACTCCATCAATGTCCTGGCCATAGTCCGGGACGGAGAGATACAGGCGCACATAGACCCGGAAGCCCCGCTGCAAAGGGATATGCGCCTGATCGTCCTGGCCCATATGTCCAAATTGAAAAACATATGACGAAGGGGGGTGTTGCACTAACTTAGTTAGCGCGACACCCCCTTAACTTTGTGTAAAGAAAAAGGGCGTCGCACTAACTTAGTTAATGATATGTACCCAGTTCCCTGGACACATTGATTTATGATCGAGGCTCAACAGGTGGATGCCGTTCTGTACTTTGCAGGTGGCATCCACTTTGTTTTTGCCTGGATGCGCTCGTTATTGTAGTAGTTAATGTAATCAG
>JBGYPP010000034.1:0-5110 GCA_041838515.1 Acetatifactor sp. | reverse complement strand
GGATTTTTGCCCTCATCCTTGAGCGCAGGGTTGAAGCGGAACAGATGCCAGTATCCGGTTTCTACAGCCTTGGCCTCTACGGTCTGGGAGGCGCCCATGCCCATGCGTATGCCGTGATTGATGCAAGGCGCATAAGCGATGATCAAAGAGGGGCCGTCATAGGCCTCTGCCTCGGCTATGGCCTTGAGGGTCTGGTTGTAATCTGCACCCATGGAAATCTGGGCCACATAGACATAACCATAGCTCATGGCGATGGAGGCCAGGTCTTTTTTCTTGACATCCTTGCCGCCGGTGGCAAATTTGGCCGTGGAGCCTATGGGCGTGGATTTAGAGGACTGGCCGCCGGTATTGGAGTATACCTCCGTGTCGAATACGAAGATATTGATGTCCTGGCCGCTGGCCAACACATGATCCAAACCGCCGAAGCCTATGTCATAGGCCCAGCCGTCACCGCCGAAGATCCACTGGGATTTTTTGGCCAGGTAATCTTTTTCATCCAGCAGAGCCGTACACTCGCTCTTGTCCGTATGCTGCTCCAGAGCGGCCACCAGAGCCTCTGTGGCAGGGCCGTTTGCTGCACCCTGGTGGAATGTGTCCATCCAGGCCTCTGCCGCGCTGGCCAGCGTCTGGTCCTGGGTGGATTCCTTGATGGCCACTACCTGCTCGAAGAGGCGCCTGCGCAGGGCCTTTTGCGCCAGCAGCATACCATAGCCAAACTCCGCCGCGTCTTCAAAGAGGTAGTTGGACCAGGCGGGGCCTTGACCCTTGTCATTGCGGGTGTAAGGCGTGGAGGGAGAGGAGTTGCCCCAAATGGAGGAGCAGCCCGTGGCATTGGCAATATACATACGCTCGCCAAAGAGCTGGGTGATCAGCTTGGCATAGGGAGTTTCGCCGCAGCCGCCGCAGGCTCCGGAGAACTCCAGCAGGGGCTTCCTGAACTGGCTGCCCTTTACGGTGGTAATCTTGAATTTCTCTACGGCCTCCTCCATAATGGGCAGGCTCTTGCCGTAGTCAAAGTAGGCCTGGCGGCTCTCATCTCCGTCAAAGGGAGTCATTTCCAGAGCCTTTTTGCCCATCTTGCCGGGACACACATTGGCGCAGGATCCGCAGCCCGTGCAGTCCGCCTCAGATACGGCTATGGCAAAGCTGTGGTCAGCAAAGCCCAGCATAGGTATGGTGGCCATGCCCTCCGGCGCCTCGTTCTTCTGCTCTTCCGTCATGGGGAAAGGGCGGATAACCGCATGAGGACAGACAAAGGCGCAACGGTTACACTGTATGCAGTTCTCCGGCACCCATCTGGGTGTGCGGGTGGTTACAAAGCGGCGCTCGTGAGCAGAGGTGCCGGAGGGTGTGGAGCCGTCCACATAAGGCAAAAAGGCGGATACAGGCAGGTTGTTACCCTCTTGGGCATTGATGGGCCTCTGTACGTTGACTACGAAATCCAGGGTATCCTGGAAGTCCGCCAAAGGCTCTGCGAACAGGTCCTGATCCAGAGCCTCCTTCCAGCTCTCGGGTATGGCGATTTCCACCACGCCCTGGGCACCCTTGTCTATGGCGTCGAAGTTCATCTGCACCACCTTGTCGCCCTTTTTGCGATAGCTGGCCTCGGCGGCGGCTCTCATATACCCTATGGCCTCTTCCTGGGGTATGATATTGGCCAAGGTGAAGAATGCGGATTGGAGTATGGTGCTGACCTTGTCGTTAAGCCCTACTTCCTGGCCGATCTTGAGTGCGTCTATGGTGTAAAGTTTGATATTGTGGGTGGCTATGTAGCGCTTCACTTGTCCGGGCAGATGGGTTTCTATCTCCTCCGGGTTCCAAGAGCAGTTGAGCAGGAATGTGCCGCCGTCTTTCAAATCCTGTACCATGTTATATTTGTACAGGTACATGGGGAAGTGGCAGGCCACGAAATCCGCCCTGTGTACCAGGTAAGTGGAGCGTATGGGCTTTTTGCCGAAGCGCAGGTGGGATACGGTGATGCCCCTGGACTTCTTGGAATCATAATCAAAATAGGCCTGTACATACCTGGGAGTGTGGTCGCCTATTATTTTGATGGAGTTCTTGTTGGCGCTGACGGTGCCGTCGCCGCCCAGACCCCAGAATTTGCAGCATATGGTTTCGGGATCCTCGGTGTGTATAGGCGCATAGGCGGGCAGGGAGAGATGGGTCACATCGTCCACTATGCCTATGGTGAAACGCTGCTTGTCTTTGTTTTGGAAAACGGCGTTGAGGTGGTCCGGCGTGGTGTTTTTGGAGCTGAGTCCGTAGCGGCCGGAGAATACGGGCAGGGCCTCAAAGGCGCTGCCTTTGAGTGCGGCCACCACATCCAGATACAAAGGCTCGCCTATTGCGCCCGGCTCCTTGGTGCGATCCAATACGGAAATCTGCTTGGCGCTAACGGGCAGGCAGGCCAGCAGATGCTTGGCGCTGAAAGGCCTATAGAGATGTACCTTTACCAGACCGGTTTTTTGGCCGGCGGCATTGAGGTGGTCTATGGTTTCCTCCAGGGCCTCGCATACGGATCCCATGGCGATGACCACATGCTCGGCATCTGGCGCGCCGTAGTAGTTGAACAGGCCGTAATTCGTGCCAATTTTGGCATTGACCTTGGCCATATGCTCCTCAACCAAAGCAGGCAGGGCATCGTAGTAGCTGTTGCATGCCTCGCGGGCCTGGAAAAACACATCGGGATTTTGGGCGGAACCCATATGGCGAGCGTGGTTGGGGTTGAGCGCATTATGACGGAAAGCGCGTAGGGCCTCCATATCCAACAAATCTTTCAGATCTTCATAATCCCAGGCCTCGATCTTCTGAACCTCGTGGGAGGTGCGGAAGCCGTCAAAGAAGTTGATAAAAGGCACCTTGCCCTTGAGCGCCGTCATATGGGCGATAGGGGTGAGATCCATTACTTCCTGCACGCTGCCGGAGGCTAACATGGCCACGCCGGTCTGACGGCAGGCGTAGATGTCAGAGTGGTCGCCAAAAATGGACAAGGCGTGGGAGGCAATGGCGCGAGCGGCCACGTTGAACACGCCGGGCAACAGTTCGCCGGCCACCTTGTAAAGGTTGGGTATCATCAAAAGCAAGCCTTGGGAAGCGGTAAATGTAGTGGTCAGTGCGCCAGCTGCCAGGGAACCGTGTACCGCTCCGGCAGCGCCGGCCTCAGACTGCATCTCCGTCACTTGGACGGTTTGGCCGAATATATTTTTGCGGCCGGCCGTGGCCCATTCATCCGTCACCTCTGCCATGGTGGAGGAGGGGGTGATGGGGTAGATGGCTGCCACGTCGCTGTAGGCATAGGAAACGTGCGCAGCGGCCTGATTGCCATCCATGGTCTTTTGGATTCTTGCCATTTTTCCTCGCTTTCTGCCCCGGAGGGCGTGTGTAAAGAATATGGTGCGGCAGCGTTGTGAAAGTCTAGGCCGCCTCTTTTCCTCAAAAAGGGAAATTCTTCTATAAAAATACCATATTCTTCGGGGATTTGCTAGTTGCTTTTGTGGAAAAGTGTGTACTTTCTGGGGAACTTAACCGGGGTAGGCGGGCGATTTTTTTGGAAATCTGCGCTATGCGGGGCTGTCGCTCATCTTGTGGAGTATTTGTATTATATGGTATTCTACAAAAAATGTAGGCTGTTTTTTTGGCGGCTATTTTTGGGATAATCTGGATAATAGGAGTGAGAATTTTAGAAAAGTAAAATATTTTTCTATATTACCCTTTTTGAAATAGCAATTTCTAAAACCCCCTTTATAATTTTGAAAAATCTTTTACAATAATATCCGTATCTGTTAGCGGTCTAGGTATAATGAAAGGAGTATGGCATTGGGATTTGGAACGCTTCTGGTTAGATTGCGCACAGAGAAGAAAATCAGCCAAAAAGAATTGGCCCAATATTTGTGTCTGTCCTCCTCTACGGTGTCCAATTATGAGAATGAAGTGCATCAGCCGGATTTGTCTACGCTGGTGCGGGTAGCAGATTTGTTTGATGTGTCTGTGGATTTTTTGTTGGGTAGGACCAAGCAAAGGGTACCCATAGCTTATCTGGATACGCCCTTTCTCGGAGAGATCAGCATAGGGGATTGTATACAATCCATGGCGGGCTTTAATGAGAGGAGCCGGGGCAGCATGCTGGAGTTTATGGATCTGCTGCAAAGGCGCAATGCCTCCGAGGAGGCCGTATATCTTTCCAGGCCCGGCATGGAGGAAAAACCTCTGCCCGGCAGGGCGTCAAAACCGGGAGGTTCCCCGCGAGGCACCTGAGGCGGCGGGGCTGGAGGGAGATGCCGGGGCCGGAATATGGATGGTGCTGGGGCAGGACAAGGCCTGGCCGGGGGATAGGGCAAAGACAGGGCCAAGTTAGGATTGTGCAGAGATAGGCAAGGCTGCAGAGGGTATGTGCAAGCCTGTAAGAGTGGCAGGTCAGGATTGGGCCATGGATAGCTGCCTGCCGGTCAAGGCGGGCGCAAGGACTATGGAAGGGCTGCTCTGGGTAAAGCACGGCCCTGTGCAGACAAGGCACAGTTACGGCAAGGCATTTCCAGGCAAAACACATCCAGTCCGGATAGATTCAGGACTGGAATATCCAGGCAAGTGTCACCTGGTCCAGGCAGATCCGGTACAAGGTTCCATTTATATTCAAGCATAGCCGTGAAAAGCTATGCTTATTTGGCGTTAGAAAAATTGGGATAAAGCGTGCATGTGTCTGAAGAGGCCTTTGTCAGAGTATGGAGAGGGTGGAACGGCTGGAGGCGGCGGGGTTTTGGGTTTGGATGTATGAAGAAAAGATTCAGGTGAGATTTCTGAGAAAGAAACTGGAAAATCTTTCGGAGAATTTAAAACTGAAGAACAAAATTATCTCTTAGAAGAAACCAATAAGAAAGTCCTCTGAGATATGGAGTTCAAAAAATATTATCTCATTAACAAAGATAACACCTCCAGGGATGAAAGCTTTTTGGAAGAAAAAAACAAGGATGAAATATCCAAAAAAACATTCAAGGATAAGGCATCCAAGGATAAGGCATCCAAGGATAAGGCATCCAAGGATAAGGCATCCAAGGATAAGGCATCCAAGGATAAGGCATCCAAGGATAAGGCATCCAAGGATAATATTTTT
>JBGYPP010000033.1:0-7745 GCA_041838515.1 Acetatifactor sp. | reverse complement strand
TGGCTGAACAGCAGCGCCAGGCTGGAGCACATAAAGCCCAGGATTACGGTGCTCAGAAAGCATATGGACACTATGCCCAGCGCCATGGAGGCCAGGGCAAAGCGGCGTATGGATTTTTCCCCGGCTGCGGGGGTGATAGGGGTCTGCATGGCCTAACTCCTTTGGGGATAACCCGGTATTCCCAGATTGGGTGTTCAATGGTATTATTATACGATATGGAAGTGTATATGCCAAGTTGGCGCTTGGGGGCGGAGCCTATACGTGGAGGGGATGGCCATGGATGGCAGACAGCATATGATCGTTTATAAGATATCATAATTTTTCCGTTTCCAACAGTGCCCTGTGTTCGGTATTTGACTATTTGTATAAGCAGTATGACCAAGAGAGAAAGGCTTATTTGCGGGATAAAAAGCGCATTTCCAACTTCGATTCAGAGAATTTGATGTATGCAGTCATACAAGAAGTTTTGCGGGAAGGAGCATATACAAATTTGGATGTAGTCTGCCATTTTCCTTTGGCCATGCTTGTAGATCATCCAGATATCCTAAGCCCTCAGGAAAGAAAATTTGCCATGCATCCCAAGGCGCATCTGGATTTTTTCATATACAATACATTGGGAAAACAGCCGGTGGTGGCTATAGAGGTGGATGCATACCGGTATCATAGGTCGGGGAGCGTACAGGCCATTAGAGATGGGATGAAAAATCATATGATGGAGATTTGCGGCATACCTTTGTTTCGTTTTGCCACCAACGGCAGCGGGGAGAAAGAAAGGCTGGCGGCGGTCTTGGCCGGTGTCCGGCGGGGGTGATAGTCCATGGCTTTGCGGGGATATATTATAGAAAAATACAATACCATGTCCGGAGCCTATACCTGCAACAGGCTGGTGGAGGAGGCTGGAAACCTGGGCATGGATCTGCGGATTTTGGGCGTACATGACACATATCTCTGCTCTCAGGGTTTGTGCAATGCCGGGGAGATTTTGGAACAGAGGGACTTCGTGATCAACCGGGTAAAGTGGGGCAGGCTCAAGCAAGGGTTAAACGCTCTGGGGATGAGGTCTTACAATGCGCTGGACGCCTTTCAGCTCTATATCAATAAATTTGAGCAAGTCCGCAGGCTGCGGTCTGCGGCCTTTGTCATGCCCCGATATATACTGGGAACGGCAAAAATACCTTATGAGCGCCTGGAGGAGGGGCTGGGTTTTCCGGTGGTGGCCAAGGGTTTGGAGGGCTCTATGGGGGATCAGGTTTTTCTGCTGCAGAGCCGGGAGGATATGGAGGGTTTGGCCTATGCATTTGGCCTGGAAAAGGAGTGGTTGTTTCAGGAGTGCATACACACAAGCCTGGGCCGTGATCTGCGTTTTTTTAGCATAAGGGGGGAGGTATCCGCTTGTATGCAAAGGCACTCCCGGGGGGATTTTCGGGCCAATGTGGCTCTGGGAGCAGAGGTGGAGGCCTATGAAATCAGCCCGGGCATGCGTGCCATAGCCAGGGATATTTACAGCCAGACAGGCCTGGATTTCTTGGGCATAGATCTGCTCTTTGGGGAGGATAAGCCCTATTTTTGTGAGATCAATGTCATGCCGGGCATAGAGGGTATAGAGCAGGCTTCGGGTGAGAATATTGCCAGAAAAATCATGGAAACCATACGGGGGGATTTTCTGCCATGAATAGAAAAGAGGCGGAGGATTTTGTGTATGCGTCTTATAAAAAGGCGGAGAAATATCTGGATTACCACGCAAAGGATGGTAGAAAAAGAAGGCCGGAATTGACCCGGGAGCTGATACGCAGCATGGACAATATGCCCTCAGTGGCGGTCACCGGCAGCAAGGGCAAGGGATCCGTTGCAGTCATGATTGCCGGAATTTTGCAATCCGCCCTCCGGGTGGGATTGATGACCAGTCCCCATCTGGAGGATTTTTGCGAGCGGTTTTGTTTTAACGGAAGCCCTATCAGTGCTGAGGATTTTGCCTTATATATGTCCCGGCTCCGGCTGCAGATAGAGGAGATAGACAGTGCCATTCCTCCCTGGGCATATGTCAGTCCTATGGGTATACAGACGGCTCTGGCCCTGGCGTATTTTCAGGCAAGGCGGGCGGATTTTTTGGTGATGGAGTGCGGAAAGGGAGCCAGGTATGACGATGTCAGCAACATGGCGCATGGGTATGCCGTTATCAACAGGATTTTTTTGGAGCATACCAGGGAGTTGGGCGGGAGTTTAGAGGAGATAGCCGCAGACAAGGCGCATATCATCCAAAAGGGCCAAAAATGTGTCTATGTGGCAGAGCAAAGTCCGGAGGCTATGGAGGTGATAGAGGAGAGGGCGGCGGCTCTGGGAACGCCTTTGCGTGTCTATGGACGGGATTTTTGGGCGGAAAATATAGGCTATGACAGGGAGGGCATGGTCTTTGATGTGGTCGTAGGGGGCAGGCTGCTGGAGGGCATACGCATACGTCTGCTGGGGGAACACCAGGCCCGGAATTGCGCTCTGGCCATGGCGGTTTCCCTGGATATTTTGGGAGATATTTCTTTGGAGCCGGTCAAAAAACAGCTGGCGGCATTGGACTGGCCGGGGAGAATGGAGCTGTTGTCATCACAGCCGAAAATATTGCTGGATGCCTGCATACACAGGCTCAGCTGCGCCCCGGTCAAAGAGGTGATGGCGCGGCTGGGCATGGCATCGGCCACGGTGGTCATAGGCATACCGGAGGACAAGGATTTTGCCGGGGTGGCAAGGGAGATGGCGCCTGTGGCGCAGGCAATGATACTGACCAGGGCAGGCAATGCGCATTATATCTTTTCCCCATCCCAGGCGGCCCGGGTGGCGGCAGAGGGGGTGGATGCGCTCTGGGCGGATACGCTGGAGCAGGCCCTGGACAGCGCCAAGGCTTGGGGGGGGGGGGATGTGGTGATACTGGGAACCACATCCCTGGTATCAGAGGCAAAAAAGCTGCAAAGGGCAAGAAAAAGCCTTTTTGCGGGGTAAAAGCCCCTTGCCCCGGCAGACCGTAAGGCGGGCCGGGAGATGGCAGGGCGGCAGATAGGAGGAACAAAATGGAAAATACCCAAGCCCTGGCTGCGCTGTTGGCGAGCCAGATAGGCATAAGGCCGGGACAGGCCCTGGCCGCCATAGAGCTTTTGGATGGCGGAGCCAGCGTGCCGTTTATCGCCAGATACCGAAAGGAGGCCACCGGCAGCCTGGATGACGGACAGCTGCGGCGTCTGGAGGAAAGGCTGTCCTATCTGCGAAACCTGGCACAGAGGCGGGAGCAGATCCGGCAGGCCATAGAGGAGAGGGGACAGTGGACGGAGGATTTGGCCAAGGTGCTGGAGGCGGCCTCCACACTGGCGGCGCTGGAGGATATATATGCGCCTTACAAGCAAAAGCGCAGAACCCGGGGCGGTATGGCCAGGGAGAAGGGCCTGGAACCCCTGGCCCTGTGGATATGGCAGGGTCAGGGAGGCGAGAGTCTGGAGCAGGCATGGGAAAGGCTGGCGCCCGGGGAAACGGATCTGTGCCTGGAGGAGGCTCTGGCCGGTGCCAGGGATATTATGGCGGAGTGGGTCAGCGAGGACGCCGCCGCCAGGGAGTATTTGCGGGGCTGGGGCTGGAGGCGGGGGGAGATACGCTCCAAGGCCAAGCCCCAGGCGGATTTGGGCGTGTTTGCCGCCTATGGGGATTTCACTGAGGCCATATCCAAAGTGGCCGGCCACAGGGTGCTGGCCATGAACCGGGGTGAGGCGCAAAAGGTGTTGCAGCTGGGACTGTACTGGCCCCGGGAGGAGGCGCTGGGCTATCTGTGGGGCCGCTTTGTCCGCCGGCCGGGCCACCCTGGCGAAGGGCAGCTGAGGGAGGCTGTGGAGGATGGCTGGGATAGGCTGCTGGAGCCGGTGATAGAGAGGCAGCTGCGGGCCATGCTGACCCAGGCGGCCCAAGAGGGCGCCATATCGGTTTTTGGGAAAAATCTCAAGCAGCTGCTGATGCAGCCCCCCATATGGGGCAAGGTGGTGTTGGGATGGGATCCCGGGTACCGCAACGGCTGCAAGCTGGCCGTGGTGGATGCCACGGGGCGCTTGCTGGACACGGCCGTTGTCTACCCCACAGCCCCCCGGCATCAGGTGGAGCAGACTCTGGAGCAGGTGGCGGCGATGGTGGCGGCCCACGGCGTGGATGTGGTGGCCCTGGGCAATGGCACGGCCAGCCGGGAATCGGAGCAGATCCTGGCCAGATTGATTTCCGAGCGCTGTCCAAGGCTCTGTTATGTGATTGTCAATGAGGCGGGGGCAAGCGTGTACTCCGCCGGAGAGAGGGCGGCAGAGGAATTTCCCCAGTTGGATGTATCCCTGCGCAGCGCGGTGTCCATAGCCCGGCGTCTGCAGGATCCCCTGGCGGAACTGGTCAAGATAGACCCCAAGTCCATAGGCGTGGGGCAGTACCAGCACGATATGGATCAAAAGCGGCTGGGGGAGGCGCTGGGCGGGGTGGTGGAGGACTGTGTCCACGCTGTGGGCGTGGATCTCAATACGGCCTCGGCGCCGCTGCTGGCCCATGTGTCGGGCATACAGGCCTCTCTGGCGGCTTCTATAGTGGCCTACAGGGAGGAAAACGGCCCTTTTACCTCCCGTGCCCAGCTGCGCAAGGTGCCCAAGCTGGGGCCTAAGGCTTTCCAGCAGTGCGCGGGTTTTCTGCGCATATCCGGCGGCAAGGAGCCCTTGGATGCCACAGCCGTGCATCCGGAGAGTTATGCCGCAGCCAAGGCGCTGCTGCCCTATGCGCAGAGGGGGGAGAAGCTGGATGCCCGGGCCCTGGAGACGCTGGCCGGGGAATGGGGCGTGGGAGCCATCACTCTGGGGGATATCTGGGGGGCCTTGCACAAGCCTTTCAGGGACCCCCGGGAGGATATGCCCCAGCCTATACTGTGCCGGGATGTGCTGGAGATGGCGGATCTGCAGGAGGGCATGATTTTGCTGGGAACTGTCCGCAATGTGGTGGACTTTGGCGCCTTTGTGGATATAGGCGTGCATCAGGACGGCCTGGTTCATCTCTCCCAAATAAGTGAAAAATTTATCAAGCACCCCTTGGATGCCCTGTCTGTGGGGGATGTGGTGCGGGTGCGCATCTCCTCCCTGGATATGGCCAAGGGGCGCATAGGCTTGAGTATGCGTGGCCTGACTTGACAAAAGGGCGGCAAAATGGTATTTCTAGACATGACAGCTTGCGTGTTTCACAAAGGCATGGATAAGGCAGATTTCCCGGGCTGATGCGGTCCGGCGTGTTCCTCCCGGGGGAGGGAAAGGGGTATATTATGATAACGAAGAAAATGTTTAACACTATTAATGAGCTGCAGGAGGTGCAGAGGCTGGCCCAGCATTGTCCTGTGGATGTGGCCCTCCACTCCGAGGACGGCTCTGTGACCATAGACGCCAAGAGCTACATAGGCATTTATGCCCTAGATTTTACCAAGCCTGTGCTGGTGGTATCCGAGCATGAGCCTTTCCACAAGCAGATCTCCGGCATTGGGGAGAATGTCTAGCATTTAGACTTTTGACCTGGGGGTCAGGGATGACAAACAGACAATGGGCGCGGCCGGAGAGATCCGGCTGCGCTTTTTGTTTGTTGGGGATGGGGGCAGGGAGGATTTCTTTAGGCCTGCCCCCAGCCATATCTGGGGAAAAGGATTTGCCGAAGTTAGGATTTACTAATCCATAGGGGGCAAGGTACAATGATTTTATATGGTGGTTTGGCCTATTATTCTTGCTCTGGCCGTCACTTTTTATCGCAAAGAAAGGAGATTTCACATGATTTACTCAAAAGAAGTGGAAGAAATGTGCCCCGTGGCCCAAGGCGTCTGTCATGGCTGCGCGCCCATACCTGAGGAGGCGAAGTGGGTAAAGGCCAAGCAAGTGGGAGATATTTCCGGACTGACCCACGGCGTGGGCTGGTGCGCGCCTCAGCAGGGCGCCTGCAAGCTGACCTTGAATGTCAAGGAGGGTATAGTGCAGGAGGCCCTGATCGAAACCATAGGCTGCTCCGGCATGACCCACTCCGCCGCCATGGCAGCGGAGATACTGCCCGGCCGCACGGTTCTCGAGGCCTTGAATACGGACCTGGTTTGCGATGCCATCAATACGGCCATGCGGGAGTTGTTCCTGCAAATCGTATATGGCCGCACCCAGAGCGCCTTCTCTGAGGACGGTCTGCCTGTGGGCGCCGGCCTGGAAGATTTGGGCAAGGGTCTGCGCAGCCAGGTGGGCACCATGTACGGCACGCTGAAGAAGGGTCCCAGGTATCTGGAGATGGCCGAGGGGTATGTGACCGGCATAGCTCTGGACGAGGAGGATCAGATTATAGGATATCAATTCGTCAGCCTGGGCAAGATGACGGATTTCATCAAAAAGGGCGACGATCCCAATACGGCCTGGGAAAAGGCCAAGGGCCAGTATGGCCGGGTGGCGGATGCAGCCAAGATCATCGATCCCAGACACGAATAAGATAGGAGGAGAGTACAATGGCTTTGTTTGAATCATATGAAAGAAGAATTGACAAAATCAATTCCGTTTTGGCCTCTTATGGCATCTCTTCCTTGGAAGAAGCCGAGAAAATCACCAAGGATGCCGGCTTGGACGTGTACAACCAGGTGAAGGGCATACAGCCCATCTGCTTTGAGAATGCCTGCTGGGCGTATATTGTTGGTGCCGCCATAGCCATCAAGAAGGGCTGCCGTAAGGCCGCTGATGCAGCCGCCGCCATAGGCGAGGGACTGCAGGCCTTTTGCATACCCGGCTCTGTGGCAGACACCCGCAAGGTGGGTCTGGGCCACGGCAATCTGGGCAAGATGCTGCTGGAGGAGGATACGGAGTGCTTCTGTTTCCTGGCCGGCCACGAGTCCTTTGCCGCCGCTGAAGGCGCCATAGGCATAGCCGAAAAGGCCAACAAGGTAAGGCAGAAGCCCCTGAGGGTCATATTGAACGGTCTGGGCAAGGATGCCGCGCAGATCATCTCCCGCATCAATGGGTTTACCTTTGTGGAAACGGAGTACGACCCTTATACCAATGAGGTAAAGGAAGTGTTCCGCAAGTCCTATTCCGAGGGATTGCGCGCCAAGGTGAATTGCTATGGCGCCAACGATGTGTGTGAGGGCGTGGCCATTATGCACAAGGAGGCTGTGGACGTATCCATCACCGGCAACTCCACCAATCCCACCCGCTTCCAGCATCCCGTGGCCGGCACTTACAAGAAGGAGTGCCTGGAGCAGGGCAAGAAGTACTTCTCCGTGGCCAGCGGCGGCGGCACCGGCCGCACCCTGCACCCCGACAATATGGGCGCAGGCCCGGCCTCCTATGGAATGACCGATACCATGGGCCGCATGCACTCGGATGCGCAGTTCGCCGGCAGTTCCTCCGTTCCCGCTCATGTGGAAATGATGGGCCTGATTGGCGCCGGCAACAACCCCATGGTGGGCATGACCGTAGCCGTAGCCGTTTCTCTGGAGGAGGCGGCAAAGGAGGGGAAATTCTAAAACCTTTCTGGCCAAACAATATAGAGAAAATATAAAAAAGGGGGTGTTGCAGTAACGATTTTTAATCATTACTGCAACACCCCCCTAACTTTGTGTAAAGAAAACGGGCATCGCGCTAACTTAGTTAGTGATATGTACCCTCTTTACTGGACAACCAGTAAGGAGGGTATTTTTTTATGCGTTATAGTTACAAGTACAAGCGGAAATGCGTCGAACTATACAG